>JBKPBZ010000258.1:0-11089 GCA_046727115.1 Actinomycetota bacterium | reverse complement strand
GGCCTGGTTGACGGTGGTGGCAACGGCGTACAGCCCACCCGTGACCAAGAGGCCCATCAGCAGCAGTGCAATTGCTGCCAGTGGGTGACGTCGCTTCTGCGAGAGTGCCTTCACGTGGTGGTTCCTTTATTCGATCCTGCGGTGGCTCCGAGAGCCGCTTCTTGAAATTCTGCCTCTTGTAGAAAAAGAGTCAAGTCAGACTACTTGAGGACGTAGATGACCAGGAAAAGGCCAATCCAGACGACGTCCACGAAGTGCCAGTAGTACGAGGTGACGATCGCCGAAGTTGCCTCAAAGTGTCCGAACTTCTTCGCGGCGAAGGAGCGGCCCATGATGAGCAGGAAGGCAACCAGGCCGCCAATGACGTGCAGGCCGTGGAAGCCCGTCGTGATGTAGAAGGCCGAACCGTAGGCGTTGGAGGACAGCGAGACATGCTCGGAAACGAGCATGGCGTACTCGGTCGCCTGGCCGGCGACGAAGAAGGAACCCATGAGGAACGTCAGGATGAACCATCCGTTCATCCCCCACTGGGTGAAGCTGAAGCGTCCGCCGGTCCGGCGCGGCTGGAGCCGCTCGGCAGCGAAGACGCCCATCTGGCAAGTAAAGGAACTTGCCACGAGGACGATCGTGTTAACGAGCGCAAACGGAAAGTTGAGCTTGGCTGTCTCTTCGGCCCACATCAGTCCGGAAGTCGAACGGAGTGTGAAGTACATGGCGAAGAGACCGGCGAAGAACATCAACTCACTGGACAGCCACACAACGGTTCCAACAGAAACCATGTTCGGGCGGTTCAGCGTCGGGTGCGCCGGGGTACTGGGGGCATGGGTCGCAGATGTCACATAGACATTATGTCTATAAAACTCCGTCCTGCCCAACGCAAACCGCGTTTTCGGGGGACTTTTTCTACAAAGACGCGAATTCGCGCGGAAAAGTTCCCGGAGGGGTTCACATTGGTCTTTGCGGGGCCGACCTCGATAGCATCGGGAGGTGACTTCACAGGCATCCGCACAGGCGGCAGGCAACACCTGGCCGCGGCTCATCAACGCGCTCATCAGCGGCGCGGACCTCACCGCCGGCAGCACCGAGTGGGCCATGAACTCCATCATGTCCGGTGAAGCGACGCCGGCCCAGGTGGCGGGATTCCTGGTGGCCCTGCGCTCCAAGGGCGAGACCGTGGATGAGCTGTCTGGCCTGGTGGAGGCGATGATCTCCAACGCCAACCCCATTGACATTGCCGGCGAGAAGCTGGACATCGTTGGAACGGGTGGCGATCAGCAGAACACTGTCAACATCTCGACAATGGCCGCCCTCATCGCCGCCGGTGCGGGGGCCAAGGTGGTCAAGCACGGCAACCGCGCGTCGTCATCCTCGTCCGGATCCGCCGACGTCCTGGAGGCCCTCGGCGTCAGGCTGGATCTTCCCATTCCCCGTGTGGCGCTCAACGCCGAAGAGGCGGGAATCACGTTTTGCTTCGCCCAGGTGTTCCACCCCTCAATGCGGCATGCGGCCGTCGCCCGCCGCGAACTCGGCGTTCCGACTGCGTTCAACTTCCTGGGCCCCATGATCAACCCGGCCCATGTCCAGGCCTCGGCCGTGGGCGTCGCCAACGAGCAGATGGCCCCGTTGGTGGCTGGAGTGCTGGCCAAGCGCGGCAGCCGGGGCCTGGTTTTCCGCGGGAATGACGGCCTGGATGAGCTCACCACCACCGGCCCGTCGCGCGTGTGGGAGATCCGTAATGGTGAGGTCACGGAAGAGATGTTTGATCCGCGCGACCTTGGCATCCGGACGGCCACGCTGGAGGAGCTGCGCGGCGGCGACGCCGTGGCCAATGCCGCCGTCGTACGCGCTGTCCTGGCCGGTGCACCGGGTCCCGCCCGTGATGCGGCGCTGCTCAACGCCGCCGCCGGGCTGGTCGCGTTCGACCTCGACGCCGTCGGTGCGCTGGCGGAGCGCATGGCCGCCGCGTACAAGCGCGCCGAGCAGTCCATTGAATCCGGCGCCGCGGCCGCGGCGCTGGACAGGTGGGTCGCTTTGTCCCAGACCGCGTAGGCGCCGGCAGGCTGGCGCGCACCGCGGGACAGCTAGGCCCCGGCGTCGGACACGCCGTCCCCTGACCCTTCCGCTGGCTTGAGCTTCCGGCGTCTGCGCCGGCGCCAGACGATCACCAGCCCAAGCACGACGATGGGGACCAGCACCCAGCCGCCGATGTCGAGAGCGTCACCGATGGCATGGGCCAGCGCCCCGGCCAGATAGGCCAGAACGCTCAGGCTCGCGACCCAGGCAATGCATCCTGGGATGGTCCACAGCAGGAACTTGGGCCACGGCATCCTGGCAGCCCCCGCGGCAATGGCGCCCCAGAGCCGGACGACAATGACCCAGCGGCCGAAGAACAAGGCTTTGCCGCCGTGCCGATCGAAGAACGACTCCATCTGGACGATGCGTTTCTCGTCGGCGTGGAAGCGCTGCGCCAGTCGCAGCATCAACGGACGGCCTCCCACCCGCCCAAGTATGTAGCCAATCGTGCTCCCGAGCATGGCGCCCAGGCTGCCGACTGCGATAACGGCAGCAAGGTTCAGATCTCCGTGGCGCGCCGAGGCGTAGGCGCCAAGCAGTACGGCCACGGCAGGAAGCGGTACACCGGCGCACTGGGCGAGCACAATCACGAAGACGCCGAAGTAGTAAGCCCATTCGTCCGCAATTCCTGCTTCCGCGGCGACGAAGCCTGCCCAGCCGAGCGCCACGAAGCGGAGGGAAGCTAACCCGGTCATCGCCTCACCTCGCTCCGCTGCTCCGCCGTGGTTCATAACGACGGTCCCGGCGCTGTCCGCGCTTGCTCTGCGGTCGTGACCCCCTCGACGACGCCGGGATGGCCCTTGTATACGCTTGCGGCCCGGCCCGAGTCAAGGGCACACTGCGCTCACCGCCCAGGCCGGCGGCGAACGTTGATAAGATCCGCGATGACTGCTCCGATAAGAGCAAAGATTAACGGCGATGTAGCACCGCTGATGAGACTGAAGAGTGCGATCGGCTGCGGCTCCCCATCCACCGGGAGTGGCCGCAATGTGTTGGCCCCAACCCAGACAGCCGCGATCAGGACAACGAGAGTCACAACCCGCGCCGCCCCGGTGCTGGCCGCCACCCGGTAGCCCAGAGTCGCGGCCAAAGCGAGTCAGCGTGGTTCATGAGCGCCAAAACGGCCTGATCCAAGACCACGCACGCCAGGCACCGCGTACTACTTTTGGCTACTGCTCGAAACCGAGGGCAAAGGCCGCGTCGAGATCGTGCTGTGAGTAAGCGCGGAAGGCGATCTGTGTGGTGGTGTGTGCCACGCCCCGGACTTTCGAGAGCTTGTCCGCGATGACTTCTGCCAGGTCTTCATGCTTGGCGACCCGGGCGATGGCGATCAGGTCCCACTCGCCCGTGACGGAATAGACCTCGCTGATGCCGGCGATGGCGGAGATTTCCTCGGCGGTCTCCGGGATGCGTGAAGCGTCTGTCTTGATCAGGACGAATGCGGTGACCACGTGTGAGCCTTTCCGGATCGATTGCGCCGTTTGCGGGCCTGTCGGCGGCCCTTTGTCCGGGCGCTGCCATCTTCTGCCAGCCTAGTACATCAGGACTGGCCGCGGCGTGAACGCAACCGGCGCACGCCCGCGGCCACAAGGCGGTAACCCAGGAGGAAAACACCCAGGCTCAGCAGGGCCACGATGATGAATGGCAACACCACCGTCTGCCCGGTGACGGCTCGCAGAATCATGCCGACGCCGACAGTTCCGAGCCAGACGGCGACGCCGGCGGGCCACACGCTGAGGGGCTCATGCCACAGCCGGAAGGTAAGCCATGCCAGTGCCGCGCCCGCCAGGAACGGCCACGCCGTCGCAAAGACGCCGGCGATAATGTCCCCGCGCTGATGCGCGTCGCGGCCAATCGCCGCGAAGAGCAGGATCAGGAGCGCATCCGCGGAGGCGGCCAGGGCGGCTGTCTGCGCGGGCCGGAGGCCGGTACTTGGAGTGTCCTGCGCGGACGGGCGAGGGAGTCGGGGGGTTGGAGAAGGCATACATCCAAGCCTAGTCCCGTCCGGATGGGCCGGGCGGCGGAAGCCGTTGTGTGCGGAATCATGATGGGGCTACGCTCGGACCCACGTCATGGATCGCCGCCGGAGCCAGCTGGCGGCACGGGCGAACGCAAGGGGAGCGCTGTGAGTGAAAAAATCACCACCTGCCTGTGGTTCGACAGCCAGGCCGAGGAAGCCGCCGAGTACTACGTCTCCATCTTCGACGGCGGCAAAATCGTCGAGGTCGCGCGGTATGGCGAGGGCGGGCCCGGGCCGGCTGGCCAAGCGATCACTGTCCGCTTCGAGCTTGACGGGCGTACCTTCACGGCCCTGAACGGGGGACCGGCCTTCACCTTCAATGAAGCGGTGTCCTTTGTCATCGACTGCGGATCGCAGGAAGAAGTTGACCGGTACTGGACGGCCCTGACCGACGGCGGCCAGGAAAGCCAGTGCGGTTGGCTCAAGGACCGGTATGGGGTTTCGTGGCAGGTTGTGCCGTCGGTGCTGGAACAACTGATCGGTGGCCCCGACCCCGACGGCGCCCAGCGCGCCATGCAGGCAATGCTCGGCATGCGCAAGCTGGACATCGCCGCCCTTCAGGCTGCCTACGACGGGTCCTGACGCACTCGGCGCCGCGCCGATCGGCGTGCCTCACCGGAAACCAATGCTCCGGCTCGGCGCGGCGGAACGAGCCGGGCCCGTCCCTGGCTCCAGTCGGCGTGGCCCCCGGGCTCGGGGACGGTCCGCACATATGATCGTGGCATGAGTAGCGACGCCGTTCCGGAGGCTGTTGTCCCGGTGCAGCTGGATCCTCAGCTGGACGGCCAGCTGAGCATTAACGACATCCTGCTCGAACTCGGCCAAGCTCCTGTGGTGCATCCTTCCCCAGACGCGGCCAGCGAACTGCACTTCTTCTAGTCCCGCCACGCGCTCCCGCTCCAGGTCGTTGACAGGTTCGTTGACAATGAGGGCCCCGTGCGTAGGCTGGTGCCGAATCGGGTCCTGGCGTTTCCCTTGCGCAAAGCCGCTTGCCACGCCGCCTGGCCCAGCAACGCCGCTGAACACATCGTTGCCTCTTCACCGGTTTCGCGAAAGGCGAAGGTCATGGGATTTTGGGACTTCATTTGGCTCATGTTTTCGTTCGTCATGTTTGCGGCGTACTTGATCCTGCTTTTTCTCGTCATCCGGGACATCTTTGCGGACAGCCTGCGGCCGGGATGGGTAAAAGCCCTGTGGATTCTGGGTGTCCTGCTGTTCCCGCTGCTCGGTTGCCTGGCTTACATAATGTTCTATGGACAGCAAATGGCCATCAGGCAATCCGCCCGGCAGGACGTTGCCAGGGAAGACATGGCTGAGTACATCCGGCGGACCGCCAACACCAACCCGGCGGAGCAGATCGCGGCTGGCAAGAAACTCCTTGATGAAGGCACTATCACCGGCGAGGAATTCCAAATACTGAAGGCCAGGGCGCTCCGGTAGAAGGCGCCTGGCTGGAGGGGCATCCGGGACGTCATAGGGGCTCCGCCTAGGCGAATTCAGGCCTTATGGTCCTAACAGCGGACAACCCAGCGGGACTACCTTGCGCGTAAGGAATGCCAGCAGGGCTTCCTCGGAACGAAAGGATGGCTCCCGTGGAGCAATTCTGGAGTGTCATTTGGCTGTTCTTTTGGGGATTCGCGTTCGTCGCCTACCTTTTCGCGCTGTTTGCCGTTATCACCGACATTTTCCAGGACCACGAGCTCAGCGGCTGGCTCAAGGCTGTGTGGATCATATTCCTCGTCTTCGTGCCGTTCCTTACAGTTCTTGTGTACCTGATCGCGCGGGGCCGCAGCATGGCCGAGCGGCAGGCCAAGAGTGCAGAGCGGGCTCAAGCCGCCACCAACGAGTACATCCGCTCCGTGGCCGCAGCATCCCCCACCCAGGAAATTGCAAAGGCCAAGGAACTCCTCGACGCCGGCACGCTAACGCAGAGCGAGTTCGACGCGGTCAAGGCCAAGGCGTTGAGCCAGGCCTGACGGTGCCCCACGGCCGGGCGGCAGTTCAGCGGGTCAATTAGAGGGCACACTTAGTGTCATGGCTGATTCTGAAGCGGTGACTACCCAACGCTCGACCGTTGAGGATTGGACGCGGGCCCTGGCAGAGTCCCTCGGTTCGCCAGGTGGCGGGGCCGGGGCTGGGGTAATGCTCGCCATCGCCGCGTCCCTGACATCGATGGTGGCCGGATATACAGAAGCCGAGGAGCACCAGCGCGGGGAGCTCAGCAATCTTCACCTGCGGGCGCGTTCCCTCCGAGAATTCGCTCTTAAACTGGCCGATGACGACGCGAAAGCATCGACAGCTTTCGGGGCCGCGTTTCGGCTGGAACCGGGACCGGAACGTGAGGACGCAATCCACCGGGCATCCGTCGACGCTGCCAAGGCATCCGCCGTGCTCGGCGAGCGGGCCATCGATGCCATCGGGGACCTGGGATGGCTTGCTTCCAACGGCAACCCGGCCCTTATTGCCGATGTTGTCGTGGCGTTCGGTGCACTCAGGGCAGCGGTGACAGGGGCGCGCACGAATGTCAGTTTCGATCTCGCCGCGCTTGCCACCGCGGGAACCACCCTCGAACACGTCCGGGAACAGCATCCGTCACTGTGGAAGACGGTCGAGCGTTTCAACGCGGCCCTTGAACGCATCGACGAACTGACGGCCAAGATCGATCACCGCGCCGCCCCAACCGACGTCGTCTGATGCGGGGCATCGGCCGGTTAATCCAGCAGGATGAAAAGTGGGGATTCAGAATTCGCGGGTCTGGCTCGGTGTAACTACCCCATCGACAGGTCTGTCATGGCCTTCAGCCGGGACGGAGTCAAGCACCTCGTCGTCGTAGACAACCGCGAACACCGGAGGGGGTTTCCTCAGCGACGCGAGAGCCCGGTCAAAGTACCCCCGCCCCCACCCCATCCTCATTCCCGTCGAGTCGATCGCGGCAGCGGGAATAAGCAGCAGGTCAACACTTTGGAATACGCTGTCGCCGACCACTTCGCCAACCATTTCCGAGATGCCGAACAGGCCAACCCGTTCGGTCTCTCCCCGTGCCTGCACCCAGTCCAGGAGCCCGTCCGGTCTGCTCACCGGCACCAGAACCTCAACGCCGTTGGCGGCGGCCCAGCTCAAGAATGGCCGCGTGTTGGGTTCATCCGAACCCGATAGGTAACACCCAACCAAGCCGGGGGCACGGCGACGAACCAGCGCGATCAGATTCGCCGTCAAGCCGGCCGTGGCCGCTTCTCGCTCACGCACCGATCGAGCACGGCGGCCGAGACGAACCTCGGCGCGCAAGAAACTCTTCGCATCCCTCAAGAAAGCGTCCGCGGGGGATCGACGGCGGCCGAGTAAGTATGACGGTCGGCGGCGTCCAAGACCTCCAGCGCCGTCATGTGTGCCGCCGAGGCCACATCCCTGATGGGCAGGCCGTGCGTGACAGCCTCCGCGACGGCAGCTTGCAACTCGGGGGCGGAATGTTCGTGTTTGAAGTCCGAGGGCTGAATTTGTCGCGGCGGCCTCTTCAACTGCTCTGATTGGATCAGTATTCATGACGCGCACCTGCCCCGGCAGATCAGCCCGGCGGGTGAAAGTGCTTTGTTGCCTCGGTTGACATTCCTTTCCGAAGACGCACCGACAGTAGGAGACGCTGCCGGGGTCTGGGGCAACAACGCCATTTTAGGGGACGTCCCATGACTTGAAAAGAACGTGCCGACAGGTGCCCGTGTCCGGAAGGCAGGCTCAGGACGGAGTGCCAGGGCAGGAGATCAGTGGAGTGCAAGGACCAGGTAGCTGGCTGCAAGGGCCAGCGTGGTGGGGGTCATGATGAAGCGTTCGGGTTTGCTGCGGGAGATCCCGTTCATGAGGACGCCGAGCACGAAGTACGCCGTCATCACCCACACGGTGATCGAAGTAAAGGCCTCGCTGATCAACGGCGGGACAAAGCCGGCCTTGGCCAGGGCTGCATAGGCGAAAAGGGCGTACAGGCCTATGGATAGCGCACTCCCAATTCTGAGCTTGGCAGGGAGGACGCGGTGTTGTCCGCCCCACGCCATCCTGCCGAGCGGAGCTCCGCCGATGAGCGCGGCCTGGAAGACGGTCAGGCCGGCCAGAATTGCGCAGGCGAATATTGCGAAAAGCTGATCTATGGCCATCGAAAAACCAGTCCCCTGTCCAGTCCCGTGCAACCCCGAGCGGCGGCCACGAGGCTGTCACTGCTGGTTCATCCCGGGTAGCGTCTGTTGCGGCAAAACTAACACCTCCATCGGCAGATCGACGGTACGCCGTCCTTTCAATCCGAGATTTGCTCCACAGCCCGTGCGCAGCGGGAAATGCGGGGTACTCTGAGGCGCATGGAGATGCGCCTCGAGGTCGTACAAGTGCCCGTCAGTGATGTGGACAAGGCCAAGTCGTTCTATACAGACCGGCTCGGGTTCGCCCTGGACCACGATGTGGAATACATACCGGGCATCCGTGTGGTCCAACTCACGCCACCCGGTTCCACTGCCTCCATAGTTATCGGCACGGGGATGACCAGCATGCTGCCTGGCAGTCTGGAAGGCCTGCAGCTGGTGGTCCCGGACATGGCCTCGACCCGGGCCGAGCTTCTTCAACGGGGAGCCGAGATCAGCGAAGTCCAGGACATGGGTGGAACCGCCTTCGCCTATTTCAGTGACCCAGACGGCAACCGTTGGGTCATACAGGAGGCTACGCCGCCGGATGTTCGGGAAGCCTTTCAGCGCTAGGCGGTCACCCAACCGGAACCGGGCCCGTTCCGCTGTCCGCGCCTCGGACGCCGCCCGGGAATCCGTGGCCGCACTCGATGCCCTGCCGGCGATGTGGCTGGACCTGGCCAGGCTCAACAACCGGCTGGCCGGCGCCGGGAAGGCCTGCTGAGGGGGCGGCGACCTGCCGCAGGCGGCCCGGAGGGCTTGATCCTTACGCGGGGACGGTCTTGATCCTTACGCGGCGTGAGGATCTACGGTTGTGCCTATGAAACAGACGAGCGGTGCCGCAGACCAATGGAGCATCGGCGAACTCGCCAACGCGTGTGGCGTCACGGTCCGGACCCTTCATCACTACGACGAGATCGGGCTGCTGTCAGCAGGCCAGCGGACCGCTTCCGGCCACCGCCGCTACACCGAGGAAGACGTGCGGCGGCTGTACCGGATCCGGGCCCTGCAGATGCTGGGCCTCCCGCTGGCCGAGATCGGCGCGGCGTTGGCAACCCCTGCTGATGACATGGCCTCGCTGCGCGCTCTCCTGGAACGACAGTTGCGGCACGTGAGCCGGCACGCCGAGCAGGTCCAATCCGTCCAAAACCGGCTACGGGACCTGCTTTCACGCCTCGATATTTCACGCACCGAGGGAGCCGCCATGCCGGCTACGGAACAGTTCATGTCAACGTTGGAGATGATGACCGTGCTCGAAAACCACTTCACACCGGAACAACGCCAGGAACTGGCCCACCGCAGGGCCGAACTCGGCCGCGACCGCATCGAGGCCGCCAAGGCCCGATGGGCCGCGTTGGTCGAGGAAGGCCTCACGCACGTCGAGAACGGGACGCCGGTCTCTGATCCCTCCATCCGTGCATGGGTCCGGACATGGGACGAAATCGGATCCATGTTCCATTCAGGTGAACAGACCAAAGCCGCCGCCCGTTCCATGTGGCAGGACAATAGGGCCGCCCTCAGCGCGGATCTACCATGGTCCTCCGAGCAACTGGCCGGCCTCATGGCCTACCTGCAAAAGGCAAGGACGCAACCCTGACCACCCCCGGGAGATGCCTGCCAGCGGTGCCGTCGCGGATCGTGAGAACCCGCCGTTGGCCCGTGCTCCTGTCGTCTATTTAGCAGTGCTTTTTGACGGTGCTGGATGCAGAATGGAAGGAAGCCGGGCTGTTTCCTCAGCCCCCTCCAGCGTTGAGGACGGCACACCATGACGAGCAAAAAGACACGGACTGCACTTGTGTTGGCCTCGGTTTTGATCGGGCTGAGCGGCTGTGCCGGAGGCGGTGGAACGGCGGCGTCGGCCCCCGCCACGACGGCCGGGACCTCACCCGGCATGTCAATGGAGCCGTCGGCCCCGGCGGGCTCCACGGCTTCCGGGCCGGGAAGCGGAGCGGCAAACGCCGCCGCTGCGACAATCACGATCAGCAACTTCGCCTACCAGATCCCGGGTTCGGTGGCTCCCGGTGCGGAGGTGAAGGTGATCAACATGGACACTGCCGAGCACACGGTAACAGCAGACCAGGACGCAACGCTCTTTGATGTCGAGGTCAAGGAAAACGGCGGTACGGCCACCTTCAAAGCACCATCCAAGCCAGGCACCTACCCGTTTCACTGCACGTACCACTCCAACATGCACGGCTCTCTGACGGTCAAATGAGGACCGGTCAAATGAGGACGACACCGCAACCCCGAACACCCAGAGTTCCGAGGCAGCTATGACGGCTGGCTGCGGCTGGCCGGCAGTAATCCCTTCGTGCCGCCCCGACTGGCCAGGTCGTACCGAGCGCTGGGCGATGAAGTATCAGCCGTGAAGGTTCTTCGGGAGGGTAGCGAAACAAGCGGCGAGGCGGCAGTGGAATACATCCACACCACAAACGAACTGGACCTGGAAAGCGCGATCAGACTGCTTGAAAAGCACGCCCAGGACGGCGAGGTCGATGTCCTGATCGTCCTGGCCGACCTCTATTCCAAAGCGGGCAATCCGGAGAAGGAGATCGAACTCCTGCGCCGCAGCGTCACGGCAGGCGAACCGAACGCACTGCATAACCTCGGCCTCGCCTCTGGCACTCCGGGCACTTATAAGCTGATGGGTGCACGGCGCCCGCTCAGCGGGTGTCGGCGAGGGTGCGCATCAGGGTTACGTCCTCGGCCCTCGCGGCACGCCGGACGAGTGAGACCGCCATGATCGGGGCGAAGTTGCAGCACCAACGCCACAGCCGGTCGGCGTCGATTGGATCAGCAATATCAGCGAGCTGACGGCACCGGCGGCGGATGTCCA
>JBKPBZ010000257.1:0-3311 GCA_046727115.1 Actinomycetota bacterium | reverse complement strand
TGCCGGCAGCGTGCAGCGCGGCGGACATCTCATCGAAGTCCGCCAGGGTGCCGAGCTTGGGGTCCACATCGCGGTAGTCGTCGACGTCGTAGCCGCCGTCGGCCAGCGCCGAGGGGTAGAACGGGGAGAGCCAGACGGCGTCGATCCCGAGTTCCTTCAGGTAGGGGACCTTGGCGGTGATGCCCTTGATATCGCCCAGGCCGTCACCGTTGGAATCGGAAAAGCTCCGCGGGTAGATCTGGTACACCGAGGCCTGGCGCCACCAGTTGGGGTCGGCGGCGAGGTCGGAACCGGACAGGGTTGCCAGCGTGGCGGTGTTGGTCAAAGGAGATTCCTTCGGGTCTGGGAGGGCTTCTGATAATTTAGATACAAGCTAAATATATTGCCTGAACAATTATGGGTCCGGGAACAGAAGAGGTCAAGAAGTGATGCCGCACGCAGCCGCCGCCACCCCGCAGCTGCTGCGCCGCGTCAACGCCCAGTCCGTGCTGCGCCATATCCGCGGCGCCGACGTCGCCACCGGAACCGAGCTGATGGCCCTGACCGGGCTCACCCGGGCCTCGGTGATTGCCGTCTGCGAGGACCTGATCGGCCGGGGCTGGATCGTGGAGCTGGACCAGCCCCGCACCGACCCGGCCAATCCGCGGAAGGGCCGCCCGGCCCGGCGGTTCGCCTTCAACCGGGAGGCAGGGTTTGTGCTGGGCCTCGACATCGGCGCCGCGACCACCACCGCCGCCGTCGCCGACCTCCGCGGCACGGTCATCGGCCGGTCCAGCGAGAGTTTCCGCGCGGCCGACATCCCTGCGCAGGAACGGGTCGGCGTCATCGATCTCGTCTGCCGCCAGGCGCTGGAGGCCGCGGGAACAGACCCGGGCACAGTGCTGGCCGTCGGAGCCGGAATCGCCGCACCGGTGGACCGGAACGGGAACGTGCTCGTGACCCAGCGGTTCTGGAGCCTGTTCGACGTCGGGCTCCGCTCCGCGCTCAAGGAGCTGCACGGCTGGACGGTGCTTCTGGAGAACGACGCCAACCTGGCCGCGCTCGGCGAGCGCTGGCGCGGCTCCGGCGCGGGCGTGGACGATCTGGTGGTGCTCCTGGCGGGCGAACGCCTGGGCGCCGGGGTGATGGAATCCGGGCGGCTGCTCCACGGCCGCGGCGGGGCCGCCGGCGAGATGGGCTATCTGGACATGGTGGAAGGCGTTGGCTCCAGCGACGGCATTGCTGCCCTGGCGCGGCAGTGGTCCGCAGCGGGCGGCGGACCGTCCGCGGGAGGCCCTGCAAGCGCGCCGCGCGTCTTCGAGGACGCGGCGGCAGGAGACGCGGCGGCCCTGGCCATCCTGGAGCGGATATCGGAGCGCATGGCGCGGATCATCGCCTCAATCGCTAGCCTGATCAACCCCGAGCAGGTGGTGATCGGCGGCGCCGTCGCCGAGTCCGCCGGGGCCCTCCTACCGGGCATCACAGCGCGGCTCCCCCGCTTCACCGCCACCCCGCCCCGCGTCACGGTCTCGCCGCTGGGCGACAAGATCGTCACGGTGGGCGCGATCCGGCATGCCCTGGACTTCGTTGAGGCCAACGCGCTGGAACTCGAACTGGCCGGCTAAGGGTTTGCCGGGCGCCCCAGCTTTTCACAAGGGCGGTTGCTCAAGATTGGGCAACGATTGGACACCCAAGTCGAAAGTTTGGCGCAGCTTTCCCGGTATTGCGGCCGGCCGTCCGTAGACTGACCTCACTTTGGTCTCTTGCGGCCGTTCAGCTGACCCGTCGGCTGAACGGCCGTCTCATGAAAGATAAACGTGAACCCTCTACGGATGAAGACTGCGTTGTTTGCCGCGCTAGTGCTTGCCTTGGCTTCGGTCCCAGCCACCGGCACGGCGCCAGCCCTCGCTGAGCAGTCACCGACGCCCGTCGCGGCCGCCACGGAGACGGCACCGGCAACTCCGGTTCCGTCGGCACCGGCGGCTCCGGCGCCAACCACGACGCCGGCACCCACTGCTGCTGCCTCGACCCCCAGCGCGCAGACGGTCCAGCCGACGCCAAAGTCCTCCGCCACTGCCAGCGTCAGCCCGTCGCTCACGACCGTTGAGTCGCTGCCGGTGGAAGGCTCCGAGCAGCCGTTCATTGCGCACACGTTCGAAAACCCGCCCCCGGCCGGCAAAAAGGGCGCGCCAGCTTCCGCCGCCGGGACGGCACGGACCACGGAGGCCTACTCACTGACCCGCTCCGGCGACATCAAAGTACGCCTGGTCCTGGTCCAGTTGGCCGACAAGAAGGCCACCATCCCGCAAGCCGCGGCGCAGGCTTCCATCTCCACCAGCAGCAACTATTGGAAGAGGATGTCCAACGGCCGGTTGTCCATGACCGTGACCAAGGTGGAGAGCCGCAACAGCAAGGCCACCTCGACCCAGCGTTACCCGGACATGATGAACACCATTGCC
Source organism: Actinomycetota bacterium (assembly GCA_046727115.1). GTDB lineage: Bacteria > Actinomycetota > Actinomycetes > Actinomycetales > Micrococcaceae > Arthrobacter. The sequence continues at coordinate 873 of JBKPBZ010000257.1, read as the reverse complement.
GGAGAACTCGGGTGGACCCCCAGCCCCTATACCGCCCTCGTGGTCTTCGTCTCCACGCCCACGCTCTCCGACGGCGCGTACGGCGCCGGCTGGAGTTACCAGGGCACCAGCGGGCGGGTCATCATGCCGCTCCCGGCGAATTTGACCAACAGCGTCCTGACTCACGAATTCGGGCACGTGCTCGGCCTCATGCACGCCAACAGCCTTCAGTGCGGCAGCGGCGCCCAGGACGTCGGCACGAACTCGAACGGGACATTCGCCGATTCCAGCTGCAGCATCCGTGAATACGGCGACAGCCTGGATCTGATGGGCATCTCCCAACTCACCCAACCCGCCATCAGCTCAACTCTTTGGGCTTATGGGGGGTTTGGCCGGGGCGACGAAATCGTTGACGCAGGGACGGTCAACGGCATGAGGAAATTCACCCTGAAGGCGTGGGCGGGTACCGACGCGAACCGGGCAGTGAAATTCACGGATCCCGTGAGCGGCGAATCCTATTTCCTGGAGCTGCGGCTGCCTGTCAGCTACGACACCACCGAGGCTGTGGACCTGAACCGCGGCGTCAAAATTGTCCAGCAGCTCGGGGCCGCCTCGCTGATTCTGCTGCCGGATTCCAGACCGTTCGCCGGTTATTACAATCCCCGCCAGACCTGGCAAGCGGGACAGACTTTCACCACCCATGCCGGCACGCGGGTAAGCATTGACACGATCTCCTCCACCTCCGCAAGCGTGACGGTCGAGTCGATACTCTCTATAGCCGGCAGGGCAATCGACCCTGTCGCTGCAGCCACGCCCGCCCTTGGAAGCCCAACCACTGCCGTCGCCTGCGGGCTGAGGTCCGGCGGGTGCTACAGAAGTTACCAGGGCGGCTCC
>JBKPBZ010000256.1:0-3997 GCA_046727115.1 Actinomycetota bacterium | reverse complement strand
ACCGAACCACACCACCAAACCGAACCGCACTCAACCGGGAGGACCGCTGGCATGGCTTACATCAAGGTTGGAACCGAAAACAGCACAGACGTCGAGCTCTACTACGAGGACCACGGATCCGGTCAGGCCGTGGTCCTTATCCATGGCTACCCGCTGGACGGCTCGTCCTGGGAAAAGCAGACCACGGCCCTGCTGGGCGCCGGCTACCGCGTCATCACCTACGACCGCCGCGGCTTTGGCAGGTCCAGCAAACCCACCGACGGCTACGACTACGACACGTTCGCGGCCGACCTGAACACGCTCCTGACCGACCTCGACCTGAACGACGCCGTGCTGGTGGGCTTCTCGATGGGCACCGGCGAAGTGGGCCGGTACCTCGGCACCTACGGCTCTGCCCGGGTGGCCAAGGCCGTGTTCCTGGCTTCCCTTGAGCCCTATCTCCTGCAGGCCGAGGACAACCCCGGCGGCGTCCCGCAGTCGGTGTTCGACGGATTGCTGCAGGCTGTGACCGCGGACCGGTATGCCTTCTTCACGGAATTCTTCAAGAACTTTTACAACAGCGACACCTACCTCGGCACGCCCCGGCTCAGCCAGGAGGTGATGAACGCCGGCTGGAACCTGGCCACCAGTGGCGGGCCCACGGCGTCGGTGGCAGCGCAGCCCACCTGGCTCACGGACTTCCGGGCCGATATCCCCAAGATCGATGTCCCGTCCCTGATCGTGCACGGCACGGCGGACAACATCCTGCCGATCGACGTCGCCGGCCGCGCGTTCGCGAAGGCGCTGCCGAGTGCCGAGTACGTGGAGATCGACGGCGGCCCGCACGGCCTGCTCTGGACCCACGCGGCGGAGGTCAACGAGGTTCTGCTGCGGTTCCTGGCGAGCTAGCCGGAATTTACATCGGGGATCTGGCACATGCTGCTGGAAGACTTTAACGCTGCCGGTCGCGCGGAGGCCGCCGCGGCCCTGCGTCCCTGCCTGGACGTTGGCCGGTGGATTGAGGAGATCGTCGATTCCCGGCCCTTCGGCAGCACCGGAAACCTCCTCGAAACCGCCCGCCGCGCGGCGGAACCCTTCACCGACGCGGAGGTGGAGGCCGCCCTGGCCCACCACCCCCGCATCGGCGAGCGGGCCGCAGGAAACAGCACGGAGGCCCGGCTCTCCCAGGCGGAGCAGGCGGCGCTCGGCGCCCCGGATCCGGCCGTCGCGGCAGCCATCGCCGAGGGGAACCGCAGCTATGAACAAAAATTCGGCCAGGTGTTCCTGATCCGGGCGGCCGGCCGCAGCCGGGAGGAGATCCTGGCCGCCCTCAACACCAGGCTCGCCCATACCCCCGAAGAGGAACTGGAAATCATCGGCCAGCAGCTGCGCGAAATCGCGGTACTCCGACTCGAAGGACTGATCCGCGCATGAGCACCTCCCACATCACCACCCACGTCCTGGACACCGGCTCCGGCACGCCCGCCGCCGGTGTCGCCGTCACCTTGGACATGCTCGACGGCGAACGCTGGGTCAGGATCGCGGCCGGTGCGACAGATGACGACGGGCGCGTCACGTCGCTGGGCCCCGACAGCCTGGACTCGGGCACGTACCGGCTGGGCTTCGACACCGGAGCCTATTACGCCGCTGCCGGGACCGAGACCTTCTTCCCCGAAGTCACGCTGATCTTCGCCGTCTCCCAAGCGCAGTCCCACTATCACGTCCCCCTGCTGCTCAGCCCCTTCGCCTACTCCACCTACCGGGGCAGCTAGTGGCAGATGGGCGATAGCGGAGTGCCGGGCACGACGGCGGTGCTGCTGGCCGCGGGAGCCGGGACGCGGCTGGGGCTCGGGCCCAAGGCGCTGCTTCCCTTCCGCAGCCGCACGCTGGTCGAAGTGCTCGCCGACGTGCTGCTCGCGGGCGGCTGCCGGGAAGTGGTGACTGTGCTCGGCGCGGAGGCGGCAACAGTCCGCGCCGCCACCGACCTCAGCCGGCACCGGGTCATCGACAACCCGGGCTGGGCCACCGGGATGGGCAGCTCATTCCGGGCCGGAGTTGCCGCGGCGCCCCCGGAGGACCATGTGCTCATCGCCCTGGTGGACCAGCCCGGCCTGACCCCGGAGACTGTGGCCCGGCTGCTGGCAGCCCACCGGCCCGGCCGGGTCACGGCCGCCGCCTACCGCGACGGGGCGGGGAAGCTGCAGCGGGGACATCCGCTGCTGCTCGACGCCGGACTTCGCGCTGAGGCCGCGGAAACAGCAACGGGCGACGCCGGAGCCCGCGTCTTCCTGCAGGCCCACCCGGACCTGGTTGATCTGGTGGACTGCACCGACCTCTCCGGCGGCGAGGACCTGGACTCCCCCGACCAGCTGCGCCTCCTTGATTAAAAACCAACCCGCGCTGGTTTTAGCCCGAGTGTGCCAGCAGCTCCTGCAGCCCACGCTTGAACCCGGACCGGCCGCCGTGGGCCGGATGCCGGATTTTTGGCGCGTCCAGGCCACTGCGCTGCAGGCTGCGGTGCGCCACATTGCCCACGGCCACCACGGTGTCGATGCGGAACACCTCAGCCAGCGCCTGCCAAAACGGAGTTCCCAGCGCAGCCTCGGAAGCGTTCGGCGTGCGGTTGGACAGCGGCCGCCCGGGCACGTGGGTGTGCCACGGGCAGGCGCTCCACAGCAGCGGCAAGAATTCCAATTCCGCCAGCACCTGCCACATCACCGTGGCCGTCGGCTCCGCCGCGATTCCCGCGGCATCCGCCGGCAGCACGTAGCCCTTCCCCGGCCCGAACAGCCCGAACTCGTTGGCCGGACCCTCGAACATGGTGCGGTTGGTGAAGGGAACGCCGGTGATCCTCATGCCCCTGTAACCGGGCGCTTCACCCACAAGCAGGACCTTTGGGGCGCGGTCCTGCATCTCCCGCAGGTAGATGGCCAGGTTCCGCCGGCGCTGCGCATTTCCAGGCACTGTGTGATCGAAGAAGTTGTTGCACCCCGGCCCCGTTGCCACGGCGGCAAGACGGTCAACAAAGCCATCGATGGAGGATGAAGTCATTCCGCGCCCGTTTCGTTGACAGCCGGTAGGGCACCCAGAATATCCGGGCCGCTGCACCGACACGGGCGTCCCTTGCCGCCTTAGCATGGGGGCATGACGGACATGACCATCTTCACGGTGGGGCACTCCACTCATCCCATCGGCGAATTCATCGGTATCCTGCAGGCCCACGGCGTCAAGAAGCTGATCGACGTGCGCACCGTCCCGAAGTCGCGCCACAATCCACAGTTCAATGGCGACGCGCTGGCGGCGAGCGTGCGGGCCAGCGGAATCACCTACCGGCGGATGGCATCCCTCGGCGGACTGCGGCACGCCCGAAAGGACAGCCCCAACGGCGCCTGGCGCAACGCGTCGTTCCGGGGATACGCGGACTACATGCAGACCGAAGAATTCTCCACGGCCATCGACCAGCTGCTGGAACGCGGGCGGACCAACGATTCCGCAATCATGTGCGCGGAAGCCGTCCCGTGGCGCTGTCACCGCTCGCTGATCGGTGACGCGCTCCTGGCCCGGAATGTCGGGGTGCTGGACATCATGACGGAGAAGTCCGTAAAACCTCACACCCTGACCTCCTTCGCCCGCGTTGACGGAAAGCGGGTGTGGTACCCGGCGGCCTAGCGTCGGGTACGCGAACCACATCGCGGGGTCAGCTACGGCCCAAAAAACCGCCCACCATGGGCCGGATCTGACCCCGCGTTGGTTCTAGGGGCTACCAGCGGGGGTGGATCGATTCGCGGAAGTAGCGGTCATAGATTTCGCGGACGCCGACGTCGAACGTGGCGTCAATGCCGTTGGCATCCGCCGCGGCGGCGTTGGCGCGCGCCTGGTCCACGTTCCGCGCGCCCGGGATCACCGTGCTGACGCCGTCCTGCGCCGCGATCCAGGCGATGGCCGCCTGGGCGGTGCTGACGCCGTCGGGCACCAGTTCCTCGAACTCGGCCACCGCTTTGAGGCCTTGCCCGAAGTC
>JBKPBZ010000255.1:0-5232 GCA_046727115.1 Actinomycetota bacterium | reverse complement strand
CGGCAGGCCGCCTGCCTGTTCGGCGGGGAAGAACTTCACGTGCCGGAGCCCGGCCGCCACGGCGGCCTGCAGTTCCGAGGCTGTTGCGACTCCCGGGATGGCGGTGACTCCGCGTTCACGGCACCGTGTGACGACGTCGGCCCCGAACCCGGGGCTGACGATGAACTTCGCCCCCGCATCGGCGGCGAGATCGACGTCCGCGGCGTTCAGCACCGTGCCGGCACCGAGCAGGAGATCGGTGCGCCCGCGCAGCGCCTTCAGCGCCTCCAGGCCGGCAGGCGTGCGGAAGGTGATTTCAGCGCAGGGGATTCCGCCGGCAACCAGGGCGTCCGCGAGTTCGTTCGCCCCGGCCGGGTCATCCAGGACCACCACCGGCACGATCTGGATTTCAGCGAGTATCCCGGTGACGGTTGCTGTGGAAGTGTGAGTCATCGTCCCAGCCATCCGCCGTCCACTGACAGCACCGTGCCGGACACGTAGTCCGAGGCCCGGCTGGACAGGAAGACGACGGCCCCGGCCATGTCTTCGGCAGTGCCCCAGCGGCCGGCCGGGATGCGGTCCAATATTGCTTTGGACCGGCTGGGGTCGTTGCGCAGTGCCTCCGTGTTGTCTGTGGCGATATACCCGGGGGCGATGGCGTTGACGTTGATGCCGTGGGCCGCCCACTCGTTGGACAGCGCCTTGGTCAGTCCGGCGATGCCGGATTTGGCGGCGGTATAGCCGGGGACGTTGATGCCGCCCTGGAAACTCAGTAGGGACGCGGTGAAAATGATCTTGCCCCCGGCGCCGCGCTGGATCATGGCCTGGCCGATTTCGCGGCTCAGCACAAACTGCGAGGACAGGTTCACCTGCAGCACGTGGTCCCAGAGGTCGTCCGAGTGCTCGGCCGCGGGGGCCCGCTCGATGGTGCCCGCGTTGTTGACGAGGATGTCAACGGGCCGTTCCAGGGCGGCGAGTTCGGCACCAAGGGCGCCGACGGCGGCCCGGTCAGCGAAGTCGACGGTGCGGGCACTGAATGTGCGCCCCAGTGACTCGACCGCCCGGGCGACATCGCTGCCCTCGGGCTCCAGGGTCGCGCTGACGCCGATGATGTCGGCTCCGGCGGCGGCCAGGGCCTCGGCCATTGCCCGGCCCAGCCCGCGCTTCGCGCCGGTGACAACTGCAAGCTTTCCGGTCAGGTCGAAGGGATGTGTGCTCACGCCGGTACCGCCTGGCAGTCGACCAGGATCTTCATGGCGTCTCCGGCCGCGAGCCGGCTGAAGGCATCCGCGGTCCGCTCGAGGGGTACGGTTCCGGTGATCATCTGGTCGGCCGGGATGATCCCGGCGGCCAGCAGCTCCACCGCCTTTTCGAAGTCCCGGCGTTCGTAGACCCGGGCGCCCACGATGGTCAGTTCGCGCCAGAACACCCGCTGAAGGTCCACGGGCCGGGGCTGGGGGTGGATGGCCACGATCACCAGCCGGCCCCGCACCTTTGCCAGCGCCGTTGCTCCCAGCACCGCCGCCGCAGCCCCAGAAACCTCGAAGACGACGTCGGCCCCGGCGCCGCCTGTCCACGTGTTGACCCATTCAACCTGGTCCTGCGTCCGCGGGTCCAATACTTCAAAGCCCAGCTCTTCAATCATCGCGCGCCGGTCGGCGTCGAGCTCCAGCACAACAACCTCGGCGCCGGCGTGCCGGGCGGTGGTGGCGATGAGGACGCCGATGGGCCCGCCGCCGATGACGACGGCTTTTTCGCCCGGCTGGATGTCGGCACGGCGGACATCGTGCACCGAAACCGCAACGGGTTCAACCAGGGCGGCGTGATCCAGGCGCAGGGACTCCGGCAGCCGGACAAGGACGGTCTCCGGGACGTTCCACTGCTTCTGCAGCGAGCCGGCCGAGTCGATGCCGATGAAGTTCAGGTTCTGGCAAATATGCTGATGCCCGGCCTTGCACGCAGGGCAGTCGCCGCACCAGTCAAGGGGCATCACCGTGACGGGATCGCCCAGGTTCCAGCCGCTGACGCCTTCGCCGAGAGCCGAGATGCGGCCGGACATTTCATGGCCGATGATCGCCGGGAAGGTGACCCTGGAGTCCATGTTGCCGTGCAGGATGTGAAGATCGGTTCCGCAGATTCCCGTGAAGGCTACGTCGATCTGGACCTCGCCCGGCGCGGGGGGGCGCTGGCTGGTTTCGACGATGTTGATGGTGCTGTTGCCGATATATGTTGCCGCTGGCATGTCTTATTCCTTTTGCTGGGAGGCTTTGCGGGGCCGGGCCGTGCCCGGCCCCGCGGGTGACTTAGACGCTGACGGGAGCGGCGTTCCTGGCTTTGGCCCAGTACGTGCCTGCGGGGAATGAGAACTCGGCCAGGGTGGACTCGAACATCTCGGCGCTGTAGCCGGGAAGGGACGGCAGGACGTACGCGCCGTCGCGCACGATGCAGGGATCGACGAAGTGCTCGTGGAGGTGGTCAACGAACTCGGTAACCCGTCCCTCCAGGCTTCCCGAGACGGCAACGAAGTCGAAGATCGACAGGTGCTGCACCAGCTCGCAGAGGCCCACGCCGCCCGCGTGCGGGCAGACCGGCACGCCGAATTTGGCGGCCATGAACAGCACGGAGAGAACCTCGTTGACGCTGCCCAGCCGGCAGGCGTCCAGCTGGCAGTAGTCGATGGCCTCGGCCTGGAACAGCTGCTTGAAGAGGACGCGGTTCATGCCGTGTTCGCCGGTGGCGACGCCGATGGGTGCCACGGCCTTCCGGACCGCGGCATGCCCGAGGATGTCGTCGGGGCTGGTGGGCTCTTCGATCCAGAGCGGCTTGAACTCGGCCAGGGCGCTGACCCACTCGATCGCCTCCGGAACGTCCCAGACCTGGTTCGCGTCGATCATCAGGTGGGCGTCGTCGCCGATGACTTCGCGGGCGATTGAACAGCGCCGGATGTCGTCCTGAAGGTCGGCGCCGACCTTGAGCTTGATGTGGCGGTAGCCCGAGTCCACGGCCTCCTGGCAGAGCATGCGGAGTTTGTCGTCGGAGTAGCCGAGCCAGCCGGCAGACGTGGTGTAGGAGGGGTAGCCGGACACATCCAGCTGCGCGATCCGGTCCTTGCGTGTTCCTTCGAGGTTCCTCAGCAGCTCCAGTGCTTCGTCGCGGGTGAGCGCGTCCGAGAGGTAACGCATGTCCGCGGCGTTGACGAGCTCTTCCGGCGTCATTTCGGCCAGCAGCCTCCACAGCGGCTTTCCGGCCCGGCGTGCGGCCAGGTCCCACACGGCGTTCATGACCGCGGCGAGGGCGAGGTGGATGACGCCCTTCTCGGGGCCGAGCCAGCGCAGCTGGGAGTCGGACTGCAGCTCGCGGTAGATGCCGCCCAGGTCCGAGGTGATCTCCTCGACGTTCCGTCCGATCAGCGGCAGCGCACGCTGCTCGGCGGCGGCAACACAGAGGTCGTTGCCGCGGCCAATCGTGAAGGTGAACCCGTAGCCGGAGAGCTCCGGGTCGTCGGTGTGGAGGACGACGTAGGCGGCGGAGTAGTCGCCGTCCTTGTTCATGGCGTCCGAGCCGTCCGCGGTCAGCGATGTGGGGAAGCGGACGTCTACGACGTCGACCCCGGTGATGACTGTCATTTTGATTCCTTAGCGAATGAGCTGGTGAGTGCGGGCGTGGCGTTCCATAAGTGATGCGCTGATCGAATCCTATAGGAATGTTGATAATTATATATAGGGTGTGATCTGAGTCAAGCAATTGGCCCTGCTGCGGGGCTGCACCGGCTGGCCGCAGGTGCGATCGTGTGTGATGTGCCGGGCAGCGGCCGATCACATATGCTTCGTTTAGGCCACACACACGGAGGGACGGAAGGGTTTCATGCCAAATCGGGCGCCCGCAGACCAAGCCAAGGTCCCTACGAGCGAGGTGTACACGTTGCTCCGCGCGGCCATCATGTCCGGGGAAATCGCACCGGACTCGCGGATCAATATCGAGGCGATTTCGCGGACCTTTGGCGTGTCCCAGACGCCGGTTCGTGAAGCATTGCAGCGCCTTGAAGGCGACAACCTGATTAACTACGCACCGGGCAGGGGCTACAGCACCACGGCCCTGCTGGATCTTCAGGGGCTGCATGACCTCTTTGAGTTCCGGCTGCTGGTCGAACCCTGGGCGGCCCGGGCGGTGGCGGTGGACAGGCTATCCAATCCCGGAACCCAACTCCTCCATGAGGTGGAAAAGTTCGCCGACACGGCGGATCAGGACCAGGACATGCGACAGGACATGGTGGCGCACGATGCGCGGTTCCACGAATTGATCCTGACGGCCACCGGAAACCCGGTTATCGGGCAGGCCTACGCTCAGACCCACTGCCACCTGCACATATTCCGGCTGTACCCCCGGGACCTGTACAGGGCTGAGACGATCGACGAGCATCGACAGATTGCCACCGCCGTCGCCAACGCCGATCCGGAACTGGCAGAGCAGGCGATGTCTGATCACATCAAAAACTCATTTGGACGGTTTTCCGTGGCCTTTGATGTCAGTGCAGGTTCCCCGACGCTGGTCCACACGAAGCGGCCGCCGCTCCGGCTCCAGCGCTAGGGCTACATCACCGTGCCGACCATCCACGGAACGAATTCCTTGTCGCCGTAGCCGAAGTCCTCGCTCTTGGTGTGGGTCCCCGAGGCCACGTCGAGGATCGTCCGGAAAATTTCCTCCCCCAGGTCCTCGATGGTGGTGGTGCCGTCGGCCACGCCGCCACAGTTGATGTCCATGTCCTCGGTCATGCGGTCATAGAGTTCAGTGTTTGTGGCGAGTTTGATGCTCGGCACCGGGGCGCATCCGAACGCTGATCCGCGGCCGGTGGTGAAGCAGACCAGGTTGGCCCCGCCGGCGACGATGCCGGTGACGGACACGGGATCGTGGCCGGGGGTGTCCATGAAGACGAACCCTTTGGATGTGACGGGTTCCGCGTACTCCACGACGTCGGCGAGGGTGGTGGTGCCTCCCTTGGCGACGGCGCCCAGGGACTTTTCGAGGATGGTGGTGAGGCCGCCCTCCTTGTTGCCCGGGGACGGGTTGTTGTCCATGGAGCCCGAGTTTTTCGCGGTGTAGTCGCGCCACCAGTCGATGCGTGCCAGCAGCTTGCGGGCCACGGCCTCGGTGGCCGCCCGCCGGACGAGCATGTGCTCGGTTCCATAGATTTCGGGGGTCTCGCCGACGATCCCGGTCCCGCCCTGGTGGACCAGACGGTCCACGGCGTTGCCG
>JBKPBZ010000254.1:0-6008 GCA_046727115.1 Actinomycetota bacterium | reverse complement strand
CGCGACGCCGGCGGGCTGATCGTCGTCGACCCGCGCCGCTCCGCCACCGCGGCGTTCACTTCCGACGGCGGCGGCCTGCACCTGCAGCCGCTGCCCGGCACCGACCTCGCCCTGCTCCTGGGCATCTCCCACGCCGTGATCCACGAGGGCCTCGCCGACGCCGGGTACATCGCGGACCGGACCACCGGATACGACGCCGTCGCCCGCAGCGTCGGAAGCTTCTGGCCGGAACGGGTCCAGTCGATCACCGGCGTCCCAGCCGGGCTGATCCGTGAAACCGCCCGGCGGCTGGCCGACGGCGCCGGCAAGGGCGGCAGCTACATCCTCACCGGCCGCGGCGTCGAACAGCACGTCGACGGCACCGACACCGCCACGGCCGCCATCAACCTCGCCCTCCTGCTGGGCCTGCCGGGCTCCGCGCGGAGCGGCTACGGCACACTCACCGGCCAGGGCAACGGCCAGGGCGGCCGCGAACACGGCCAGAAGGCGGACCAGCTCCCCGGCTACCGGAAAATCACCGATCCCGCCGCCCGCGCCCACATGGCCAAGGTCTGGGACGTGCCCGAAACCCTCATCCCGGGCCCCGGCCTCCCCGCCGTCGAACTCCTCAAGTCCCTTGGCCAGCCCGACGGCGTCCGGTGCCTCTTCGTGCACGGCGCCAACGTGGCGGTGTCCGCCCCGGACGCGAACGCCGTGATTGCCGGCCTGCGCAGCCTGGACTTCCTGGTGGTGTGCGACTTCTTCCTCTCCGAGACCGCTGCCGAGGCCGACCTGGTCCTGCCGGTCACCCAGTGGGCCGAGGAAGAAGGAACCCTGACCAACCTCGAGGGCCGTGTGCTGCGCCGCCGCCGGGCCCTCACTCCCCCGCCCGGGGTGCGCAGCGAGCTGTGGATCATGACCCGGCTGGCCGAATTGCTGGAGGCGCCGTCCACGTTCAGCGAGGACCCGGAAACCGTGTTCGAGGAACTCCGGCTCGCGTCCTCCGGCGGCCTGGCCGACTACTCCGGGATCGACTACGCCATGCTGGACCGCGGTGAGGCCGCCTACTGGCCTTACCCCGCCGGAAGCGAGGGAACGCCTCGGCTGTTCCTGGACGGTTTTGCCCATGCCGGCGGCCGTGCGGTGTTCACGGCGGTGACGCCCCGACGTCGTACGCCTTCTGCCGCCGCTGCGGAACGCGCCGGCGCCGGGCGTGTCGGAGCAGACCGCGCCGGGACGCCGATGACCCTGATTACCGGCCGCCTCATGGAGCACTACCAGTCCGGCGCGCAGACCCGACGGGTGGTTGCGCTGGCTGAAGCCCAGCCGGAGGCTCGGCTGCAGCTGCACCCCGCCGCGGCGGCCGCCCAGGGCATCGCGGACGGCGACTACGTCTCGATTTCCAACGAGCGCGGCGTGGTCAGCTGCCGTGCCGAGCTGAGCACGGACATCCGGCCCGAGACGGTGTTCCTGCCGTTCCATTTCCCGGAACTTGAGAGTGCCAACCGGCTCACCGAGGCCGCCACGGACCCCATTTCCGGGATGCCCGAGTTCAAGACCAGCAAAGTGTGGATCCGCCCGGCGGTTTCGGGAGACGTTGTCTCCGGGGCCGCGGCCGGCAATCGCAGCGGTGCTCCAGCCCGCGTTCTTCAAGCAGAGGAGACCTCATGACTGAGCGGATTGTGGTGGTGGGCTTCGGGCCCGTCGCCGCGAGGCTGATTGACGAATTGCTGCCGGCCGTGCGCAGCGGCATCGCGCACCTGACGGTGGTCGGCGAAGAGTCCGAGGCGGCGTACAACCGCGTGCTGGTGGCCGATCTTGGCGTCGGCCGCACCACGCCGGCCGCGCTGGCCCTCGCCGACGCGGCAGCGCTGGTGGCCGACGGCATCGATGTCCGGCTGGGCGTCCGCGTCCGCCGCGTGGACCGCGCCCGGCAGCAGGTTCTGCTGAGCGACGGCACCTCCCCCGGCTACGAGCGGCTCGTCTTCGCCACCGGTTCGCGCCCTGTCATCCCCAACCTCACCGGGCTCAACCCGGATCCGGCCGCGCCGGTGCTCCCGCCGGGTGTGACCGCCCTGCGGGATCTCCGCGACGCGTCCGTGCTCCACGATGCTGTGGCGGGCGGTCAGCGCGTGGTGGTCCTGGGCGGTGGCGTGCTGGGTCTGGAGACGGCCCTCGCCGCGGCTGAGGAAGGCGCCACCGTGACCGTGGTGCACAACGGCCCGCATCCTCTGGGCCGGAACATCGACCGCGGCGGCGGCTCCGTACTCGCGGCCTCCTTGCGGAATTGCGGCGTGCGGGTGGCCGGCAACGCCCGCTCTGTCGGCGTGGAGCACAACGCGCCCGACGGCGGTTTCTCGGCTCTGCTGCTCGATGACGGCTCCGCGATCGACGGCGACCTGCTGGTGCTCTCCTGCGGTGTCCGGCCGCGGACCGAACTGGCGGAAGGCTGCGGGCTCTCCACCGCCGCCGGGATCCTGGTGGACCACAAGCTCCGCGCCCACCACGAGCCCCACATCTTTGCCATCGGTGACTGCGCCGAGGTCCGCTGCCCGGATTCCGAGTGCGTTCAGTGCCGGACCGCGCGCGGCCCGTCCGGGCTGGTGGGGCCGGGCTGGCGGCAGGCCGAATGGCTCGCCGACTATCTGACCCTGTTGGCGTCCGGCGCCGACGCGGAGGCCGAGGCCTTGCCGCCCCTTCCCGCGGAACTGCCGGGCGTGATCGTGCTCAAGGCCCGCGGCATGAACATGGCCGTGGCCGGGGATGTTTCCGCAGACCCGTGGGACGAGGAAGCCCTGTCCGCCGGGGCGGTGAACGGCCGGGCCAGGCTGCAAATCGCACAGTGGGCCGATCCCGAGCACGGCCGCTACGTCAAGATGATCACCCGCGCCGGCGTGCTGGAAGGCCTCGTCTCCGTGGGCATGCCCCGCACCTCGGCCGAGCTTGTGCAGCTGTTCGAACGCGGCGCCGAACTCCCCGCGGACCGCTCGCTGCTGCTGCGCCTGGACGGGCCGGACCAGGCCGCTGCGGCTGGAGCGGTGGACCCTTCCCGGACGGTCTGCCGGTGCGCCGGCGTCAGCGGGACGGCCATTGCTTCTGCTGTTACGGAGGGTTGCGGGACGGTGCCCGAGGTATCCGCGGCCACCCGCGCCGGCACGGGCTGCGGCGGCTGCCACGAGGACATCAAGGGGATCATCGAGGCCCACTTTCAGGGGGCAGTTGCCTAAGCGGCGGTGAACGCTCGCCGGTGGTGTAGCTTATGCCCTGAGGGGGAGGGATCACGGTGAGCCTGAAATTGACATATCCAGTCCGATACTTTGAGTGCTTTGACTCAGCGAGGACTCAGTGGACGTCGGAGACCATCATTGATGGTGACAAGGCTTATGCGCAGGCGTTCCGCGAGGCCCTTGTCTGCCTGGCCTTCGGAAATGACATTGTCGTCCAGCAGTCCTTCGCACTTGATTCTTTTGCCTTTCAGCAGGTCTTGAGTGACCTCAAAGAAGCGCACGCCTCGGTGTTGCAGTATTCCAACACCGACTTTTGGAAAAAGGAAAAGCTCCCGATCAGACTCCACCTCCACGGTGAGGGGGTGAGAACGTTTAGAGAGGTTGCAGCCGCGTCCTTTCTGAAGATGGGAGACGGCAGTTTTCACAGCTCCCTTTACCCGGACTTGAAAGACCCTGCCGACGCCGAGGAAATCGCGAAGGAAATATACGCGACCGGGACTACCTCGCGGCTGATGGAGTTCCTAGGCGATGACCAGCGGAGAAAGCTCTTTCGCGACCTGTGGGAGTGGTTTGGTGCCGCCCGTACCGGTAACGAACGTGAAGTGGTTACCGCCCGCCCTCTCCCTTATCAGAGTCTCGACGAGTTGATCGCCCCCATACTCCACGACTCTTCGTTATTGTGCAGGGGGTTAGCGGAACAGGGACTTTTGGCTGATCACTCCATTGCGAGCGTCATCAAGGCGCTCCGTGACCTCGACGCGGTTTCAGGGACGACGTCGTTTGCCAGCCGCAGTGGGCTCTACGGAAGTCGCCCGTGGTCTGCGGGCGGTGGACCGTCCGCCGGAGAAATCGTTGGCGATGCGCTTCCCCTCGTACAGGAAGTCGTCAGCACCTTATACAACCGAGTGACCGTGAATTCAATTGGCGTGGCATCCGCGTCCTACTCAACCGAAATAGGCGACGCCGAGTCAGCGGACGGCAGACTCCGCGTGCAGGATCTCGCCTTGCGTTCAGCAGTCAGCGCGCAAGGCGTCAACCCTTGGCCCGAGCTGAATCAGGACAAGTTCAAACAACCGACTTTTGAACTGGCGATTGGTGGTTCTATCGGGAAGAATCGGCAGTCCTTCGACGACATGTACGGCCCCAAATCACGGCGAACTATTGATGCGTTCCAAGCGGTCCTGTTGCTCAGGGAAGACCCAACTTGGCGTGATGGCATCGCTAAATTGGCTGGTGCCAGCACAGCGGGCGACCATGTTCGGTACGGGGAAGAACTAAGGGCCCACTTGCACGTCATCGCTGAGAAGCTTGGAAGGCACTGTTCATTCAGGCCCGACCCCACGGGGTTCGGCTTCACCGTAGAAGACCCTACGTTGCCCTTTGGCGTTGTCGATCCAGTCCTGGCGTGGTTCGATGCGGAGTCACTGAAACCCTTTATCGCGGCTGGGCGTGCCCTGTTGGGTCCCAAAATCGGCAGTTACTTGACCTCTAAAAGAAGCATCATGGCCACCGAAAGAGCACTGGCCCAGGTAGTGGCCGCTCCCAGGGAGACGCCATGACCCACCGCATAAGGCAGCTGAACGAAAAGATTGCGTTTGAGAACCCTTTCGTCACGGTTTTCGACGACGAAGTCGAGTTCCCGGGCGGACGAATCGGCCACTATGTCAGGGTGGCCGCCGCTGTCAGTGGCACTCCAGTCGTCCTGCTGGCCTACCGCCGAGGGACGATAGCGATCGTCCGAACCTACCGCTACCCGATAGGACAGGCGGAGTGGGCCCTGCCTCGCGGCTTTTCTCAGGGGGGCGCTGTAAAAGAGAACGCCCAGCAGGAATTACTTGAGGAACTTGGTGTTGACGAGGCAAGTTTCAGGGTGCTGGGTCATGTCCACCCGGACTCGGGACTTCTCAGCACCCGCGCGGCAGTGGTCTTGGCGCAGGTAGAACATCTCGCAGGTCCCCGCAAGGACGTCGAGGAGGTCGAGGATGTGCAGTGGGTTAGCCCGTCTGTCCTTGACGCAATGATCCGCGACGGGGAGATCGAGGACGGTTTCACCCTTGCCTCTTGGCTTCTTGCGAAGCTTCATCGAGCACTTCCGGAATAGTTGGGCCCCGGAGCTCCCCGGTACAGAGCTGATGCCCTATGAGGCAAACGCCAAGGATGCCATACTTCAGGCACCGGCAGTCGCAAGTCACCTCGCAGCCTTTTCGGATTTTGTCTATGTGGCGGTGGACGTGGAGCACCCAGGTCCCGGACTCCAATTCCTGGTCGGCGCACTAGCCTGCTCGGCTTTCCTCCTCAGCGGGTGCTACCCCTCCGTACCCGATGTTGGTGACACCGGGCCGTCTTCACCGCAGGTGAGTGACACCGGATCTTCAGCATCCGAGGTAGGGGACATCGGAACGTGGGAACTACTCAACTCCGCAGAGGTCACCCCGTTTTCCACCACCCTCCAATTGGGGGTGGGGGATACACCTGCCAAGGCAACGACGTGGTGCTGGTGACAGTGGAATTGAACGAACCGATCGGGAAACTCGAACTCGTCGATGCCGCATGTTTGAAGGGCCGCGCTGTCAACACGGCGCCATGTACGGACAACGGTGTGCGGTGGCACCCCTGACCCCGAAGAAGCACTCGCTCGAGCCCGCGAATGCCGTCCAGCCCGCGGGCTCTTACTGCGCTGCGTTGTCGAACTTCTCCTGCCACTGGGCAAGCTCGCGGCCCGCGTCCAGCCGGCGATTCTCAGTCCACCTGGGCAGATATTCGGGCGAGGGCAGCTCGCGGGCAGGCTTGGGCTTGGACCTA
>JBKPBZ010000253.1:0-9641 GCA_046727115.1 Actinomycetota bacterium | reverse complement strand
GGGCCAGGCCGGACGCCAGGTCATGTTCATCGGCGTCGCCCTCTACGGCTGGTACCGCTGGCAGCAGGGCAGGCAGTCCGCTGGCGGCGGGGCAGCCGTCGCGCCGCGCTGGGCCAGCAAGCAGACCCGGGTCATCCTGGGCCTCAGCCTGGTGGCCGGGACCGCCGCGCTGACGCCGCTGTTCGACTCCCTGGGCTCCTACCCGCCGGTCTGGGCCGACGCCTGGACGTTCATGGGCTCGCTGCTGGCGACGTACGGCATGGCCCGCGGCTGGACGGAATTCTGGCTCATCTGGGTGGCGGTGGACATCGTCGGTGTGCCGCTGCTGTTCAGCGCGGGCTACTACGCCAGCGCCGTCATGTACCTCTTCTACGGCTTCTTCACGCTCACCGGCTTCTTCGTCTGGTGGCGTGCCTCGAAGCTGGCGAACCGGCCGGTCACGGTCAAAACGGCCTTCCCCGACCCGCTGGTGGCCAAGTGAGCGGCCCCAACAGCGCCGGCTTCGGCGCCGGATCCAGCGCTGCCCCGCCCAACGCCGCCCCATTCAATGCTGCCGCATTCAGCGATGCCGAAAACGCTGCAATGCAGGCTGCCCTCGCCGCCGCGGCGCAGGGACCGCGGGGCGCCAACCCGCTCGTGGGCGCCGTCGTCGTCGGGCCCGGCGGAACGGTCCTCGCCACTGGATACCACCGCGGAGCCGGGACGGCCCACGCCGAAGCGGACGCCATCGCCCAGGCGAAGGCCGCGGGACTGGACCTCGGCGGCGCTGCGATCGTGGTGACCCTGGAGCCCTGCAACCACTGCGGGCGCACCGGCCCCTGCGCGCAGGCGATCATCGACGCCGGCATCACCGACGTCATCTACGCCGTCGACGATCCCCATGATCCGGCCGCCGGCGGGGCCAGGACGCTCCGCGCCGCGGGTGTCCGGGTCCGTTCCGGGCTGGCGGCCGACGCCGCGCTGGACCTGAACCGGCGCTGGTTTGACGCCGTCGCCGCCAAACGGCCCTTCGTCACCCTGCATATCGCGCAGACCCTCGACAGCCGCATCGCTGCCAGCGACGGTACCAGCCAGTGGATTTCCAGCCCGGAATCGCTTGCCGACAACCACGCCCTGCGGGGCCGGATTGACGCCATCCTGGTGGGCACCCAGACCGTGCTGATCGACAATCCCCGGCTCACCGCCCGGAACGCCGACGGCGAAGCAGACGGCAAACAGCCCCTGCGCGCGGTCATGGGGTACCGGGGCATTCCCGACGACGCCGCCATCCACGGGGAGGACGGCAATGTCCTGCACCTGGCCACACGCGATCCCCGCGAGGCCCTGGACCAGCTGTTCGCACGCGGCGTCCGGCACCTCATGGTGGAAGGCGGCTCCCGGATCCTCAGCGCGTTCCTTGCAGCCGGCCTGGTGGACGAACTGATCGTCTACCTGGCGCCGACACTGCTCGGCTCCGGCACGGCGGCCCTGGAGGGCCTGGGCATCACCACCCTGGCCGATGCCCAGCAATGGGAATGGGACCCGGCATCCGGGGGCGCCGTCCAGGCCCTCGGCCGCGACCTCCGGCTCCATCTCCGCCCGGCACCCCCGGCTACCCAGGCCACTCCGGCCACCACCCCTACTTCATCCGATACAACCCCGCACCGCACCGGCGCGGACACCGCCGCAGGAGGCAATTGATGTTTACCGGAATTATCGCCGAACAGGGAAAGGTGCTCTCCGTTGAGCGCAATGGGGACACCAGCGCAACCCTTCGGCTCCACGCACCCGGCACCACGGATGGCCTCGCCTTGGGCGGTTCCATCGCGGTCAACGGCGTCTGCCTCACCGCGACGCAGATCGATGGCAGGGAGTTCAGCGTCGACGTCATGGGCGAGACCCTTGACCGCAGCACCATCGGAGAACTCGCCGCTGGAGACCCGGTCAATCTGGAACGCTGCGTACCGGCCGGGGGACGGCTGGACGGCCACGTCGTGCAGGGACATGTCGACGGCGTCGGCCAGCTCCTGGAGCGCGAAGGGCTCGGCAACTGGGACCGGCTCCGGTTCGCAGTGCCGGCCGGACTGGCCCGGTACATCGCCGAAAAGGGATCCATCGCCGTCGACGGCGTCTCCCTCACCGTCGCGGGCGTCAGCCCGGCCAACCATCCGGAACCCTGGTTTGAAGTGGGGCTGATCCCCACCACCCTGGCCGAGACAGGCCTGGGCCAGAAGCCCCTCGGCGGCCACGTCAACCTTGAGGTCGACGTCCTGGCGAAGTACACCGAGCGCCTGCTGTCCTTTGCCGGCGGAACGTCGCCCGCAGCGCACAGGGCCGAAAGTGCCGCCGGAGAATCCGCACCCACGGAAAGGGCCGCGAAATGAGCCGCGTCACAGACCACGTGAAAGACCAAGCCGGCCTGCCAGAGGCGCTCCGCTCGGCCGCTGCCGGCACGGGCCGGGTGGGCCTCGATCCGATCGAGGATGCCATCAGCGCCATGGCAGCCGGGCGCCCCGTCCTGGTGGTGGACAACGAGGACCGCGAGAACGAAGGCGACATCATTTTCGCCGCCGAGCACGCGACCCCGGCGCTGATGGGCTGGACAGTCCGCTACAGCTCCGGAGTGATCTGCGTGCCGCTCGACGCCGACCGGGCCGACGCCCTGGCCCTGCCGCCGATGGTGGCCATCAACGAAGACGCCAAGGGCACCGCCTACACCGTGTCCTGCGACGCCGCGGTGGGGATCAGCACCGGAATTTCCGCCACCGACCGGGCCCTGACGGCCCGGATTCTGGCGGACCCGCAAAGCCAGCCACATGCCTTAACCCGCCCCGGGCATGTTTTTCCGCTCCGCGCCGTTAAGGGGGGAGTGCGGGAACGTCCCGGCCACACCGAGGCGGCCGTGGACCTGTGCCGGCTTGCCGGGCTGGAGCCCGTGGGAGTGATAGCAGAGCTTGTATACGACAACGGAGAAATGATGCGGCTGGACGGACTGCGCGGCTTCGCCCTTGAACATGGCTGCCCCCTGATTTCCATTGCGGACCTGGTGGCGTACCTTGAAGCGGAACAGCACGGAAGCCACACGACGGACCCCGTCTGATGGAGGAGAAATAGTGACGACTTCGGAGACCCGAGAAGAAACGGCCATGGCCCGCCAGCCGCATCCGGTCAGCGCAGGACCCATCGTCCAACTGCCCACCGCCTTTGGCGACTTTGTGGCGCAGGCCTGGACCGATCTGGCCACCGGCGCGGAACACCTGGCGGTCAGTTCACCGCTGGCCCCGGCCGATGGCCAGCCACCGCTGGTCCGCCTCCATTCAGAGTGCCTCACCGGCGATGTGTTCGGTTCCTACCGCTGCGACTGCGGCGAGCAGCTGGCTTATGCCCTCGAGCTGATCAACGAACTCGGCGGCACGCTGCTCTATCTGCGCGGCCAGGAGGGCCGGGGGATCGGCCTGGCGAACAAAATGAAGGCCTACGCCCTGCAGGAGGCCGGCTTTGACACCGTGGAGGCCAACGAGCAGCTCGGACTGCCGGTCGACGCGCGTTGCTACAAGGCCGCGGCCCAGATCCTCGCGGAGATGGGACTCCACGAGATCAGGCTCCTGAGCAACAACCCGGACAAGCAGGACCGGCTCGCCCAGGCGGGCGTCAAGGTGGTGGAGATGGTTCCCACGGAGGTTCCCTCCCGGGAACAGAACATCCGCTACCTGCAGACGAAGAAGGACCGGATGGACCACCGCCTGGTCCTGGACGTTGAACCCGCTCCGGCCGCCGGCTTGTCCGGATTCGAATCCGACCACGACTAACCGGGCGGCCCCCAGACGCCGCCCCACCCGCTTCACCCCGCTTCACCTGCCAGCCTGTCCGGCCGTCCTGCCCAGGACGGCCGGCAGCGCGGCCGGCCAGCGGTGCAACCAGCAGACACAACAGCAAGGAAAACCCTATGAGCGGCCACGGCGCCCCCCAGATCGACCTCAGCACCTTCAAGCCGGAGGAAACCTCACGGCTCAAGCTGGCCATTGTGGCCGCGAGCTGGCATACACAGATCATGGACGGACTGCTCGACGGCGCCCTGCGCGCCGCCAAGGACGCCGGGATCAATGAACCGACGGTCTTGCGCGTGCCCGGCACATTTGAGCTCCCCGTCGCTGCCGCCCGGCTGGCCCCGCACTTCGACGCCGTCGTGGCGCTCGGCGTCGTCATCCGGGGCGGCACGCCGCACTTCGAATATGTCTGCGAGGCAGCCACCCTGGGCCTGACCGAGGTCAGCGTCCGCACCGGTGTCCCCGTGGGCTTCGGCGTGCTGACGTGCGACACCGAGCAGCAGGGGATCGACCGGGCCGGCCTGCCGGGATCCGCCGAGGACAAGGGGCACGAGGCAGTTACCGCTGCCCTGGCCACCGCAGTGACCCTCAAGCAGTTCGGCTGAGCCCTCGAGTTGAGCCCCAAGCTGCGGCCACGGCCGGCGCGGACGCCATCCTGGCCGCCCGCGCCGGCCGTGTTGCATGTGTGTCGCCTCACATCCCCTCCGTCATGGAACGGCCCGGCGGGGGTTCCCGCGCCGGGAGCAAGTAGGCTTGGGGGCGTGAAGAATTTCGAGTCGCTGTTCGCAGAACTGAGTGAAAAGGCAGCCGTCCGCCCGGAAGGCTCCCGCACCGTCGCCGAACTGGATTCCGGAGTCCATGGCATCGGCAAGAAAGTCGTGGAGGAAGCAGCCGAGGTTTGGATGGCTGCCGAGTATGAATCCGATGAAGCCGCCGCTGAGGAAATTTCGCAGCTGCTGTACCACCTGCAGGTTCTGATGCTCGCCAAAGGACTCACCCTGGAAGACGTCTACAAGCATCTTTAGCCGCGCCCGCACCGGAAACCGCCATGACTTCGCTGGCGGATCCCGTGCACCGCGTGGCCGATGTGCCCCCACAGATCCTTCCGAACCCAAGAGAGACTTTTCCCATGCTGAGAGTTGCCGTCCCGAATAAGGGATCCCTGTCCGAAGCTGCCGCGGCCATGCTGGCCGAGGCCGGCTACCGCCAGCGCCGCGATACCCGCGAACTGGTCATGGTGGACCCGGACAACGATATTGAGTTCTTCTTCCTGCGCCCCCGCGACATTGCCGTGTACGTGGGCCAGGGAACGCTCGACGTCGGCATCACCGGCCGCGACCTGCTGCTCGACGCAGAGGTCGAGGCTGAGGAGTTGCTGCCGCTGGGCTTCGCCGCTTCCACCTTCCGCTTCGCCGGCCCGATCGGCGACTTCACCACCGTCGCCCAGCTCGAAGGCAAGCGCCTGGCCACGAGCTACGACGGACTGCTGCGCGGCTACCTGGCCGAGCGCGGCATCAACGCCAAGGTGGTCCGCCTCGACGGCGCCGTGGAATCTTCCGTCCGCCTCGGCGTCGCGGACGCGATCGCCGACGTCGTCGAGACCGGCACCACGCTCAAGGCCGCCGGCATGGAGATCTTCGGCGAGCCGATCCTCAATTCCGAGTCGGTGCTGATCGGCCGCAAGGGCGAGCAGAACCCGGCCACTGAAGTACTGATCCGCCGGCTCCAGGGCGTCCTCGTGGCCCGGCAGTACGTGATGATGGACTACGACATCCGCAAGGAACTTGTGGAGCAGGCCGCCGCACTTACCCCGGGGCTGGAATCGCCCACCGTCTCGCCGTTGCGCGATTCGGACTGGGTGGCGGTCCGCTCGATGGTGCCCAAGCGGGAAACCAACCGGATCATGGACGAGCTCTACGACCTCGGCGCCCGCGCCATTTTGGTCAGCAGCATCCACGCCTGCCGCATCTAGGCTCCACCCGCCGGGGCGCGCCAGCGAATACCCTCCAGCACTCACCCCTGCCGCAAATACCCTGCCGCAAATATCAGGAGAAGTTATGACTGTTGCCGTGCGCGTCATCCCGTGCCTCGACGTCGATGCCGGCCGCGTGGTCAAGGGCATCAACTTTGAGGGCCTCCGCGACGCCGGGGACCCGGTGGAACTGGCGCACCGCTACGACAACAGCGGCGCCGACGAGCTGACCTTCCTTGATGTCACGGCGTCCTCCGGCAACCGGGAGACCACGTTCGACGTCGTCCGCCGCACCGCCGAGGAAGTCTTCATCCCGCTGACGGTCGGCGGCGGCGTCCGCGGCGTGGCTGAGGTGGACAAGCTCCTGCGCTGCGGCGCGGACAAGGCCGCCATCAACACCGCGGCCGTGGCCCGGCCGGACGTGATCGACGAGATCACCCGGCACTTCGGTTCCCAGGTCCTGGTGCTCTCCCTCGACGCCAGGCGCACCCGTCCAGGCTCGCAGCCCACGGCCTCAGGCTTCGAGGTCACCACCCACGGCGGACGGCAGGGGACCGGGATCGATGCCATCGCCTGGGCACGGGAAGCGGCCGACCGCGGCGTGGGTGAAATCCTGCTGAACTCGATCGACGCCGACGGCACCAAGGACGGCTTCGACCTGGAACTGATCCGCCTGGCACGGGCCGGGGTCAAGGTCCCGCTCATCGCCTCCGGCGGCGCCGGCAAGCCGGAGCACTTCCCGCCGGCCGTGGCAGCAGGGGCAGACGCTGTCCTGGCGGCCTCGGTCTTCCACTTCGGCCCGCTGGACATGATCGCGCAGGTCAAGGCGGCGATCCGGGCGGCAGGCTTCGAAGTCCGCTAGTCCACCACCTGATCAAAGCATCGCGGGGTCACCTACAGCCCATCCCGGAGGGGATTATGGGCCATGGGTGACCCCGCGTGGTTTGGTGCTTCGAAGTCCCCTAGGAATCGGGTGGGGATTAGAGGCCGACTTCGGCCGACTGCAGGAGCGCGACGGCGTCCGGCTGGCCCTCGAAGGTCACGAGGGCGTGGCGGGTGCGGCCGTGGGCGTGCATCAGCAGTTCGCCCGGCTCGCCGACGATAGCCACCGACACCGGGGCGCGTTTGGCGACGTGCCGCGGACCGGAGGGGCTCACCAGCACAATGCCCAGATCCACGCCGCGGTACAGGATCGCCGCCCGCTTGACCAGCTCATCCCACAGGGCGTCCGAGTAGGCCTGGTCCAGGGCCCGCGGGGCCCACCGGTCCACGGCGCGGCGGACGTCCTCGGTGTGCACAAAGTACTCGATCAGGTTGGAACTTTCGTCCAATGCCTTGATCCGCAGCGGGGACAGCGCCGGGGGTCCCGCGCGGAAGTCGTTGATCAGCTTGGCGTAGTCCTCGGAGGTCTCCAGCGTGCGCGCCAGTTCGGCCGTGGCATGGTCTGAGGCCTTGGAGAGGCGTTTGATCAGCAGGCCCAGTCCGACGGCGATTTTCCGCTCGCGCAGGTACAGGTGCGCGGCAAGGTCGCGCGTGAGCCAACCTGTGCAGAGCGTGGCAGCATCAGGGCCGGCCGCCAGCAGGGTTTCGGCCAGGACTTCTCGGGACGGTTCGGCGAAATGCATCACTTGTGAAACTAGCACGAGACGGCCGTGCGTGGGCACAGGAATCGCCGCCGCAACCGTGCCTGGCGGCATCAGCCGGCGGGGGAGCGCGGCGGACGCCCCGATTGGGCCACAGTGTTAAGCGACGGGGCGGCCCGCCGGCCGGCTGTCTGCCCGGAGGCACTAGACTTGATCTGATGTCTGAGCAGCCCGCCCCCGCCCCCAGCCCCGTCAATGACAGCGCCAGTCCCGTCAGCGGCCGTCCCGCCAACGGCAGCCCCCTGCCGGCCGGACTGGCGGACGCCCTCAAGAGGGACAGCGCGGGCCTGGTGGCCGCGATCGTCCAGCAGTTCGACACCCACGAGGTGCTGATGCTGGGCTGGATGGATGATGAGGCACTGCACCGCACCATGACGAGCGGACGCGTGACCTTCTTTTCGCGGTCCCGGCAGGAGTACTGGCGCAAGGGCGACACCTCCGGGCATGTGCAATGGGTCAAGTCACTCGCCATGGACTGCGACGGCGATGCGCTGCTGGTCCGGGTCGACCAGGTCGGTGCGGCCTGCCACACCGGAACCCGGACCTGCTTCGACGGCCGCGAGCTCGACGCCGTCGTCGGCCACGGAGGCTAAGCGCCCCTGCAGCAGCAGACCGGATACAGGACACACAGCTTCACGAACCGGGAACCACACAGATCCATGACCGGATCCGGTGACCGGTCCACCTAAAGAACAGGCGGAAAGCACAGCCATGCAGGATCTTGGAATCATCAGCCCCGGCCTCGAAGAGTTCCGTGAACTCGCAGGCCACAGCCGCGTCATCCCCGTCCGGCTCAAGGTGCTGGCTGACGCCGAAACCCCGATCGGGCTTTACCGCAAGCTCGCCCAGGGCCAGCCCGGCACCTTCCTGATGGAATCGGCGGCGGTCGGCGGCGCCTGGTCCCGCTATTCCTTCATCGGCTCCCGCTCCCGGGCCACCCTGACCACCAAGGACGGCAGCGCGCACTGGCTGGGCGAGCCCCCGGTCGGTGTGCCGCTGGACGGCAACCCGGTCGACGCCATCCGCGACACCGTCGCGGCGCTCCGCACCGAACGCTTCGACGGCCTTCCGCCGTTCACGTCCGGCCTGGTCGGATTCCTCGGCTGGGAAACGGTCCGGCACTGGGAGAAGCTGACCAGCCCGCCGGAGGACGACCTCCAGCTGCCGGAAATGGCCCTCAACCTCGTCACGGACATGGCGGTCCACGACAACATGGACGGCACCGTCCTGCTGATCGCCAACGCGATCAACTTCGACAACAGCACCGAACGCGTCGACGACGCCTGGCACGACGCCGTCGCCCGCGTCAAAGCCCTGCTGGAAAAGATCAGCCGCCCCGTGGAGCAGCCGGTCTCCGTGCTCGAAACGGCCGCCCTGGATTTCGCGTCGAGCGTGCAGGAACGCTGGAACGAATCCGAGTACCTGGCCGCCCTGGACCGCGGCAAGGAAGCGATCGTCGACGGCGAGGTCTTCCAGGTGGTGATCTCCCGCCGCTTCGAAATGGAGTGCGGCGCCGACCCCCTCGACGTCTACCGCGTCCTGCGGAACACCAACCCCAGCCCCTACATGTACCTCTTCAGCTTCGAGGACGCCGCGGGCCGCGAATACACGATCGTCGGCTCCTCGCCCGAGGCCCTCGTCACCGTGACCGGGGACGAGGTCATCACCCACCCCATCGCCGGCTCCCGGCCGCGCGGCAAGACGGTGGAGGCGGACAAGGCCCTGGCCGAGGAACTGCTGGCGGACGAGAAGGAACGCGCCGAGCACCTGATGCTGGTCGACCTGTCCCGCAACGACCTCTCCAAGGTCTGCGTCGCAGGATCCGTCGACGTCACCCAATTCATGGAAGTGGAACGCTTCAGCCACATCATGCACCTGGTGTCCACGGTGGTGGGAGAGCTGGCCCCGGCCGCCAAGGCCTACGACGTCCTCAAGGCCACGTTCCCGGCCGGCACCCTCTCCGGTGCCCCGAAGCCGCGGGCCCTGCGCCTCCTGGACGAACTTGAACCGCACCGGCGCGGCATCTACGGCGGCGTGGTGGGATACCTGGACTTCGCCGGGGACATGGACATGGCGATCGCGATCCGCTCGGCCCTGCTCCGGGAAGGACGCGCCTACGTCCAGGCCGGCGGCGGGATCGTGGCAGATTCGGTCAACCCCACCGAGGCCCAGGAAACCGTCAACAAGGCAGCCGCACCGCTCCGCGCCGTGCACACGGCC
>JBKPBZ010000252.1:0-14063 GCA_046727115.1 Actinomycetota bacterium | reverse complement strand
GTGCCGGGTTGCCATGGCGGGAGGGGCCTTTCCAACGGGTAAACTCGAACGGGATCGTTCCTGAAGCGATCCTATTGAACCTACATTTTTTGAACATCGTTTTTTGAATACGGTTTCTTGATCATCGTTTTCAACGTCACTTTTGATTTTCCGCTGAAAGGAATGCTGTGCTGCGCACACATGACCTCGGATCGCTTCGCTCCGAGCACATTGGACAAACCGTAACCCTCGCCGGCTGGGTCGGCCGGCGTCGTGACCACGGTGGTGTCGCATTCGTTGACCTGCGCGACGCGTCCGGCGTCGCCCAGGTTGTGGTCCGCGAGGAAGAGGTCTTCCACGGCCTGCGCAACGAGTATGTGCTTCAGATTGTCGGCACGGTGTCCCAGCGCCCCGCGGGCAATGAGAACCCCGCGCTTCCCACCGGTGAGATCGAGGTCATGGCCGAGAAGGTCACCATCCTCAACACCTCCGATCCGCTGCCGTTCCAGATCGACGAGCACGTTGAGGTGGGCGAGGAGGCGCGCCTGAAGCACCGCTACCTGGACCTGCGCCGCCCCGGCCCCGCCCGCAACCTGCGCCTGCGTTCGGAAGCCAACCGCGTGGCCCGCGAGCTGCTCCACCAGGACGGCTACGTGGAGATCGAGACCCCCACGCTGACCCGTTCGACGCCGGAAGGCGCCCGCGACTTTGTGGTCCCCGCACGCCTCGCGCCCGGTTCCTGGTACGCGCTGCCGCAGTCCCCGCAGCTGTTCAAGCAGCTCCTGCAGGTGGGCGGCTTCGAAAAGTACTACCAGATTGCCCGCTGCTACCGCGACGAGGACTTCCGCGCGGACCGCCAGCCGGAATTCACGCAGCTGGACATCGAGGCCAGCTTCGTGGACCAGGACGACATCATCAGCCTGGGCGAGAACATCGTCAAAGCACTGTGGAAGCTGATCGACGTCGAGATTCCGACGCCGATCCAGCGCATCACCTACCACGACGCGATGGCCCGCTACGGCTCGGACAAGCCGGACCTGCGCTTCGGTCAGGAGCTCACCGAGCTGACCGAATTCTTCAAGGACACCAACTTCGGTGTCTTCAAGGCGCCCTACGTCGGTGCCGTCGTCATGCCCGGCGGCGCCTCCCAGGCCCGCCGAGCCCTCGACGCCTGGCAGGAATGGGCCAAGCAGCGCGGCGCCAAGGGCCTGGCGTACGTCCTGTACAAGGAAGACGGCGAGCTCTCCGGTCCCGTCGCCAAGAACCTCACCGACACCGAGCGTGCGGGCCTCGCCGACGCCGTCGGTGCCAAGCCCGGTGACTGCATCTTCTTCGCAGCCGGCGAGAAGACCCCGTCACGTGCGCTTCTCGGCGCTGCCCGCGTGGAGATCGGCCACCGTACCGGCCTCATCAACCCCGCTGACTGGGCCTTCTGCTGGGTCGTGGACGCGCCGATGTTCGAACCCGCCGCCGCAGCGGTCGCCTCCGGCGACGTCGCCGTCGGCGCCGGGCAGTGGACCGCCGTGCACCACGCGTTCACCTCGCCCAAGCCCGAGTTCATGGACTCCTTCGACACGGATCCCGAGTCGGCACTGTCCTACGCCTACGACATCGTCTGCAACGGCAACGAAATCGGCGGCGGCTCGATCCGTATCCACGAGCGCGACGTCCAGGAACGCGTCTTCGAGCTCATGGGCCTGGACAAGGCAGACGCGCAGACCAAGTTCGGCTTCCTCCTGGAGGGCTTCAAGTTCGGCGCCCCTCCGCATGGCGGCATCGCGTTCGGCTGGGATCGGGTGGTTGCCCTGCTGGCCGGCGTGGATTCCATCCGCGACGTCATCGCGTTCCCGAAGTCCGGCGGCGGCTACGACCCCCTGACCCAGGCTCCCGCTCCCATCACGGCGCAGCAGCGCAAGGAGGCCGGCGTCGATTTCAAGCCGGAGGCCGCCAAGAAGAAGCCCGAGGACGGCAAGAACTAAGCCGGCAGCAGCAGTATGGGCAGCAGGGGCTCCCCGGGCAACCGGAGAACCCCTGCTGCTGTCATAATCGGCCGCATTGTTCCGGACGGAGAGAACCTCGATGGCACTGAGCCCGCACCCCGCAACGAACGCCGAATCGAGGCCCGACGTTAATCCCGAAGCTGATCCGGAAACCAACTCGGAAACCATCCCTGAAACCAACTCTGAGGCCATCCCGGGGCTGGAGGCGCTGATGGACGCTGCGTGGCCTGCTGCCGAACGGGAGGAGACCGGCGGCTGGGTGCTGCGGGCGGCCTCCGGCGTGACGCAGCGGGCGAACTCGGTCTGGCCGCGGGATTCCGGCGGCGACGACCCGCACGGACAGCTCGCCGAACTCCGGAAGGCGCGGCTTTGGTACCGCAAGCGCCGGCTTCCGCTGATCTTCCAGATCTTTGACGGGCCGCGCCAGGCGGCCTTGCAGGCGGTGCTCGATGCCGAGGGATTCACCCGGCAATCCGAAACCCTGGTCCTGGTCTGCCGGTCCGGCGCAGATCCCGGCGCAGATTCCAGTGTCCCGGACCCCGCCGTGGAAATCTCCGCCGAGCCGTCGGCGGAGTGGCTGGACCTGTGGTGGAGCGTCGACGGCCGCGGGGGAGACGATGAGCTGGCCGTGGCCCG
Source organism: Actinomycetota bacterium (assembly GCA_046727115.1). Lineage (GTDB taxonomy): Bacteria > Actinomycetota > Actinomycetes > Actinomycetales > Micrococcaceae > Arthrobacter. Next base: position 11,448 of record JBKPBZ010000252.1, on the reverse strand, counting down.
CCGCATCCTGTCCGGGTGCCCGGCCCTGTACGCCCTGGTGCGGGACGACGGCGGTGCCCCTGCCGCCGTCGGGCGGCTCGCTCTGCCCGGCACCGGGCCCACCCGATCAACTGTGCCCACGTGGGGTGGCCTGTACTGCATGGCCACGCGTCCGGACGCGCGGCGGCTGGGCTATGGCGGCCGCATTGTCCGGGCACTGCTGCGTGAGGGCGGGACCCGCGGCGTGACCGGGTACTGGCTTTTGGTGATGGCATCCAACGCCGGTGCCCGGAGCTTGTACGCCCACGCCGGCTTCCGCGAAGCCGGCCGGTACCTCTACCGGCAGGAAAGACCAAAGCGGCACCTGACCGGCTGCTAGCCCGGGCCGTCCGGCAGGTGTCACGTGCCCTCTCCGGCGTGCCCAGTCCCGAAGCCACGCGTCCCGAGGCCGCGCCCCCAGAGGCTGCGGAGGCGCATGGGGCCGCGGGCGAACCCCCCGCCGTTCGCCGGGGCCCCGCTGTTCAGTTCCGTCGCGGCGCCGCGAGTGCGCGCGGGCCCCGCCGAATACACAACCCTCGAGTGGTACAAGTACCGCACCACGAACGCCGCCACGAGCGTCGCGGCCTGCGCCAGGACAGCGTCGATGTTCAGGACGTTCACCGCCAGCATCAGGACAGGAAGCCGGGCGAGGGCCTCCAGATTGTTGAAACAGAACGATTGCCCAAACCGGGTCCACAAGCCGTTGGCCTTGTGGGGCAGGGTGCCGAAGACAATGTTTTCCTGCATGAGGAAGTTGGAGACAATTGTCACTTCCGCGGCCACGACGGCGGCCGCGACAAAGTGCGTTCCGTTGGAGAGCAGGAAGGCCATGATCAGGAGGTTCAGGATGGCGCCCATTGCTCCCACGGCGGCAAACAGCAGGGCGGTTCCGGCGCGCAGCTCGCCGAGCTGCCGGAGAAAACGCAACCCCTGGCCCACTCCCGCCTTGGACTTGCCGGCGGTCCGCGGTCCGGGCGTAAACGGCACCTCGGACACCCTGAGTTGGTGCCGGGCCAGGATTTCCAGCAGGATTTTGAACCCGCTGGGCCGCAGTGCGCTGCACTCAATGGCGGAGCGCCGCAGGCCAAAGAACCCCGCCATGGGATCGGAACAGCCCCGCAGCCGCAAAGGAAACAGTGCCAGCGTGATGCGCGTGGCCCCGGCAGAGAGCACCCGGCGGGACCGGGTTGTTCGGGCTCCGTCGCTGCTCCGGTTCGGGCCGCCTCTGCTGCCGCTCGTGCCGGGGCCGCTGCAACCGGTCCCGTAGCGCGAGGCGACCACGACGTCGGCGTCGTTGTCTTCAAGCTCCGCGAGCAGGGCGGGGATGAGTTCCGGCGGATGCTGGAGATCGCCGCTCATCACCAGGCAAAACTCGGCGTCGCTGGCCTGCACGCCATCCACGACTGCGCCGCTCAGGCCACCCGCTGGAGCCTCCCGGTGGATCACCCTGATGCGCATTGGCTCCGTCGCTGCGGCGGCCGCAATGACATCCCGGGTGTTGTCCGTTGAGTCGTCAACAAACACGAGCTCGGCGTCGATATCACGGCAGGCCTCGGCAGCCCGGCCGATCAATTGTTGGACGTTGGGGGCCTCATTACGCGTGGGGACGATGACTGAAAGTTTCATGACTGCCGTCCTGTCGGTCTGCGTCCTAGGTGGACGGAGGATTGATGACGCGGTGTACGCTCCATTCGCCGAACCTCTGGACTTCCTCGGAGTTCTGCAGGGCCGTCTTCACCCGGCTCAACCCCAAGGAGTCGATGTTGGCCGTGACGGACGGGCCGACGATGATCCAGCGGATCTCCCGCCACCCGCCGGGGCGTTCGATGTCGAACTGCTTGTCGAGGTCCGGCTTCTCGGTGGCGATCATGGTCCAGGAGTTGTTCCACCCGCTTGAATTCAGGTCATGCCACATGGAGTAGGGGGCGAGCACAACCTCGCTGCGTGAGACGTTGTCCTGTACCCAGGTCATGGCGCTGCGCCAGTTGGAGTTGGTCTGGGCAGTCAGGAGGGTTCTGTCCTGTTCAAACCACTGCGGCACCGACATCAGGAGCAAGGATGCCGCCAGCACGGCCACGAAGGCCGTCCGCAGGGGCCGGGTCAGGACTGGGGTGCGGCGGGCGAGTCGTTCCACGCCGCTCCAGGTGATATCCACGGCCGACCCGCACGCCAGGGCGAGGAACGGGATCACGCCGATGATGTACATCGCGGGGAGATAGCCCTGGCCGAGCACGACCGGTGTGGCGAAGGAGGCGATAGCGATGGAGAGTATCCGGGACTGCCGGCGCAGCAGGCAGACGACGGCGGCCACCAGTCCGGCGGCGATGAGGTACTTGTCAAAGTAGAGCCAGCCTGAGAGCAACTCCGCGCGGCTGGAGCCGGCGTCGAAGATGGTGCCGGAGCCGGAACGGTTCAGGAGCTGGTAGGCGAGGGCGTCCTGGAGTGAGACGTGATCGGGTCCGGAGAGGAGCTCGTTCCGGAGCAGTGCCGACAGCGGGTAGAAGGCCAGCAGCAGTCCGCCGGCGGTGAGGAAGCCGACCACCGAAAATGACCGGTTGCTCCATTTGGGCCGGTACATCAGGGCGAGCAGCAGGGCGGGGCCGAAGATGGACAGGGTTTCCTTGGAGAGGACGGCGATCGCGAAACAGATCCCGGCTCCCACGTGGTGCCACAGCGCGTTCCGCGAGGACAACGCAAGGTAGAAGGCCAGCAAGAGCCAGGGCACACCGATGTTGTCGAGGTAGATCTGCCGCCCGAGCACGAGGGAGAGCGGGGACAGGATGAAGAGCACCGTGGTCAGGGCCGCGAATGGGATACGCATGGTCAGCCGGCGGGCCACCATGTAGAGCAGCAGGGCGCTGGCGACGAAGTACACCGAAATCACGTACCTGGTGGCACCGATGGTGGTGCCGTCGCCGAGCCCGAGCAGATGTGGAAGCCAGTTCAGTGCCGCTATCTGGATCCATCCCAGCGGCGGGTGGTCATACCAGTAGGTGTAGGGGGCCAGGGTGCCCGAGTGCACGGCGAAGGCCTGGGAGGTGTAGGTGCCTTCGTCGTCCTGGTAGCTGGGCGCGCCGTCGAGGTTCCACAGGCTGAGCACGGCCGCGGTGACCGTCAGCGCAGCGATCGCAGCCCTGTCCCCCAACTGGAGGTACCTCAGGTTGAACGGGGCGCCATGCGCCGTGCCGCGGTGTTTGGGCGCGCTTTCGGCCCTTGCGCTCCGCTCGCCGGCCGCCGCCGCTGGTTGATCGGGTTTTAGTTCCGTGGTTGCCATGACTGCCTCCTAATGGGGCCGGTGGAAACGCGAATTGGGTGCTAGTGGCGTGCGGGTTCGGCAGCGCCGGGGAGGAGGTAGGCCAGGTGGGATCCGGAATGATCGGTCTTTTCCCAGGCGAAATCGCGGCGCACGAATTTGAACAAAGCCCGCAAGGCCGCGAACGCCAGGACCATCTGGTACAGGGGTGTGCCGGCAACGAGGCGGAAGTAGTCGTACCAGCTGATGGCGAACTTATGGTCGCGGCCGAATTCGTGGAGCATGCAGACATCGAAGGCGACAGTCACGAGGGTGGGTATCAGCGGCAGGAAGGTGACCAGCGTGACCACGAGCGGAAAATTGCCCCAGATCGCCGCGGCGATTGCGATGGGAATGCAGACTCCGGCCAGCGCCATGAAATGCTGCTGCATCAGCGTCCACCAGGCGATGGTCCGCATCCGCCGGGTCGGCAGGGCCTTCCAGTCGCCCTTGGCGAAGACCTGCATAAATCCAAGGGACCAGCGGGTGCGCTGCCGGATCAGCCCGGACAGGCTGTCGGGCGTTTCCTCACGCGTGACCAATTGCGGGGAGTAGGCCACCACGATCTTGCGGCGGAGTGTCGACAGGCGCACGCCGAGATCGCAGTCCTCGGCGAGGCAGGCGCCGTCCCACCCGCCCACCGCTGTCAGCAGTTCGCGCTTGATGAACACGGTGTTGCCGCCGAGGGGAATGAATCCCTGCCGGGAATGGGCGTGCAACCTGGACCGGAACCAGGTGAAGTACTCAAGGCAGTTGCGCAGCGAATACCACGTGTCCTTGTAGTTGATCAGCTGTACGGCACCCTGGACGACGTCGGCGTTCTTGGTGGCGAAGACGCTGTCGATATGGGCCAGCAGTTCTTCCGCGGCGATTGACTCGGCGTCGAAAACCCCGACGACGCTGTTGCGGCACAGCGACAGCGCCTTGTTCAGCTGCCGCGGCTTGTTCTTCCTCTCGCTGACATCCACGCTGACCCGGACGAATTCCGGAAACTCCCGGGCGAGCCGGTGCGCGATTTCCACCGTCGCCGTGTCGTCATGTCCGACCGAGATGATGATCTCCTTGCGTGAATGGGTCTGCGCCAGGAGCGCCGCCAAGGTGGCCCGCATGACCTCTTCGCGTTCGTTCCGGCACGGCATGATCAGGGAGAACGACTGCCCCTCCCTCGCCTGAAGACCGGAGTAGGACGTTCGCACCTGCGTCTTGGGGTCCCACCAGGCGTAGGTGTTCAGGTAGAGGGTGGACACGGCGATGGCAAAGAGCGCCACGGCGATGATGAGGACGAGGGCGCTGGCCAGCAAGGTAGCGGACATGACGGAGCTCCAATGGGGTGGGTGGACGCAGGGAATCTCGGAACGGGGATCGTCGGCCGGGGTGGGGAGTCAGCCGGACCGTAGGCGGATCCGGGAACGGGCGGGGTGGCTAGTCGGCCGCACCGCAGGCGACGCCGTCGTGGTTGGCGTCGAGCTTTTGCGGATCGACATGCGCTTTGCGCACTGACAGTCCACTCTTGAAGTAGGTGCGGACCTCGGTGCAGGTCCAGGAATGCGGCATGGACCCGGGATCCAGGCCCGCGTCTTTCATCTCCTTCAGATGCCGGCTCATGCTCGGCGGAATGGCCGGAAGGCACTGTCCGTCCGAGCCGTACTGGGGAAGGCAGCCGCCCAGGGACAGGCTGGAATCGGACAATACCGCCGACGGGTCAACGGGGCCCCGCTGCTTGAGGCCCGTGGCATTCCCGCCTTCCGGCAAGGAGGCGGCCGCACCTGTTTCCGCCCGGGCAGCCTCGGCCAGGGAGACCTCGGGTGAGTCGCCTACCGACTTGGACGCGTTTGGCCCCGCGGAAACTGGGGGAAGGGGTCCAAGTTTCGGTGCATTGCCCGAACCGGTGGTGCCCCTGGTAGGGGTCGTGGCGGCGGGCGTAGTGGCTGATGTGGTGGCGGGTGGCTCCGGCCGGGCGCCTGGGGGCGCTTGGTCCGGCTGGGCAACCCCTGGTCCTTGGCTCGCGCGTGGACCGGTGTTGACGGCACTGACAGTGGCGACGGCCGACATCCCGCCCCACACCATGGCCGCCGCGGCTACCAGGCCCGCCGTCGTCAGGGCGGCGACGACGCGGGATCCGCGTACTCCGCTGGCTGTAGTTGCCTTGCCGCGCGTCATGAAACCCACACCCAACGGGCAACACTGGGGATTCCGTCAGCGGACAAAACGGTGAGCATGTACGGCCCTGGTGGCACGAGGTTCGGATTATTGGGGATTTGCGCTGTGCGGCCCGCGCCCGTGCCTGCCAGCGGAAGGTCGATGACGCGCGCGTTGGTGTCTGTCTGATGCGTCTGGGACATCGGCGGGATGAGGGAGGCTGCCGTGACATCGCCCGTCACCCCGATCTGCATATTCTGCCCGTAGCCGACCTGGCTGGGAGCCGAAGTGATGGCCGGCCGGGGCCCCTTGAACAGGTACGGCGGGCTGTAGACCGAGATCCTGGCCTCGAAGGAATTATCCAGCGGATTGGAGCCCATGACCGCCACGCGGCCGTCCGGCAGGAGAATGGAGGTCGAATGGTAGTTGCGGCCAACAGGATCCGCCGCCACAGTCTTCCAGGAGTTCGTCGACGGCGTGTAGATGGCAGCCGTCTGGATGTTTCCGGAACGGTTCAACTGTGCGCCGTTCGCGGCCAGCACGGTGCGGTCGGGCAGATTGAGGACATTGACGTACATCTTGCCGGGTCCCGGGAGGTCCGGCCCGGGCACGTAGTGCGGGCTCGGCTGCTTGAGGTCGATGATGTCCACAAGATTGATGCCGGGCGTATTGCCGTCGGCATTGCCGCCGCCAACGATCATGAGCCTCTGGTCCTGGACCGGACCAATGAAGAGGGAGCCGGCCTGATCCCTGAGATCCTTTTGCCGCAGCCCGGGAACGTCCCAGATCTGCGCGGTTGTCCAGTCGTAGATCGACGAGCCCGTCCCCGGCAGCCCGTTGCCGAAGGTGTGGCCCCCGGAGTAGAACATCCTGCCGTTTTCGAGGAGGAACATGTGCGGGTAGGTGCCCCAGAAGCTCCACGTCTGCGGCACCTGGTTCTGCGGCAACCACCTCATGGCGGAGGTGTCGAACATTTCCGTCAATACGGTGCCCTGCGCCTTTTCGTCGAGCCCGCCGGCTGACCAGATATCGCCGTTGCCCAGTTTCGTCAGCGACGGGTACCAGTGGGCCCCGGCCATGTCGGCCAGCTGATGGAAGGTGTCGTCGGCGGGGTCGAAGTAGTAGCTCTTCTTGGATCCCTGGAAGGTTGTCGGCCCCACATTGGCGGTGGGAAACGCCTGGGTGCCCCCGGCGAGGAGCACTTTCCCGTCCGGCAGGGTCACATGTCCCGCACAGAACATGTCATAGGGCACGGGGATGTTCTTGAAAGCATTGGTTGCCGGTGACCAGACCACCGCCCGGAACGAGCCGGCATTGAAGTTCGTCTCGTCGTTGCCCGACCCGGCGATCAGCAACAGGCGTCCGTCGTGCAGCAGCGTTGAATGCAGCGCCCGCACAGGCATTTGGGCGGAAAGGGTTTCCCAGGATCCGACGGCGTCCGGGCCGCCCACAGGATCCGGCCCCGCAACGTCGTATTTGGTCAGCGAGTAGTTGGTGGTGGACAAGGTGCCGTTGCCGGCGATGGACACCCCGAGGGAAATCCGGTCGACGCCGGCGGGGATCGCCGGTGTACGTGCCTGGCCCGTCGTCCAGCCGGAAACGGGCGGCAATTGCTTGAGGTCGGTCCAATACTGCCAGCCGTTGGCAGTGTGGCTGAAAACGGTCAGGCCGGACGGGCCCGCCGCGGTGGATTTGTAATCGACCTTGAGGTCATATTGTTTCCCTGGAATGACGGCGGGTGCGCAGCCTGGCGCGTCCGACTGAATGAGTTTTACGTCTCCGGATTGATAGGCCGTGACGTTTATGGCAAAGGAGCGAGTTCCGGCGGCTGAATTCGCCGGCACGTCATTTGAGAGCGAACTCGCTATTTGCCGGTTTCCCCAGCCGGCCGTCATAAAGCACGTCGGTGTGGGAGTCCCGTCTGCGAGGCTTCCGTTGATAATCAATTCGCTGGTGTTATTTGTCGGCGCCTGGATTTCTGTCAGGGAATAGTCGTCGGTTGCCAGGGTTCCGTCAATTCCGAGCGATAGCCCGAAACTAATGGAATCCGTTCCGTCGGGGATCGTGGGGGTAGTGGCGGTGGCGAGGGTCCAGCCCGCTGCCGGTGCCTGCTGCTGGAGGTCGCCCCAGTAGCTCCAGCCTTGGGCGGTATGGCGGAACAGCGTGAGCGACGCCGGCGCCGTGGACTTGTACCAGACCTGGATGGTGTAGCCCCGGCCTGGGACCACGGCCGGCGCGCACAGGGCGCTTTCCTCCTGGATGAGCTTGCGGTCCCCGGCCGTGTGGCCCTGGAGGGTCACGGAGACCGCCCTGCCACCGAGACGACCCTCGACGAAGTTCCAGCTGCCTTCGGTTCCCCAGCCGGCCCGCTTGAAGCAAGTGGCGTCCACGGTACCCTCCTCAAGAGACGAGTTCCTCACGAGATTGACGGCGTCGGCCGCCACGGCAACGGCGGCCACAATAAAATTCAGGGGAATAAGGAACGCCAGAATGAGCGCTATTAGGCGTCGGCGGCGTTGTAGGTTATTCACGGCCCGCCGCATTCCGAGCGTCGGGTAATTTGCCGCCGTATATGCGGGTTGCGGTGGGAGCCGATTCCGTATTTGTCATTCTGGGAATCGGATGGTCAATGTTGCACATTGAATCCCCCATTAGCGATTGATTTCAGTGACAAAGGATGCGTTTGAGTCTATGGGCGGAAAAATGAAAGGGAAACGAGTAAGAATTACTCGACTTCGCACGGCGCCGGGCGCCGGCGTGTACTCAGGTGGTGGCCGCGGGCAGGGGCAAACTACTTGGACATCCGGGAGAAGCCAAGGTCAGCGCCTTTCGGCAGCCCCGCACGCGGCCGGAGTCGGCGGGCCTTGAAACGGCAGGGAAAGGCAAAAAGTTGTAGCAAGGAACCGCACGGGCAGGCCGGGAACTGCACGACAGGAACCGCTACTGCGGATCGGTCACCAGGATCCGCACCGAGCACAGCTCCGCCGCGGCCTTCTTCAGGACAGCGGCGCGTGGATCCGGGACGTCCAAAAACGCGAGCCGCGTCAGGCCTGCGTAGCGTTTCAGCGCGGGCTCGGCGAGCACCAGGTCAGCCAGCGTCCGGTCGCCGCCCGGCGCCAGGTATTCCACCCGGTACGCTGCGAAGATTCTTCCGGCGTGCTCGGCGACTGCTTCCACGAGGGCGTCGGCCTGGTTGGCGCGCCGCCGGGCAAAACGCTGCTGGGACCAGCCGCCGGCAGCCGTCCGGGACTGGACGTGGCGCGTGCCGGTCTTGGAGGCCAGCACCGCGCCGGCATTGACCACAGCCACCGAATATCCGCCGCGCCGGACCAGTACGGCACCGATGCTCCGGGGCTGCCCGGCCAGGGACGCCAGCCGGGACACGGCGTCGTGGCCGCTCCCGGGCCGGCCGTCCACGGGCCAGGGCGCCCGGAGCACGGCCACGGCGCCGTCCGCGGCGCGCAGCTGCAAGCCGGCGTCGAGCTCCTCCTCTACCAGGGCGCCATGGCTCGCGGCGAAGCGGTCCACCCAGCCCGGCAGCCGGTCGCCGGAGACGAAGGCCACTCGGGTCTCGGGGCTGGACATGGCAGGTTCTCCGTTACGGGGGTGAGAAGTGATGGTGACAGGGCGGGGAGGAACTAGAAGTAGCCTATCTATGTGGATGATCTCTTTGGCGCAGGGCGGGACGACGCCGACGGAAGCGACGACCCCGGCGAAGATGGCACTGGCGGCGCCGACGATTCCGGCCACGCCCGCGGTCAGGCCCGGTCTGGCGCCGGGTCAGCCTCGCCGCGGAGCCCGCTCGCGGTCCGGATGCGGCCGCGCACCCTCGATGACGTCGTGGGCCAGCAGCACCTGCTCGGCCAGGGTTCCCCGCTGCGCCAGCTGGCTGCCGGCTCCGACGCGACCGGCCCCGCCGGGCCGAGCTCGGTGATTCTCTGGGGTCCTCCCGGCACCGGCAAGACCACCCTTGCCCACGTCATTGCCAAGGGCCCCGGCCGGAAATTCGTCGAACTCTCGGCTATCACCGCCGGCGTCAAGGACGTCCGCCGCGTGATGGACGAAGCGCTGACCGCACGCGACCTCTTCAAGACCACCACCGTCCTCTTCCTCGATGAGATTCACCGCTTCAACAAGGCCCAGCAGGACGCGCTGCTTCCCGGCGTCGAGAACCGCTGGGTGGTGCTGGTGGCGGCCACCACCGAAAACCCGTCGTTTTCCGTCGTGTCCCCGCTGCTGTCCCGCTCGCTGCTGCTGACCCTGAAACCCCTCACCGACGCCGACGTCGAGGGCCTGCTGCAGCGGGCCGTCTCGGATGTCCGCGGACTGAACGGCAAGGCCGCACTCAGCGCCGACGCGCTGGCGCACCTGGTCCGGCTCTCCGGCGGCGACGCCCGCCGCGCCCTGACGGCCCTCGAAGCCGCTGCCGGCGTCGCCTTCGGAGATGCGGACGACGTCGACGCAGTCGATCCCGAGACAGTCGGCGCGGGAACGGCGGAGCCCGTCACGATCCAATTGCGGCACACAGAGCGGGCCCTGGATGTCGCCTCCGTCCGCTACGACCGGGCCGGGGACCAGCATTACGACGTCGCGAGCGCATTCATCAAGTCGATCCGGGGTTCCGACGTCGATGCCGCCCTGCACTATCTCGCCCGGATGCTGGAGGCCGGTGAGGACCCTAGGTTCGTGGCCCGCCGGATCGTGATCTCCGCGGCCGAGGACGTCGGCATGGCGGACCCGACGGCACTGCAGACCGCCGTCGCGGCGGCCCAGGCCGTGCAGCTGATCGGTATGCCGGAAGGCCGCATCATCCTCGCCGAGGCCGTGGTGCATCTGGCCACCGCGCCGAAGTCCAACGCCGCGTACATGGGGATCAACCAGGCGATCGCGGACGTCCGCGCCGGGCTCGGAAACGGCATCCCGGCCCACCTGCGCGATGCCCATTACCCGGGCTCAAAACAACTGGGTCACGGCAAGGGCTACAAATATGCCCACGACGCCCCGCATGCCGTCGCCACCCAGCAGTACCCGCCGGACGACCTCGTCGGGCGCAACTACTACGAGCCCACCGCCAACGGAGCCGAACGCGACATCGCCACCCGGCTCGAGCGGCTTCGGAAGATCATCCGCGGCAAGTGAACGGCCCGTGACCTGCGGCTGCTCCGCCGCGGCACGCAGCGCGGAATCCGCCGTTGACATGGGGGCCAAGAGGTCTAACGTGGAATTACGTCAGCATTGATCTGTTGGCCGTCCGTGCGGCGCAGGGGACAGCGCGGTCACATCGCCGGCTCTCTCTCCGGACCCCGGAACGGCAGCCGGCTTCGCTCCATCCCAGAACATCCAGCGCGAGCGTCCCCGCCCCGTCCCCAGTGAGCGTCCCATGAGTATCAATTTCGTTACAGCCATGGCAGTAAAGTCCTTCGACGTGCCCGACAAGAAGCGGTGCCCGGACAAGGCCGAATTCGACCTCTGCACAGTAAACGACTACTCGGTGGCCCGACTGATCCTGGGCCCGGGTTGGCGGTGGTCGGAGGACACCAGGCCCTACGAGCAGACCGACGTGTGCCAGCACCACCATCTCGGTTTCTGCATATCCGGAGAAATGGAAGTCGAAACGGCTGAAGGGCTCCGCTCCACGATCCGCGCCAACGACACCTACGCGATTCCGCCGGGCCACGACGAATGGGTGGTGGGCCAGAAGCCGTTCGTGGCCGTGGAATTCCTCGGTGCGGCGTCCTTCGGGCGCAGCGGTGCCCGGGGAGTGCACGCCCGGATCTGACTTCGGTCCGCCGGCTGGATCTGGTAGGCTGATTCGTTGTCTGGCAAGGCACGGACGCACAATCCATCGAAACTTCGCATTTGATGAGGGTTGCCCTGTGCCCAGTAGCAAAAGGCAGCGGTTGGCCGATGCTCTCCATCGTGGAGGCCAGTAACACTGACACACCGCAGATATTGGAAGGACACAAGTGGCTAACAACACTCGTGCTCGCCGTACCGCA
>JBKPBZ010000251.1:0-5790 GCA_046727115.1 Actinomycetota bacterium | reverse complement strand
GGCCAGCCTCGAGGACCGCTTCGTGCAGCTTGTGGGCGGCCGGAACCACACGGAAGGGCTGGAATGGTTGCGCACCTTCTGAGGCTCAAGCTGACCCTGCTGCGCAACAGCGTCCGGCGCAGCCCCTGGCAGTTGGTGGGCATCGGAATCGGCGCCCTGTATGCCCTGGGAGTCGTGGGTGTTTTGGCGGCCGGGCTGCTCGTCCTGCGCGGCCAGGAGATTGAACTCGCCCAGACCCTGGTGATCCTGGGCGGCGCAACGGCGCTCTTGGGCTGGGCCATCATCCCCGTCGCGGTCTCCGCCGCGGACATGACCCTGGATCCTGCCCGCTTCACCACCTTCGCCGTGCCTATGCCGCAGCTGCTGGCAGGGCTGGCGCTGGGCGGCCTGATCGGCATTCCGGGCATCGCAACCTCCCTCGTTGCACTCGCCACGGTAGGCACCTGGTCCCGCAGCCTGCCCGCCGCGGCCGGCGCCCTGGTGGGTGCCGCGCTGGGCGTGCTGAGCTGCGTCGTCCTGTCCAAGGTGGTGACCACGGCTACGGCCGGCCTGGCCAGCTCGCGGCGGTTCAAGGACATCAGCGCCGTCGCTTTCCTGATCCCGCTCGTGCTTACGGGCCCCATCGTGGCGGGCATCGCGAGGGGGATTGCGGGTTCGGGCGATTTCCTGACCGGCCTGGCCCAGACACTGTCCTGGACGCCGGCCGGTGCGGCGTTCGCGCTTGGCGGTGAGCTCGCCGCGGGCAACTACCCGGCCGCGGCCGTGAAATTCCTCATCGCCGTGGCCACGCTGGCGGGCCTGGCGTTCGCATGGAAGGTCCTGCTGCAGCGTGCCCTGGTGACCCCGCCCTACGCCGGGACATCCAAGCGGCGCACCGGTGGCGCGGGCCTGTTCAGGCTGCTCCCGGCCACGCCGGCCGCCGCCGTCGCAGCGAGGTCCCTGTACTACTGGCTGCGTGATCCCCGCTACGCCGGCGCGCTCGTGGTGGTCCCGCTCCTGCCCGTGCTGATGCTCTTCCAGGGCAGCCAGAGCGGGTTCTATGGCCCGTTCCAGTTTGTGGGACCGCTGACGGCCTTCCTCCTGGCCTGGTCGATCTCCACGGACGTCTCCTATGACAGCACCGCGTTCGCCTTGCACGTGGCCACCGGTGTGCGCGGGGCCGACGACCGGCTCGGCCGGGCACTGGCATGCCTGAGCTTCGCGCTGCCCGTGGTCCTCATCTTCAGCGTCGGACCGTTCTTCTTCACGGGCGACTGGGACAAGCTGCCCGCGGTCCTCGGCCTCTCCCTCGGCGTCCTCTTCACCGGCCTGGGCCTGGCCTCGGTGATCTCGGCGCGCTACACCGTGAGCGTCCCGCTGCCGGGCGACAGCCCGTTCAAGAAACCGCCGGGCAACGTGGCCCAGACCCTCGCCGTGCAGTTCGGCGGCATGGCCGTGCTCCTGGTCCTCGTGGCGCCTGAAGTGGCGCTCGTGGCCGCACAGTTCATCACCGGCAGCCCCGTGCCGGGCTGGATCACGCTGGCCCTCGGGCCCGTGCTGGGCCTCGCGCTCTTCGCCACCGGCGTCCGCGCCGGCGGTGCATGGCTGGACCGGCGCGGCCCGGAGCTGCTGGCGCAACTGGCCGTCCACCGCTGACGGGTGCATGCTGGGAGTGCGCAGACTCAAACACCAGATAGGCCCGTAAAGGCAGGAACATGGAAGTTGTCATCCTTCCCGGCAGCAAGCAGGTCGCGTCGCTTGCGGCGGATGCAGTGGAGGCCCTACTTCGCCGCAAGCCCGACGCCGTGCTGGGCCTGGCGACCGGTTCCTCGCCGTTGCCGATTTACGGCGAGCTGGCCCTGCGGCACCAGCGAGACGGCCTGGACTTCAGCCAGGTGCGTGCCTTTACCCTGGACGAGTACGTGGGGCTGCCCGCCGGCCACCCGGAATCTTACCGCGAGGTGATCGCGCGCGAATTCACCGCACGCGTGAATATCAGCCCGGCCAACGTCCACGTGCCCGACGGCGCCGCGGCGGACATCCCGGCAGCCTGCCAGGAGTATGAAGACGCCATCCGCGCCGCCGGGGGAGTGGACCTGCAGCTTCTCGGCGTCGGAACGGACGGCCATATCGGGTTCAACGAACCGGGCTCGTCGCTGGCGTCCCGGACCCGGATCAAGACCCTGATCGAGCAGACACGCCGGGACAACGCACGGTTTTTCGGCAGCCTCGCGGCCGTCCCGCACCACGTCCTGACCCAGGGCCTGGGCACCATCCTCGACGCCCGCCACGTCATCCTGGTCGCCACCGGTGCGCAAAAGGCCCAGGCGGTCCGGGATCTTGCCGAGGGCCCCGTCGCCGCCATCTGCGCGGCCTCCGTGCTGCAGCTGCACCCGCACGCCACCATCCTGCTGGACGAGGCGGCGGCGTCGTCACTGCGGCTGGCGGACTACTACCGCCACAGCTATGATCACAAACCTGCCTGGCAGGGGCTTTAGGCTCCGACGCCAGCAACGCACAGGTCCGGCGGCGGACTTCCAACGGCTAAGATGGGTGTCATGACTAGCATGACCGATCCTCTCGAAAACGATCCGATGCGCGAGCTCTCCGGAGCCGGTACGTCTACGGCCACGATCGAGCGCGAGGAACTGCGCCAGGAAGTTGAGCCCGGTGACCGGGAGCGCTTCTCGCACTACGTGCGCAAGGAAAAGATCATGGAATCCGCGCTGACCGGTGACCCTGTCATCGCGCTCTGCGGCAAGGTCTGGACCCCGGGCCGGGATCCGCAGAAGTTCCCCGTCTGCCCTGAATGCAAGGAAGTCTACGAGGGCCTGCGCCCCGGGAACGACGGCGGCAAGGGCTCCGGCGACAAGTAGCGGCACATAACGCGAGCTAACGGGACAACCGGTTTGCGTTAGCCGTCCCTGACGGCGTTTCTTTATGGCGGCGCGCCCTCCGCCACAGTTTTCTGTTCTCCTGCTTGCCCTGTTCCCTGTTCCCTGTTCCCTGTTCCCTGTTCCCTGTTCTCCTGCTTGCCGGTCCATGCTGTCCGGGTTCTGCCCTACGGTCCATCCGAAATAGATTGGTGTTTTTGTGCTTATGTGGGTTTCTCCGTCGGCTGCAGCCATGCACGGTTGGAGGGCGCCTCAATGACAGAGACACTTTTCGGCGGACCCACGCTTCCCCCCGCCTATCCTGAGCGGGCTGCCTGGGGCACCGCCCCCAAGCTGCGCGCCTGGCAGCAGGAGGCTCTGGACAGCTACTTCAGCATCCATCCCAAGGATTTCCTGGCCGTCGCAACCCCCGGCGCAGGTAAGACCACGTTCGCCCTGCGCGTGGCGTCCATGCTCATCGATTCCGGTGTGGTGAACCGCGTGACCATCGTGGCGCCCACCGACCACCTCAAGCGCCAGTGGGCCGACGCCGCCGCCAAGGTGGGCATCGCGATCGACCCGAACTTCAAGAATGCCGACGGCCAGCACGGCCGCGGGTTCATCGGCGTCGCCGTGACCTACGCCCAGGTGGCCAGCAAGCCCATGCTGCACCGGGCCAAAACCGAGGCCGCCCGCACGCTGGTGATCCTGGACGAAATCCACCACGGCGGCGAGGCGCTGTCCTGGGGCGACGGCCTCCGCGAGGCGTTCGACCCCGCGGCGCGCCGGCTGTCCCTGACCGGCACCCCGTTCCGCTCCGATACCTCGCCCATCCCGTTCGTGGAGTATGCCGAGGACCGCGACGGGATCCGGCGCTCCAAGGCCGACTACACCTACGGCTACGGCAAGGCGCTGCGCGACCATGTGGTCCGCCCGGTCATGTTCATGGCGTACTCCGGCCAAATGCGCTGGCGCACCAGCGCCGGGGACGAGATGGCGGCCTCGCTCGGAGAGTCGGCCGTCACGAAGGACATCACCTCGCAGGCCTGGCGCACCGCGCTGAACCCCGCCGGTGAATGGATCCCCGCCGTCCTCGCCGGCGCGGACAAACGCCTCAGCGAAGTCCGGCGCAGCGTCCCGGACGCCGGCGGCCTGGTCATTGCCACCGACCACGAGGACGCCCGCGCGTACGCCGGGCAGCTGAAGAAGATCACCGGCGAATCGCCCACTGTCATCCTCTCCGATGACGCCAAGGCCTCCAGCAAGATCGAGGAATTCACCGCCAGTGAGAAGCGCTGGATGGTGGCCGTCCGGATGGTCTCCGAAGGCGTGGACGTGCCGCGGCTGTCCGTCGGCGTCTATGCCACCTCGACCTCCACCCCGCTGTTCTTCGCCCAGGCCGTGGGCCGCTTCGTGCGTGCCCGCAAGCGCGGCGAGACGGCGTCGGTCTTCCTGCCCTCGGTCCCGCAGCTGATGGCGCTGGCCAACTCGATGGAGGCCGAGCGCGACCACGCCCTGGACCGCCCGGAGAAGGAGGACAGCGACGGCCTCTTTAATCCTGAAGACTCGCTCATGGACGAGGCGAACCGCGAGGAGAAAGCCTCCGATTCCCTGATGAAGGGCAAGTTCGAGGCCCTCGACTCCCAGGCGTCCTTTGACCGCGTACTCTTTGACGGCGGCGAGTTCGGCACCGGCGGCGAGGTGGGCTCGGAGGACGAGCTCGACTTCCTCGGAATCCCCGGCCTGCTGGACGCCGAACAGGTCGGCACGCTGTTGCGCCAGCGCCAGCACGAGCAGCTGAACCGGAAGAACAAGCGCTCCCCGCAGGCGGACGCTGTCCCCGCGGCGGCGGCAGCCGTGCCGGACCACCGGATGCTCATGGACCTGCGCACCGAGCTGGCCAAGAACGTCGCGGCCTGGTCGGCCCGCACCGGGACCCCGCACGGTGTCATCCACACCAAACTCCGGACCGTCTGCGGCGGCCCGGCCGTCGCGCAGGCGAATGAGGAGCAGCTGCAGACCCGTCTGCGGAAGCTCCAGGACTGGTTCATCGGCCGGAAGTAGCCGCAGGAGTTAAGCAACAGGGACCAGGCCGCCGGCCTGGTCCCTGAACTTCTTAATCTGCCCTGTCTAGCGCGATTCGGTGACCGGGCTATCCGTTACAGGGCAATCGATTACTGCTGCCCGGTGCCGCAGACCTGGCCGTACGTCTGCCCAGCCGCGCTGTAGTCGGCCTTCATGTCCTCGAGCTTGGCGGTGTCCGGGGCGGGCTTGGCCGACTCGTCGAAGTATTCAATGATGGTCTGCAGCGGAGCCCGCAGGTCCTCGGATGCTGCCGCTTTGATGGGCCGCAGCTGGTTGGCGACCCTGGTCATGCCGGCCTTGTCCGACGTGGCCGTCTGGGCGGAGACGACGGTCTTGACCCGGGCGCAGGTTTCTTCGTTGGTCAGCTGCGGCGTGGCCGAGCAGCCGGCCGCGCCGAGCAGCGCTCCGGCGGCAATCAGAACGGTCAGGGTCTTCTTCATGGTGTACTCCGGGGTTCTACGGGTCTGTCAATATGGCAAGACTGGCGATAGGGCAAGGATTTCGAGTCTACTGCGGCGGCGGCCTTTTCCCGGCAGCCGTTAAGCCCGCCCGGCTCCCCGGGAACGGGCGTTCAGAGGACATCGACGCCGCCGAGCTCCATCTCGGCCACGGCGTCGTCCAGGTCCTCGGCGATTCCGACCGTCAAACCACGCAGCACCGTGACGGAATAGCCGGCCTGGACGGCATCCAGGGCGGTCGCCTTGACGCAGTAGTCGGTGGCGATTCCCACAACGACGATGTCCTCCACGTCGTGGCTCTGCAGCCAGTCATCCAGTCCGATCGCATCCTCGTCAGCGGCGAAATCACTGCCGGAGAAAAGACTCCCGGCGTCGTCGGTGCCTGTATCGGTGCC
>JBKPBZ010000250.1:0-9757 GCA_046727115.1 Actinomycetota bacterium | reverse complement strand
GCCTGAGCACCCAGGCGAGGGCGATCTGCGCGGGGCTGGCGCCGTGTTCCGTTGCGATGCGGACCAGCACGGGATCGTCCAGCATTCGACCCTGCTCCAGGGGCGAGTACGCCATCACCGGGATGCCCCTCCCGACGCAGCGGGGCAACAGATCGAACTCGATGCCCCGGCGGGTCAGGTTGTACAGCACCTGGTCGGTCGCGACCTTCTGGCCGCCGGGCAGGCGCGTAAGGGCATCCAGGTCCGCCACGTCGAGGTTGCTAACGCCCCAGTGCCGGATCTTTCCGGCGCGCTGCAGGTATTCGAACGCTTCGAGCGTTTCGGCCAAGGGAACAACGCCGCGCCAATGCAACAGATATAGGTCGATGCTGTCCGTTCCGAGGCGACGCAGGCTGCCCTCGCAAGCCGCGACGGTTCCGCGCAGCGTGGCGTGCTGCGGCAGGACCTTGGTGACCAGGAACGCTTCGTTGCGGCGTGCGGCCAAGGCCCTTCCGACGAGTTCCTCGGCGGCGCCATTGCCATACATCTCGGCGGTATCGACCACGGACATCCCCAGGTCCAGGGCCATCTGGATCGCTGCCGTCTCGCGCGCGGCGTTGCCGGGGTGCTCACCCATTCCCCACGTTCCGATCCCGAGCACCGGGACAGCTTCACCGGACGGAAGAACTATCTCGCGCATCGTATCTCCCGGTCAGAAAATGCCCGTTCCCGCAGTGGGATGCACCGCGCCCCGCTTTTCACGGCGGACCGCGCCGCCCCGGTTGCTCCGGAACAGACGAAGCACTGTGCCGGCCACCCGGCCACGGCTCACTTCTGACACAGTCCCAAGCAGCCCACACGGTTGACCGTGCCGGACGGTCGGGTTGTGCTGCTCGCTACACGGACGGTGACCCTGTCCGGCAGCAGCGTGTTTCTTCAATTTACTCCGCCGGAGCAGGACACGATAGGTGGCCTAAGTCCGGGATCGACGCCGCGCGGCTTCTGAGGTCACGGTGGAAGTCCTGGACCGGGCGGACGAGGAGGCGACCGTGGGCTTGGTCGATACCGAGCGGACGCGGATCGAGGCGAGGGCGCTGATCATCATCGCAGATACCCTTCGCACCGGGGTCATCCCCGCCGACCTGCGCGCTGCTCTCTACCAGGCAGCTGCCCTCATCCCGGCGTCACTGTCGTAGACAAACAAGCAACGCTGAATGAGCTGCCTGCGTGCGACACACTTAGTCGGGTGGCACCACGGGCCCGCGCCGATCTTCACCGCATCCTGACGGTGAACTGCCGCCAATCCACCCTTGAACCGTGCGCTATTAGCCCGAGGCGCCGTTCTCCGAGGCCTCCATGAGGTTGTGGCAGATGACGGTGATGCTTTTCAGCGACCACCGTGGCGAGCAGCAGTCCATAGTGAGTGCCAGCTGCTCCTTGAGCCCGCTTTCCCCGAACGGGCTAGGCCACCGCCGCCAGGGCTGCAGCGATGGGCTGGCTGCCGTCGCGGAACCCGATAGTCCGGCCGCTTGCGGCGGGCAGCTCCAGGACGGCCGCAGCGACGAGGGCGACGTTGGCGCGGGCGGTTTGGGCAGCCTGCCAGGGCTCGTTGACGTGGACGTCTATCAGGCCGCTGCCCGGCTTGTCCGTGAGCGCGCCGGGGCCGAGGATGGTCCAGTCCAGGCTGGTGCCGCGCAGGTAGGAGTCAGCGGCGGCCTTGGCCTCCGCGTAGTGGAAGAAGGGGTCGTCCCGGGGCACTCCGTGGTCCGGTCCGGCTCCAAGATAGGACACCATGACGTAGCGGCCGACGCCAGACTGGGCAGCAGCGTCCATCGAGCGGATCGCGGCGTCACGGTCCACGGCGTAGGTCCTCCCGGGGTTTCCGCCGCCGGCACCGGCCGACCATACGACGGCGTCGTGACCCGAGAGCGCCTCGGCGATTTCCGCCGTCGTCGCATTCTCCACGTCCAGGACGACTGGGGTGGCGCCGGTTGCCGCGACGTCGGACGCGTGTTCGGGGTTGCGGAAGATGGCGGTGACCTCCTGCCCGTCCGTAGCCAGGACTTTGGAGAGTTCCCTAGCCACTTTTCCGTGGCCGCCGATGATTGCGATTCGGGTCATGGACCCATTCTGTCCCACGTCCCGGCATCCCGGCACCCTTTGCGCTATCAGATTTGGCGGCGTTGCCGGCGGCCTGGCGTTGTTGAGTCTCATGACTTAATGGACATTTCTGTCTCAGGACATCGTGGACAGTGTGTCTCAGGACATCGTGGACACTCGGACCGGTTTTGCTCGGATCATGAGCAAATTGCACCCCAATATCAAGATCCGGCATTTGGTGGCGACATGGCCTGACGATGCGGAGAGGGGTGCGGTTACACAGTTCTGCCGACGTCATAAGGTGTCCCGGGCCTGGTTTTACAAGGTCCGGGCCGCGGCGGACGGCTTGGGGCCGATCAAAGTCATGGAAACGGCCTCGACCAAGCCGGCGGCCAGCCCGGCCAAGATCGATAGCTCGTTGGCGGAGTTGGCTCTTGCGACCCGGGAGTCCACGTTCGGGCCCGCCAACTGAAACTCCACTGACGGGCCGCTACGCAGCACCCGGCAGCTACACCGACGTTGATACCCGCCGTCCCGGCAGCTACACCGACGTTGATACCCTCACCCGCCCAAAAGTCCCGACGTCGTCCGTCCGGGCAGCTATGTCGACATGGACACTCCCCTAGCCAGGGTCTCCGGCCTCGGGCGTCCCGGCAGCTACACAGACACAGACACAGACCGCAGCGCAGACTAAAGCGCCCGCAGCACGCTCCCCCAAGGGCGACACTAAAGAACATGTGCTGGAGCCGACGCGCAGACGCCCCCGGCAGATCCTGATCGAGGCCTTCGCCCACTATGCGGTCCGGTCCACGCGTGAACGCCACAGCAGCTCGCAGCCTCTCCCCTGCCACCCACTGCTCAACGAAAGATCCGTATCGGTGCGGCTTTGACAGCCATGGATGTCGACGCCACTGTCAGGAACAACTGGCCTCCACTGACATCCAGCAGGTTGCTACCGCTCAAGCGGTCCCCACGACTGCCAATACGCAGAGCCGCCAGAGTACGGCCAGCACGAATGCCACCGGCCATGACACCATGCGCAACGCTGCCTCATCGATACATGTTTTTGGATTACCCCTCGACATGCATGCTAAGTGTGCTTAGCATTAAGACTCGATTAGTTTCTCTTCTGCGAAGGGACCGGCAGCCGGGTTTTCCCGGACAGCCTGCCATCTGAAAACATATGGCCTCCCCCCTTCGGGTGGGCCGCAGGCCGCAATCCTTGATTCCCCCATTTCCTCCCCAGCTCAAACACCCGTATTGGGACGACCTCCGCCCCTTTCCGGGGTGCTGTCCTGCGGGCACATGAGTGTGCACCTGCCGGAAGCTGTCACTGCTGGGCCGTGGTCGGAATGGAATAAAGAAAAGAGCGGAAAAATGAAGGCAGTAGTCTACAAAGGACCGAAAGACGTCAGCGTCGAGGACGTGCCGGATGCCAAAATTGAACATCCCGCCGACGTTTTGGTGCGGATCACTACGACTAACATCTGCGGCTCGGACCTGCACATGTACGAGGGCCGCACCAGCTTCGAACCCGGACGTACCTTCGGGCACGAGAACCTTGGTGAGGTGGTCGAGATCGGCCCGGCGGTAAGCAAGGTGAAGGTGGGCGAACGTGTCGTGCTGCCGTTCAACATCGCCTGCGGATTCTGCAAAAACTGCGAACGGGGCTTCACCAACTACTGCCTGACCATGCAGCCGGAGGCCAAGCTCGCCGGCGCTGCCTACGGGTTCGCGGACATGGGCCCGTACCAGGGTGGCCAGGCAGAGTACCTGCGCGTGCCGTACGGGGACTTCAACTGCCTGCGCCTGGGTGAGGACGCCGTGGAGAAAGAACTCGACTACGTCATGGTCGCCGATATTTTCCCGACGGGCTGGCATGCCACCGAGATGGCCGGGGTCTACCCGGGCGACTCTGTCGTCATTTACGGTGCAGGACCTGTCGGGCTCATGGCAGCCTACTCGGCCATTATCAAAGGCGCCGGCAAAGTCATGGTCGTGGACCGCCAAAGCGACCGCCTGAAGCTGGCGGAACAGATCGGCGCCATCCCTGTGGATGATTCAAAAGTAGACCCTGTCGAGTTCGTCAAAGACCAGACCATGGGATTCGGCGCCGACCGGGGCTGCGAATGCGTCGGCTACCAGGCGCACGACCCGGCCGGAAACGAACAGCCCAACCTGACCCTGAACCGGCTCGTGGACTCCGTCCGGTTCGTCGGCGGCATCGGCGTCGTAGGGGTGTTCCTGCCCCAGGACCCCGGGGGCCCCGACAAACTCGCCCAGCAGGGCCAGGTGGCCTTCGACTACGGAAACTACTGGTTCAAGGGCCAGACGATGGGTTCGGGACAGTGCCCGGTCAAGAAATACAACCGGGCACTGCGCGACCTCATCGCCGGCGGAAAGGCCAGCCCCTCCTTCCTTGTCAGCCACGAGCTGCCGCTGGGCCAGGCCCCCGAGGGCTACAAGAACTTCGATAACCGTGAAGACGGCTGGACCAAAGTCGTCCTCCACCCAGCCGGCGTCTGAAAGAGCCCGGACAGGAGAATTTCGATGCCGGTACGAGCAATCTCCCGGAGGTGGTCTTGATGCGGTCAATGGTGTATCGCGGGCCCTACAAGGTCCGCGTGGAAGAAAAGGATATGCCGCCGATCGAGCATCCCAATGATGCGATCGTGCGGGTGACAAGGGCGGCGATCTGCGGATCTGACCTGCACCTCTACCACGGCATGATGCCGGACACGCGGGTGGGGATGACGTTCGGGCACGAGTTCGTGGGGGTGGTGGAGCAGGTCGGCTCGTCAGTTGAGCGGCTCAAAGCCGGCGACCGGGTGATGGTTCCCTTCAATGTGTACTGCGGGTCGTGCTACTTCTGTTCCCGCGGCCTCTATTCGAACTGCCACAACGTCAATCCGAACGCGACGGCGGTGGGCGGCATTTACGGCTACTCGCACACGTGCGGCGGTTACGACGGCGGCCAGGCTGAGTTTGTGCGGGTACCCTTCGCTGACGTGGGGCCAGGCGTGATACCGGACTGGATGGATGAGGAGGACGCGGTGCTGCTCACCGACGCCCTGCCTACCGGCTACTTCGGCGCCCAGTTGGGCGACATCGCTGAGGGCGACACCGTGGTGGTGTTCGGTGCCGGGCCGGTGGGCCTGTTCGCCGCCAAGTCCGCCTGGCTGATGGGCGCCGGACGGGTGATTGTGATCGACCACCTGGAGTACCGGCTCCAGAAGGCCCGCACCTTCGCGCACGCCGAAACGTACAACTTTGTGGAGTACGAGGACATAGTGGTGCACCTGAAGAAGGAAACCGACTATCTGGGCGCCGACGTCGTCATCGACGCCGTGGGAGCCGAGGCGGACGGGAACTTCCTGCAGCACGTGAGCTCCGCAAAGCTAAAGCTTCAGGGCGGATCCCCGATTGCCCTCAACTGGGCGATCGACTCCGTCCGCAAAGGCGGCACCGTCTCGGTGGTGGGCGCCTACGGTCCCATCTTCAGCGCCGTGAAGTTCGGCGATGCCATGAACAAGGGGCTGACACTGCGGATGAATCAGTGCCCGGTCAAGCGTCAGTGGCCGCGGTTGTTCGAACACATTCGGAACGGTTACCTGAAGCCAAGCGACATTGTCACCCACCGCATCCCGCTGGAGCACATCGCTGAGGGGTACCACATCTTCTCCGCGAAGCTCGATGACTGCATCAAGCCCCTCGTCGTTCCCACCGCGGCTTGAAAGGAAGAGCATCATGCCTGAGATACCCACTCCTTACACGGCCGGCAAACCTGCCCTAAAAAATTCCGCAGAGGACCTGCGGACACGGATCCCGGGATGGGGGGCAGACCTTGACCCGGCGGACAGGCCCGCCTACCCCCGGGAACAACCCGGCATTGAAACCGGCGCGCACTGGGACTTCCCCGATCGCCAACCGGAGAAGTGGCCCCGGGAGCGGTCCGTCGAACACGCATTCCTTACGCCCGTTTTCGGGACATCCACCCCTCCCAAAGGCGTCTCCGGGGCCATCAGGAAGTACGCCTACAAGTACAGTGAGGGCCGGGCCGCACACTGGCTGCTGCTCATCGCGGCGGACCGGGTTGATGCGTGGGAACACCACCTGAGCTCGTTCGCCACTCTGCGTCCGGACAATCCGGTCACCCAGACCGGGGTGCTCAGCGAGTTTTCCCGCCACGGGGTCTCCTCCCGCTTCGGTAAAAAGCGCGCAGACCTGAGTCATCAGTGGATCGATCCCATCATCGCCGGCGCCCCTTGGGCACTGGCGGCCGGCGGAGCCGCAGCCTTCTCTCTCAGAACCTTGCGAAAGTACCGTGCAGCCTGACACCCTTCCGTCACAGGGTGGACGGCATGTATTCCCCGAGACCGATCCCTCGGGATAGTCGACCCAGCGACGGTCCATCAGGTCTGGTAACGGTCGCCCTGGTATCGAACCGTGCCCGGCTTCGGTGCCCCCGTGGCTGGGGTGGGCGTACAACACCCCTTCGAGGAGCATCGATGACCGGTCGTGTCTTGTCAGCTCGCCGTGCTCTCGTCTGCGTCGCAGTCGGCGCGGTGGCCGGCATCATCGCAGCGATAGCGGTAGCACCTGCCCTCGCGCCCCTGATCGCGTGGTGCACCGCTGGCGTCACCGCTCTGGTCTGGGTGTGGCGGATCTGCTGGCGACAGGACCCGGCAGGCACCGAACGCGTCGCGCGCGAGGAGTCCGTCTCCCATGTGACCGACAATGCAATCATCACAGCTTGTATCGCGAGCATCGCCGCCGTGGTCATCGCACTGATCCAGTCCCGCAACCCGAGCGGCGGTCCGACCTCGGTGGCGTTGGTCATCCTGGGGGTCCTGGGTACGATTGTTGCTTGGGCGCTTGTCAACACGGTCTATGCCTTGAAGTATGCCCGGATGTACTTCCTCGATCACCCTGAAGGCGGGTTCAGCGTCAAGCAGGAGAAGCAACCAACCTACAGCGACTTTGCCTACTTCGCCTTCACGGTCGGGATGTCCTACGCTGCGCCTGAGATCGAGCCGATCAACAGTGACGTCCGACGTAAAGCCCTCTTTCATGCTCTCCTATCGTATTTCTTCGGCACAGTCCTGATCGCGGTCGCCATCAACCTGGTCACAAACCTCGGCCAAGGATGATGGGCGAGGTCGGCGCGACGCGAGACGGGAAGTCCTTACGTGTGAGCCTTGGGTAAGCTTGACCGGCGCTACCTTCCGGAATTTCGACCGACGCGCTGTGTCTCGTTGACCCCCACGACCCCACCAACGCCCTCGCCCCGCGCTGCCGGACTGGCGAGGAGATGGGCCCTCTAACGAGCCAGGTGACCTGGCCAGCCCGACGTCCACAACATAACGGTCATTATGTTATGGGCTGACTGCGCACTCTCGGCCGAGCAAGCGGCCAGCAGCTTGGTCGGCGTTTGCACGACGACCCGCCGGTATCGGAACCTGCGCCGGTAGGGTTTTGCCGGCGGGTGCCGGAGGACGGGCTCACCTCCAGCGAGCCTATCGTCGCGACGTTCTCGGTCCAGCCGGAACACATCCGTGGCCGTCATAGTCCTGGCGAATTCCCAGGCCCCAGTGGGCCGCAATGCACGACCATGTCCGCTTGGACGAACCCGGGTGCCTTCCCGTCCCCGGCTTTGCGAACCCTGATGGAGTTGCGCCGCCGTTGCCCGGCTTTGGTCGCGAATAGCCCTTTGGGGTTCTGGGCGGTCCCAGCCATGCGGGCATGGAACCGTGTTGGCGTCCCACCCAAGCGGAGCTATCGGGCTGGTCAGCTGATCGTAATAAGGATCGGGCGGGGCGGGCACTCGTGTGCACGCCCCGCCCTTTAGTTCTATTACTGCCAGGGGTCAGTTCTGGCGTTCTACTGCGTGCTTGGGGGCTACCGCCTCCTGCTCGGCGGAGTTGTCTTCTTTGTCCGCTGGGCCCTTCTTTTTCTGCACCCGGCGGGCCCATGATGAGGTCACGATCGGGCAGAGTACTGCGGAGACGACGACCGAGGCTGCCACGAGTACGGTGGCGTGTTCTGCGGCTGGCGCGTAGACGGGGTTGGCTGCGGCGACGATGGCGGGGACGAGCGCGGCGTTTCCGGCTGTGGTTGCTGCAGCGAGGCCGGCAACGCCGTCGCCGCCGGTGAGTTTGTCGGCCAGCAGTAGCACGGCGCCGCCGGCGAAGACCACGAACAGGCCGAGGCCGATGCCGAGCAGCCCGGCTTCAACGACGGCGTTGAGGTTGATGGTCAGTCCGAGGGCCAGGCCCAGGAACGGCACCATCGCTGGTACGAGTGGAGCCAGGAGGTTCCGCATGTTCTTGTCCAGGTTTCCGAGGAGCATGCCAAGTGCCAGCGGGAGGATGGCGCCGACGAGTGCCTGCCAGGGGAAGGCGGACAGTCCGGCGATTCCCAGGGTCACCATGGTCAGGAAGGGGCCTGATTCCAGGGACAGGATGGAGTAAGCGCCTGCGTCCCGTTTGCGCCCGAACTGGCCCATCAGTGAGATGTAGAGACCGCCGTTGGTGTCGTTCAATGCGGCGACGAGGGCGAGGGTTGACAGGCCGGCAAAGATCCCGGATTCGATGGGTGCTTCGCCGAGGAAATGCCCGGCGATGACACCGATCAGGATGGCGAAGAGGATTTTGGAGCCGAGCAGTACACCGCCCTTCTTGAGGATGTAGGGCGTTGATTTGACCTCCAGGGTTGCCCCGAGGCAAACGAAGAACACTGCAAGGAGCGGGGTGAGGCCGGTGAAGAAAGCCCCCGTGAAGGAACCGAAGAACTTTCCGGCGTCCGGGGCAAGGGTATGGATGACGGCACCGATGCCAAGGGGCACCAGCATCATTCCGCCGGGGACTTTTTCCAGGGCCTTCTTGATAGGAATCGACATTGATTTCTCCTGTGAATAGCTGGGTGCTTTGGTCGGCGCGCTCTGCGGGACAGATTCGCGGGTGGGTGTGTGCTTAACCGAGGCCCGGGACAAGCAGGACTTTGCAGGCGTCTCCGGTGAGCAGTTCGACGGCTTCGTCGATTTCGCTGAGCTTCTTGCGGTGGGTAATGAGCCAGTCCAGCTCCAGCTTCCCGGAGTCCAGAAGCAGCAGGCTTTGTTCCCAGGTTTCCCAGAGCCGGCGTCCGAAGATACCGCGAAGGGTGATGCCCTTTTTGTTGATGTAGGCGGCGATGTCGACCTCTGCGGGGCGGCTGGGGTGTCCGACGGTGATGACGGTGGCTTCGCGGCGGACGGCTTCGAAGAGCGTTGTCAGGGTGCCGGGAGCGCCGGAGCATTCGAAGGCGACGTCGAAGCCGCCGCGGCGGCCGGTGAGTTCGCGGCAGCGCTCGACGATGCCGTCGTTGGGGTGCAGGGCCGTCGCGCCAAGCTTTTCGGCTTGGGCCCTCCGGTAGGGGTTGGGGTCGACGGCGATGACGTGTGAGGCGCCCATGAGCAGTGCGAGGTTCACGACGACGAGGCCGACAGGTCCGGCTCCGCTGACGAGCACGGCCCGGCCTGCGACGGAGTAGTTGGCGCGCTGGATGGCGTGCACGGCGACGCCGGCTGCCTCGAGCAGGGCGCCGGACTCGAGGGAGAGGCCGGTGGGGAGCTTGACGCAGATGTCCTGCGGGACGGAGGCGTACTCGGCGAAGACACCGTCGATGTGCATCCCGAGGATGC
>JBKPBZ010000249.1:0-17094 GCA_046727115.1 Actinomycetota bacterium | reverse complement strand
GTCGGCATGATGTGGCGGCTGATCTTCGACCCCAACATCGGCTTCGTCAACCAGCTGCTCGGCATGGTCGGCATTCCCGCCCAGCCCTGGCTCTCCGGCCAGGACACCGCGCTCGGCACCACCATCTTCATGGACGTGTGGCAGTGGACCCCCATGGTGGTCCTGATCCTGCTGGCCGGGCTGACCTCCCTCTCCGAGGAGCCCGACGAGGCGGCCCGGATGGACGGCGCCAACGCTTTCCAGCGCTTCTTCTTCATCACGCTGCCCCTCATGATGCCGACCGTGATCGTCGCCATCCTGCTCCGGGGCATCGACGCCCTGAAGACCTTCGACATCCTCTATGCCACCAAGGGCAAAGGCGGCGGTTCCTTCCACGAAGTCGAGACGCTCAACGTCTACGCCTACGGGCTGAGCTTCGACTACAACCAGTACGGGCTCTCCTCCGCGGTGCTGATCCTGTTCTTCATGATCATCATCGGCTCCATGTGGCTGCTGACCATGCGCAAGAAAGCGGTAAGCAAATGACCGTCCTGTCCGAAAACACCGAAGACACCCAACCCCAAACCGTCCCCGCCGGGCCGGCCGGGACGGCGCCGCGCCCCCGGAAGCCGCTGGGCACCCGCGCGTACAAGATTTTCCGCGTCGCCGCGCTGGTGGCCGTGGTGCTGTTCCTGATCGCCCCGCTGTTCTGGATGCTGCTGGCGTCCCTCAAGACCAACGTGGACATCTACGACACCGGCAAGTCGTTCTTCTTCACCCCCACGTTCGAGAACTACGCCAATGTGCTGCAGCGGAACAACTACTTGGTCTTCATCTTCAACAGCTTCTGGGTGGCCTTCGTCTCCACGGCCCTGTCGCTGGTCCTGGGCGTGCCCGCCGCCTACGCCATGAGCCGGTTCACGATGCACCGCTCGGCGCTCGTGGTCCTGATGGCCCGCGTCATCCCCGGCGTCTCCCTGCTGGTGCCCTGGTACTACGTCTTCTCCAACCTGAAGATGGTGGGCGGCTTCGAGGTCCTGATCCTCAGCCACATGTTCGTCGCGCTGCCGCTGATCGTCTACATCATGATGAGCTACTTCGATTCCCTGCCGCTGGAGCTGGAGGAATCGGCCCAGGTGGACGGCCTCACCCCGATCGGCGCCTTCCGCCGCATCACCCTGCCGCTCTCCGTCGCCGGCATGGCCACCGCCGGCATCCTGTCCTTTATCTTCTCGTGGAACAACTTCATGTTCGCCCTGGTGCTCTCCGGCTCCAAGACCAAGACCCTGCCGGTCGCGATCTTCGACTTCGTCTCCTACGCCAGCATTGACTGGGGCGGACTCATGGCGGCGGCCACCGTGGTCACCATCCCGATCATGATCATTGCGCTCTTCACGCAGAAGTACATCGTCTCCGGCATGACCGCCGGGGCGACCAAGGGCTAGGCAACAGATGACACTCATCAGCAGGATTGAAACGTTCCTCGTCGCGCCGCGCTGGCTCTTCGTCCGGGTCGAGACCGACAGCGGGATCGTCGGCTGGGGCGAGGCGAGCTGCGAAGGCCGCAGCGAAACCGTGCGCACCGCCGTCGACCAGCTCTCCGAGCTGCTCATCGGCAACGATGCGCTGCGGATCGAGGACCACTGGCAAGTCATGACCAAGGGGTCCTTCTACCGCGGCGGGCCCATCCTGGCCAGCGCCGTGTCCGGCCTGGACCAGGCTCTCTGGGACATCGCCGGCAAGCACTTCAACACCCCAGTGCACCAGCTTCTCGGCGGCCACGTCCGGGACCGGATCCGGATGTACGGCTGGGTGGGCGGGGATGAGCCCAACGAGGTGGCCGACCAGATCAGCGCACAGCTGGAGGTCGGACTGACGGCCGTCAAGATGAACGCCAGCGGCCGGATGAGCCCCATCGCCTCCGTGGCCGAGCTCGACGGCGTCGTCCGCCGGGTGGCCGCTGCCCGCGAGGTCCTCGGCGACCACCGCGACGTGGCCGTGGACTTCCACGGCCGCTTCAGCCTCGCCAACGCCCGCCGGGTGGCGCCGCTGCTGGAGCCGTACCGGCCCTTCTTCCTCGAAGAACCGGTAGTCCCGGAAAACACCCACCTGCTGCGTGAGTTCACCTCCTCCACCACGACGCCGGTCTCCACCGGCGAGCGGCTGTACAGCCGGCAGGAATTCCTGCCCGCGCTGCAGGCCGGCATCGCCGTGGCCCAGCCGGACCTCTCCCATGCCGGCGGCATCACCGAGGTCCGCAAGATCGCCTCGCTCGCCGAAATCTACGAGGTCCAGCTGGCCCCGCACTGCCCGCTGGGCCCGCTGGCGCTGGCCGCCTGCCTGCAGGTGGGCTTCGCGACACCCAACTTCCTGATCCAGGAACAAAGCATCGGCATCCACTACAACCAGGGCGCGGAAGTCCTGGACTACGTGGTGGACAAGTCCCCGCTGAAGTTCGTGGACGGACACATCGAACGGCTCACCGGACCGGGCCTGGGCATCGAGATCGATGAGGCCGTGGTCCGTGCCGCGGACAAGCGCGGGCACGCCTGGCGCGGTCCCGTCTGGCGGCACCCCGACGGCGCTTTCGCCGAGTGGTGAAGGCCCCCGTGCCGAGCCCGGACCTGGACGCCCCGACGAAGGAGAACCCTGACATGGAGAACACCCTGACGCCCGAATCGCTGCTGGCCGGCATCCGGGCGACCCGGCTGGTGGCAATTGTGCGCGGCACGGACGGCGCGGCCGCCGCGAAGGCCGCCCTCGCGGCGATGGAGGAGGGCTTCCGGTACGTCGAAATTGCGCTCACCACACCGGGGGCCCTGGAGGCGATCCGCGAGGTCCGCGCGGCCGCCCCGGCGGACTGCTTCGTCGGGGCCGGAACCGTGCTGACGGCCCAGGACGTCCACCGGGTTGCCGAGGCGGGCGGCCAGTTCATGGTGACCCCGTCGCTGGCGGAGTCGATCGCCGAATCGGCCCGGCTTGGTCTGCCCGTGCTGGCAGGTGCGCTGACCCCCAGCGAGGCCTATGAAGCCATGAACCGGGGCGCCACCGCGGTCAAGCTCTTCCCCGCCTCGATCGGCGGACCGGGCTACCTCAAGGCGCTCCGCGACCCCTTCCCCGGGATCCCGTTCATCGCCGTCGGCGGCGTGGGGCTGGATGAAGCAGCGGGCTACTGGGAAGCCGGCGCCATCGCCGTCGGGCTCGGCGGGCCGCTGTTCGGCGACGCCGGCTCCGGCGGCGACCTCGCACCGATGCGGGAACGGGCCCGCGGTTTCGTGGCCCTGGCCACCGAGTTCAGCCGCCCGCGCGCGGAGAGCCTGCGGTGATGGCCGCCGTCCACTCCGCGCCGCAGGCCGTTGACCTGCTGACCTTCGGCGAGTCCATGGTCTCGCTGCGGTCCGCTGGCCCGCTGTCCGCCGGCGGCACCCTGGGCATGCACGTGGCCGGGGCGGAATCGAACGTGGCCGTCGGGGTGGCCCGGCTCGGGCACAGCGTCACCTGGGCCGGGGTGGTCGGCGCCGACCCGCATGGCGAGTACATCCTGCGGCAGCTGCGCGCCGAGGGGATCGGGCTGCGGCACCGGATTGACGCCGCGCGGAACACCGGGGTGATGTTCCTGGAACAACGCACGGCGGATGTCACCCGGGCCTTCTACTACCGCGCCGGTTCCGCCGGGTCCACACTCGGCCGGGAGGACCTGGACCATGCCTTGAGCGCCGGTGCCCGGATCCTGCATCTGACCGGGATCACTGCGGCCCTCGGTCCCGACGCCAGAAAGGCGGTGGAGTACGCGGCCGAGCGCGCCGCCGCCGAAGGCATGGAAGTCTCCCTTGACGTCAATTACCGCAGCAAGCTCTGGTCCCGGGAGGAGGCCCGCGCCGTGCTCACGCCGCTTGCCCGGCACGCGAGCATCGTGATCGCCTCCGACGACGAGCTCGGGCTGGTCGCGGCTGCTCCCGGGGCGGACCCGGCCGGAACTTGGGACGCCGACGCCGGTGCCGACGCCGCCGAAACGGCCATGGCCGCCGAACTGCTGGACCGCGGGGTCCGCGAAGTCGTGGTCAAGCGCGGCGCCGCGGGAGCCGGCGTGCACACCGCCGACGGGCGCTGGGAGGCGGCCGCCGTGCCCGTGACCAGCATCGATACCGTGGGGGCCGGGGACGCGTTCACCGCCGGCTACCTTTCGGCCCTGCTCGACGACGCCGACGTGGCCGGCCGCCTGCAGCGCGGCGCCCTGGCCGGAGCCTTTGCCGTCAGCACCGCCGGGGACTGGGAAGGCCTGCCGGGCCGCGCGGAACTGGCACTGCTCGGGAGCACCCCGGGCGGCACCACGCAGCGCTGACCCACCACCCGGGCGGCTGACCGCACTCCGGGAAGCCATCCGGGCCGCCGCCCATTCGCCGGCCACTCGCCGGCCAAGACACCCCCGCACGACCAGAAAAGGACCTGTTGTGAAAATCATTGCCGCTGAAGTCTTCGTGACCAGCCCCTCCCGGAACTTCGTGACCCTGCGGATCACCACCGAGGACGGGGTGACCGGGATCGGGGACGCGACGCTGAACGGGCGTGAGCTTGCGGTGGCCGCGTATTTGAAGGAGCACGTCGCGCAGCTGCTGATCGGCAAGGACCCGCACCGGATCGAGGACACCTGGCAGTTCCTGTACCGGTCCTCGTACTGGCGCCGCGGCCCGGTGACGATGGCCGCGATCGCCGCGGTGGACATGGCGCTGTGGGACATCAAGGGCAAACTCGCCGGGATGCCGGTCTACCAGCTCCTTGGCGGGGCGTCCCGGAACGGGCTGCGCGCCTACGGCCATGCCTCCGGCGCGGACCTGCCCTCGCTGTTCGATTCGGTCCGGGAGCACCTGGAGCTCGGCTACAAGTCGATCCGGATCCAGACCGCGGTGCCCGGGATCAAGGCCGTGTACGGGGTCGCGGCGCAGGCCCAGGCCTCGGGGGAGCGGTATGACTACGAACCGGCCGGGCGCGGCGCGTTCCCGCTGGAGGAGGACTGGGACACCCGGGCGTACCTGCGGCACCTGCCGACGGTGTTCGAGGCGGTGCGGAACGAGTTCGGCCCGGAACTGCCGTTGCTGCACGACGGGCACCACCGGATGACCCCGATCCAGGCCGCGAAGCTGGGCAAGGCGCTGGAGCCCTATGACCTGTTCTGGCTCGAGGACTGCACCCCGGCCGAGAACCAGGAGGCGCTGCGCCTGGTCCGGGCGCACACCACCACCCCGCTGGCGATCGGGGAGATCTTCAACACCGTCTACGACTACCAGAGCCTGATCAAGGAACAGCTGATCGACTACGTGCGGGCCGCCTCCACCCACTTCGGCGGGATCAGCCCGTTGAAGAAGGTGATGGACTTCGCCGCGCAGTACCAGGTCAAGTCCGGCTTCCACGGCCCCACCGACATCTCCCCGGTCGGGTTCGCCGCGCAGCTGCACGTGGGCCTGGCGATCCACAACTACGGGATCCAGGAATACATGCAGCACTCGGATAAGACGAACGAGGTCTTCGAGCAGTCCATGACGTTCGTGGACGGCTACCTGCACCCGGGCGAGGCGCCCGGCATCGGCGTCGAATTCAACGAAGAAGCCGCCGCCGCCTACCCCTACCAGCAGGCCTACCTGCCCTACAACCGCCTCGTGGACGGCACTGTTCACGACTGGTGACGCGGTCATCATTGGTGATCAGGCCCTGACCGCTGACCGGGCCATGACCGGCAACTGTCCCTGAAACGCCAAAAAGGTCCCGGGCGGCGAGTCGATGCTCTGCCGCCCGGGACCTGGCTTTTTAAGTCCGGCTCTCAGTGTCCGGTTTGCCGGTGCTCAGTGAACGAGCTCGCGGGTCATGCCGAAGGGAACCTGGTCGGAGAGGGCCGCGGTGTAGTGGCCCGGCTTGTGCCGCGTGAGCAGAATGCCGTGCGTCCCCGTGGTCATGGCGAGCTGCTGCAGCCCGCGGACGGCGTCGTTGAGTCGTTCGTCGAGGACGTGCCGGTTGTCGACTTGGATCTCAATGGACTCGGTGGTGGTGGTCATCGCTCTGTCTTTCTTGGAGTACTTCTAGTCGGCCCCAATGGATTCAGGAACAGTAACGTCATATTTATTGACACGTCAAATCCCTTCAGGGGCAGCTTTCGTTCCGGAAATTCGGCTCCGGCGGTCGGGGCGCCGTTGACCTGCGGTTCCTCTTGTTCCGGGACCTTTGGCCCTAGACATCTGCGGGGCAGGCTGAGAGATGCTCGTGGACGCACACGATGCTGCCGTCCCCGGCCCGGGAGAGGACGATGGTCTCCCGTTCATCGCTTGTCTCGCGGCCGCCTCCCCGGTCAATCTGGACTGTCGTGGCGACGCGGTGCGAGAACACCGCGGTGGCCCCCAGGAGCTGGATGTCCTGCTCGCTGCTCCGGCATTCCAGCACCCGCCAGCCGCCGGCGAGCCAGCTGTCCCAGAGGGCCCGGTAGGCGGACCGGGAACCAAGGCTCTGGTCTTCCGTATGGAAGATGAATGTCGCCTGCGGACTGAAGGCTGCAAAGTAGGCCTCGGTGTCCGTGGCCGCGAAGGCGGCCACGAGGCGGTCGGCTGCCTCCTGCACCTCTTCCCGGCTGAGCGCGCCGGGCAGTGTCTGCTGCAGGAGTGTCGGCTGCAGGACTGACTGCTGCAGCACTGTCTGCGTCGGCGGCTGCAGCTCCGGAGCCGGCAGCGGCCGGGCCACGGCCCGGATCGGGGCACCGTCGGCCCCGGGGATATTGAGCGGAAAGAGGAAGACCTCGACGCCGGATCCTGCGTCCCTGGCCCTCTGGACCTGCTCCAGCCCGGTGAGGTTTTCCACGATGATGCAGCCGTTTCCGGCCAGGACGGCGTGGGCGGGGAAGCCGCCGTCCGCCGGAGTGCCGCCCGGGGCGCCGGGGGAGCTGGGATCCACGCTGAGGGCATCCAGGCCTACGGCGCGGTAGCCGCGGTCCACGATCAGTTGCGCGGCAGCAGCCTCGAGCCACGGGTGCTTGAGGTACTCGTCGCTTCCCCAGGCCGCGGCGCAGCCGGTGTGCAGCAGCAGGATCCTTGCTGGATTCCCAGGATTCCCGGGGGAGCCCGCCGGGGCGATTTCTGCCAGCTGCGCGGCGGTAATGGCGCCGCCGCGCGCCACCCCCCGGACGTCCGCAATTTCGGCGATCCCGGCGAAGAGGGACAGCGGCAGTTCGTCCAGGGCTGCCCAGCCGTCGCCCACATGCAGCGGTGCGTCGGCGTGGGTGCCCGAATGGGAGCCCAACGCGAGGGAGAGCACATTGGCGCCGTCGGCCTCCACGGTCAGCGCCGCTGCGATCCGGACCTCTGGGTCTCCGGGGTAGACAGGCATCCCGGTGCGGAGCGGAACGCTGAGATCGAACCACGTCACGGCTGGGCCACCAGCTCGGGATCCCGGTCGCCGGGCACGCCCGGCGCAGCCGCCTCCTGCGCCAGGGCCGGTACGGTATTGCCAGCTGCATCCCTGACCGGCGGCACCGCGGTGTCCTTCGAGGGGATCCAGCGCGGCCCGGCGGCGGGGAACACCCCCCGCGGCTCCGGGAAGATCCACAGCAGCCCGAGATAGAGAACAGCCGCAAGCACCAGCGATGCCGGCAGGCTGACGTCCACGCCGCCCGCCAGGTTGCCCAGGGGCCCCTGGAACTGGCCGGGCATGTTCACCAGACTCAGCCCGGCCGCGGCGCTGACCAGCCAGGCGGCCATGCCGCGCAGGTTCCAGCCGTGGTTGAACCAGTACCGTCCGCCACTCTGGCGCCGGTTGAACACCTGGAGGGCATCGGCGTCGTACCAGCCGCGGCGGGTGATGAATCCAATGATCATGACCACCATCCACGGCGCGGTGCAGGTCACGATCAAGGTGGCGAACGTGGAGATGCTCTGGACAAGGTTGAAGGCGAAACGGCCGGCGAAGATGAATGCGATCGCCAGGACCCCGATGAAGAGGGTGGCCTGGACCCGGTTGAACCTCGGGAAGACGCTGCTGAAGTCAAGGCCCGTGCCGTACAGCGAGGACGCCCCGGTGGACATACCGCCGATCAGGGCTATGGCGCAAAGCGGCACGAAATACCAGGCCGGCGAAACCGCAAGCAGGCCGCCGACGTAGTTCGGCGCCGCCGGGTCCATGAATTCCGGCGCCTTGGTGGCGATGATGGACGCCGTGGCCAGGCCAAAGACGAACGGAATAAGCGTCGCCAGCTGGGCCAGCAGCGCCGCCCCCATGACCCGGCGCTTGGGTGTGGCGGTGGGGATGTATCGCGCCCAGTCGCCCAAGAACGCGCCGAAGGAGATGGGGTTGGACATGACGATCAGGGCTGCGCCGATGAAGGCCGGAATGAATCCTGCCATGCCGACGCCGTCGAACCCGGTCCCGAAGGTGCCCTCGAAGTTCAGGTTGAAGTCGCCCGCGAAGGCGATGAAGCCGACAACGAACAGCAGGGTGGCCGCCGTGACGGCAATCTTGTTCACCAGCAGCATGAACTTGAACCCGTAGACACAGACAACCAG
The DNA here is from genome assembly GCA_046727115.1 of Actinomycetota bacterium. Taxonomy (GTDB): domain Bacteria; phylum Actinomycetota; class Actinomycetes; order Actinomycetales; family Micrococcaceae; genus Arthrobacter. The sequence goes on along the minus strand of JBKPBZ010000249.1, from coordinate 8,578 downwards.
GACGAGTCCACCAAAGAGGCCGTAGGCGACGGCGAACGAGCCCATGTCCTGCGGCAGGCCAACCAGCCGGTTCAGGCCGCCCACCAAGGCGTCGCCGGAGCTCCAGACCGAGATGGAGAAAAATGCCAGGGCAGTCAGCAAGGACAGGAATGATCCGACGACCCGGCCGTGCACGCCCAGGTGGGCGGAGGAGGACACTGCGTTGTTGGTCCCGTTCGTGGGACCGAAGACGGCCATGGGTGCCAGCAGAAGGGCGCCGACCACCAGGCCCGTCACCGTCGCGGCGAGCCCCTGCCAGAATGACAGGCCGAACAGGATCGGAAATGCGCCCAGGAAGGCCGTGGCGAAGGTGTTGGCACCGCCGAACGAAACCCTGAACAGGTCAAAGGCGCTCGCATTGCGGTCCTTCTCCGGTATCCGTTCAATGCCGTAGGTCTCCACATCGGTGACCTTTCCGCGGCTCCGCCCCGCGCGGGCACCGGCAGGCTGTTCCTCGACCATTGTTGTTCTCCATCCAGCTCATCATTGATTTCCGAAAGAGTTGCTTAATAAGCATCACAAGTTGCTTCGGAGGCTACCTGTTTGTCTGGGAGGCTACACTGTGAAGCGGCTCACAGCAAGGTCCCGTCCCCGTCCGGGCGCAAGGTTACGCTCGCGGGCGGCTCGCCACGCCCGCGGCGCAGGAGGTCCCGGCTGGCCATTTGCCTACCAGTGCGCCCATAAGAGGGGATAATCGTCAGCGGGACTATCCACTACACGGCGAGAAGGCGGCAGGGCGACATGGCAGAGGCTCAAACAGGCAAACCGCAGGGCCGGTGGCGGACCTTCCACGATAAGTTCGTCGTGGAGGAGCGGTACATGAGCGCGACGGCGCGCCGGAATCTCTACCGCACCGCCGTCGTCCTGATGATCACGGGCGTCGTGCTGTTCGTGACGCTGCTGGTCGCCGTCCTCCAGAAAGACGGCATCTCGGCAGTGGACGAACCCGTGCGGTTGTGGCTCCTGACCCTGCGGGGAGAGCCGACCACGCTGATCATGATCATCCTCGCGATCGTCTTCGGTCCCATCGGCCTGCCGATCATCGTCCTCATCGTGACGGTGGTCTGGGGACTGGTTGCCAAGCACGCCTGGCGGCCGATGCTCCTCGCCGGCGCCATGCTGACCGGCGTGATCCTGGCGCAGGTCATCGGCCGGACTGTGGAACGCCACCGGCCTCCGCTGGATCTCATGCTCTTCGGCGCCGACTCCACCTTCTCCTTTCCTTCCGGCCACGTCCTTGGCGCATGCGATTTCCTGCTGGTCACCACTTATCTGGTCTTTTCGCGCCGGAAGAATCCCCGGGCCGCCGTCATTGCCTTCATCGTGGCGGGGATCGGCATTTTCTTCGCCGCCATCAGCCGCCTTTACCTCGGCTACCACTGGATGACCGATGCCCTGGCCGCCTTTTCGATCTCGCTCGTCGTGCTGGGCGGCGTCATCGCCGTGGACACGTGGCGGACGGCCCGGATTCCGGGCGAACAGATCACCGGAACGCTCTCCGCGGCCGACGCCAGCCAGGACTGAGCGCCGTCAGCGGGCGCGCGCCCGCTTGAGCTCGGCCCGCAGCCGGGCGTTGGCTGCCTCCAGTTCCATCACCTTGGCCACGCCGGCCAGGTTAAGGCCCTCGGCCAGCAGTTCGCCGATCCGCCGGAGCACCGCGAGGTCGGAGTCGCTGTACTGCCGGGTGCCACCGGCGGTGCGGTCTGGCGCGAGGAGTCCCCGGCGCTCGTAGAGCCGGATATTCTGCTGTCCCGTGCCCACCAGCTCTGCCACTACGGAGATGGCGTACAGGCCTGTATCCGCGCCGCGGTCCGCCATGGTCTTCCTCCCGTTCCCGTACTGCCCTCTTGCAGCAGTGTGCCACCGGTGCTATAAAAAATCTATACCCACCACTACAGAAAAACCGCGGTGGGTTGTTGAAGGTGAAGACCAACTCGCGCTAAAGGAGTGGGAAATGATGTTAATTCGGACAGACCCGTTCCGTGACTTTGACCGGCTCGCCCAGCAGGTCTTCGGGACGGTGGCGCGGCCAGCGGCCATGCCCATGGACGCGTGGCAGGAGGACGGCGTTTTCGTCGTCGCGTTCGACCTTCCGGGGGTCAACGTCGACTCGATCGGGCTCGACATTGAGCGCAATGTCCTGACGGTCCGGGCGGAACGGCGGGACCCGGTGCAGCCCAACGTGGAACTGACGGTCTCAGAACGCCCCCGCGGCGTCTTCAGCCGCCAGCTGATCCTCGGCGAAACCCTGGACACGGAACACGTTAAGGCGCACTACGCCGACGGCGTCCTGACCCTCCGGATCCCGGTGTCAGAGGCAGCCAAGCCACGGAAGATTGAGATCACCCGTTCGGACAAAATGCAGGAGATCGGTAAGTAAGTCCCCGGAGCCGGCGCGGCGCTCCAAAGCACTGCGCCGGTTCCGGCTGCACAGCGGAGGCCGACTATGCCCGGCAGGAACCCTGATCCCCGCGGCTACTATGCGTTGTTGCACGTCTCGCCGGAGGCGAGCCGGCAGGAAATTGGCCGCGCCTTCCGGGCGCTGATGCGCCGGCACCATCCCGACAGGCACCATGCGGACATTTGCCAGTTGGAGACCGCCCTTCCCGACGGCGGCGACGTGAGCGCGATTCTGCACGCTTTCGCCGTGCTGCGGGACGCCAGGACCCGGGCGGAGTACGACGCCGGCGGCTGGCGGGCCGACGTCCAGGACAGCACGTTAAATCACCGGAACGGCCGGAACCACCAGGGCGGCCAGAACCACGAGAGCGGCCTCGGCGGCCGCGAGGGCGGCCAGAACCGCGACAGCGGCTTCGGCGGCCATGACATCCCGGTGCGCATCATCCGACGCCGGGACCCCCTTGTGCGTGTGCTCCCCGTGCACTGGGAACCCGGGCCGTGACGGGGAAACACTGGGTGGACGGGACGGAAGCAGCGCCCGTCAGACTGTGCGCGTCGTGGCGCCAGCCCCGGGGGGAAGCCTAAGATCATTCAACCAACTCCTGAAACTACATAGAGGTCCCGTCGATGAACGCTTCCGCCAAGGATCTGGCTTCCCTTCTTCCGCCCGGCTTCACCCTCGGCGTGGCCACGTCAGCCTTCCAGATCGAGGGTGCACTCGATGAAGACGGCCGCGGCCCCTCCGGATGGGACGTCTTCGCCGCGAAACCGGGGTCGATCGTGGAGGACCACAGCCCTGCCGTCTCGTGTGACCACTACCACCGGATGCCGGAGGACGTGGCCCTGATGAAGGCCCTGGGGATCGACTCGTACCGGTTTTCGTTGTCCTGGTCCAGGATCCAGCCCGGCGGCAGCGGGCCCGTGAACCCGGCCGGACTGGACTTCTACGACCGGCTGATCGACCTGTTGCTCGCCAACGGCATTTCCCCGATGGCGACGCTCTACCACTGGGACACCCCGCTGCCCCTGGATGAGGCCGGCGGCTGGATGAACCGGGATACGGCCTACCGGCTGGGGGACTTCGCCGCCATCGCCGCGGCTGCGTTCGGGGACCGCGTTTCGCGCTGGGTGACTGTCAACGAGCCCGCCACGGTCACCACCAACGGCTACGCCCTGGGCATGCACGCGCCCGGCGAGGCGTTCATGCTCAAGGCACTCCCCAGCGTGCACCACCAGTTGCTGGGCCACGGCCTGGCGCTCCAGGCGCTGCGTGCCGCCAAGGTGCAGGGCGAAATCGGCATCACCAACGTGTACTCGCCCATGGTTGCGGCCACCGCCAACCCGCTGGACGCGGTCAGCGCCGGACTCATGGATGTGGCGCAGAACCGGCTCTACGCCGACCCCGTGCTGCTCGGCAAGTACCCGGACATCATTCGGGCAGCCACGTTCTTTTCATCGTCTTTCAACCCCTCCAGCGAAGACATGGAGCTGATCTCCCAGCCCTTGGATTTCTATGGCCTGAACTATTACATGCCCACGCGCGTCGGGGCGGGTCCGGGGGAGGGGGCCGTGCCGCCCGGGATGGCCGAGGCCATGGGCGATGACCTCAGCGGGACACCCGGTGCGCCCTTCCACATCGCGCCGTTCCCGGACGCCGAGACCACAGCCTACGGCTGGCCGGTCAAGCCCGAATACATGTCGGTGGCCCTGGCTGAGGTGGCCGACCGCTACCCGGATCTGCCCCCGGTCTACATCACCGAGGGCGGGGCCAGTTTCGAGGACGTGGTGGTCCAGTGTGTCGGGTCGGACCGCCGGATGGTTCCGGACGAACGGCGCCTGCGTTACCTCGCGGACCACATCGGCACGGCCCTGGAAGCGACCCGTCCCGGCGGTGCGGCCGAGGCCATGGACCTTCGCGGCTACTATGTGTGGTCCTTCATGGACAACTTCGAATGGTCCGCCGGCTACAAACAGCCGTTCGGTCTGGTGCACGTCGATTTCGACACCCAGGTCCGCACACCAAAGGCCTCCTACTACTGGCTCCAGGAGGTACTTGCGGCCCGGAACACGGCGGCCGCCGCGCAACCGGATGGCCCCGCCGGTCAGCAGGATGCGGCGCCCGACGTCGGACAGCAAGGCGGCGACCCGCAGCAGGACGGAGCGGCCGACGTCGGGGAGCCCAGCCCGGCGGGCTGACGCTGGGAAAGCCGCTTCAACCTAAGGCAGCTCCTCAGGCAGGTTCAACCTACAGCAGCTCCAACTCAGAGCAGATCCAGGTCCTGCAGACCCTTGGCGAGTCCGGCGCCGTCGGGCGAATAAAGCCATGGAACCGATGATTCCGAGTGGTCTCCAGTGTCGGAATGGCCGCCGGCGAAGACGGCCTCGCTGGCCGAGAGCTGCCGGATGCCGATCGCGGCGACCTGGTCCGGGTGTTCCTGCGCGAAGCCGGAGTAGATCTCTTCATCGTGCTGGCCGTTATCGCCGAACAGCAGCCAGCGCATGTTCGGGAACTCCTGGGCCAGCAGCTCAAGGTTCCGCCGTTTGTGTTCCTGGCCGCTGCGGAACCAGCGGTCGTGGGTCAGGCCCCAGTCAGTGAGCAGCAGGGCGCCCGAGGGGTAGAGGTTCCGGGCGATGAAGCGGGCCAGGGTGGGCGCCGCGTTCCACGGCCCGGTGGACAGGTAGATCACCGGCGCGTCCGGGTGCTCCACCTTGAGCCGGTCCATCAGGACGGCCATGCCAGGCGTCGCCATCCGGGCGCGTTCGTTCAGGACGAAGGTGTTCCACAGCGCCAGGAAAGGCCGGGGGAGGGCCGTGACCATGATGGTGTCGTCAATGTCCGAGACAATGCCCAGCTTGGTATCCGGGGAGATTACGAAAATCCTGGCCTCGACCGGTTCCGTTCCTTCGGCCCGCAGCATGGCCGTATGCCAGCCCGGGGTCAGCGCCACGTGCACCAGGGTGTCCACCAGGCCGCCGCGGTCGGTGTGCACGCGCGCGGTCACGCCGCCGATCTGGATCTCCACCTCGGTGAACTGGACCGGGACACTCGTGAAGGCGCGCCAGCCGCGGACGTTCTGGTTGCCGTTCAGGGCCAGCCGCTCCGCCTTGCTGCCGGGAGCGGGCCTGCTGGTGAGGACCACGCGGCCAAGTAGCCTGACCCACTCTGTCGAGCCGTAGCCCTGATAGGCGACGGTCTGGGGGATAAATTTCCAGCTCCGGGCCGTCTTGAGGCGAACCCCATTCACGGTATCCGACACCCAATGGGCGAGCCGGAAGGCCCTGTTGCCTGACACGGGCAGCTGCTGCGCTGGTTGCGACGCCAATTCCATGCCTCAACTCTCCCACAGTGCCGGGCGCCGGCAGTGCTGGCGGGGTCCTGGGAGCGGGCCCCCGTGACGCCGGATTACCGGCGTGGGGCTAACCCAGCAGCCCGCGCAGTGTGGCGGCGTTGCGGACCGCGTTGCCGCCGCCGTCGTTGTTGAAATACGCGTAGACGTCTTTCCCGCTGGCCTGCCACTCGCGGATCCGGTCCGCCCACCAGCGCAGGTCGTCATCGGAATAGGACCCGCCGTACAGGAAGTCGTGGTCCGGGCCGTGCAGCCGGATGTAGACAAACGGCGCGGTGGCGCGCAGGATGCACGGGAGCCCGGCGCCGCTCATGATGCAATAGGCAGCCCCGTGCCGTTCCAGAAGGGCGTACACGGCGTCGTCGTCCCAGCTGGGGTGGCGGAACTCGACGCAGACGCGGATCCACTCCGGCAGAGTCGCGAGGAAGTAGTCCAGCCGGGCGTCGTCCCGCGCCAAACCCGGGGGCAACTGGACGAGCAGCACCGCACGCTTGTCGCCGAGTTCGTGCCAGCACCGGGTGATCCGGTCCGCCCAGACCTCCGGGGCGTAAAGCTTCTTGGCGTGCGTCAGGCCACGGGGCGCCTTGACAGACAGGGCGAAACCGTCGGGCAGGCGGCGGCGCCAGCTGGCGAACGAGCCCTCTTTTGGCCAGCGGTAGAAGCTGGCATTCAATTCCACGGTGTCGAAGCGGGCCGCATAGTGTGCCAGCCTGTCCCGGGCCGGCAGGCCCGGCGGGTAGAGGACCCCGTCCCAGTGGTCATAGCTCCAGCCGGACGTGCCGATCCGCACAGCGCCTCCGTGCTCTGCCATGCCCGTCCCCTTTCCCCCAACGATGGATCCTCGTTCTCCGGCCAGTCCCGTGCGCCGTCACCGTGCGCCTGTACCGTGCGCCGGCACTGTGCGCCTCCCGCGTGCGCCGCCCCCGTGCCGGGTACGACGGCGGTGTGGCACTGTAAGTGTCATGGTACGCATCGAGGATTACGCAATGGTCGGGGATCTGCATACCGCGGCCCTGATCAGCACTGAAGGTTCCATCGACTGGCTGTGCCTGCCACGCTTCGACTCCCCGGCCTGTTTCAGCGCGCTCCTCGATACGCCCGCGGCCGGCCGGTGGCTGCTGGCGCCTGCGGCCGGCGGCGAGTGCACGCGCCGCCGCTACCGCAAGGGCACGCTGATCCTGGAAACCGAGTGGGACCTGCCCGAGGGCAAGGTCCGGATCATTGACTTCATGCCGCCCCGCGACGAAGTGGCTGACATCGTGCGGATCGTGGTCGGTGTCCGCGGTACGGTGCGGATGCGCGGCGAACTGGCCCTCCGGTTCGACTACGGCCATATTGTGCCGTGGGTCCGCCACGACGAGCGCGGAATCCACGCCGTCGCCGGGCCCGACGCCGCCTATCTGGTGACCGAGGCGCCCCTGCGCGGGGAGCGGATGCACACCGTCAGCGACTTCACGGTCACGGCCGGGGACCGCGTGCCCTTCGTGCTGACCTGGAGCCCCAGCCACCTCCGCCGGCCGCGCTCGGTGAACCCGGAAGCGGTCCTGGCGTCCACCGAGGAGTTCTGGCTCGACTGGTCGGCGAAGTGCAGGATCACCGGGCCGCACCGTGACGCGGTCCAGCGCTCGCTGATCACGCTGAAGGCCTTGACCTTTGCCCCCACCGGCGGCATTGTTGCCGCCGTCACGACGTCCCTGCCGGAGGAGATCGGCGGCACCCGGAACTGGGACTACCGCTTCTGCTGGCTGCGCGACGCCACCCTGACCCTGCAGGCACTGCTGGCCGCCGGCTACACCGAGGAGGCCGGCGCGTGGCGCGACTGGCTGCTCCGCGCCGTCGCCGGGGACCCTGCGGATCTGCAGATCATGTACGGTCTCCACGGTGAGCGCCGGCTGCCGGAGCTCGAACTGCCGTGGTTGAAGGGCTATGAAAACTCAGCCCCCGTGCGTACCGGGAACGGCGCGGCCGGCCAGCTGCAGCTCGACGTCTGGGGCGAGGTGCTCGACTGCCTGTCCCTGACCCGGAACTCGCTGCTCAAGCACACCGACGACGCCTGGGACGTCCAGGTGGCCCTCATGGAACATCTCGAGACGGCCTGGAGGCAGCCGGATAACGGGCTGTGGGAAATGCGGGGCCCGCAACGCCATTTCACGCACTCCAAGGTGATGGCATGGGTGGCGGCTGACCGCATGGTCAAGGGGGTCCGGGACTTCGGCCTGATCGGCCCGGCAGACCGCTGGGAGGAGCTGCGTGACACCATCCACGCCGAGGTCATGGCCAACGGGTTCGACGCCGAACGCAACACCTTCGTGCAGTCCTACGGGCGGCCCGAGCTGGACGCGAGCCTCCTGCTGCTGCCCCGGGTGGGGTTCCTGGCGCCGGATGATCCGCGCATCGTCGGAACCATCGACGCCGTGCAGCGCGAGTTGACGCATGACGGCTTCCTGCGCCGCTACCTGCCGGCGCAGAGCGATGACGGGCTCCCCGGCGAGGAAGGGGTGTTTCTGGCATGCTCCTTCTGGCTGGTGGAGGCCCTGATCGGGGCGGGCCGGCGCCACGAGGCCGGGGAACTGTTCGAGCGGCTGCTGGCGCTGCGCAACGACGTCGGACTCCTCAGCGAGGAGTGGGGCGTCGACGCCGGCCGGCAGCTGGGCAACACGCCGCAGGCCTTCAGCCACTTCGCCCTGGTGATGAGCGCGCTGGAACTGCACGAAGACGGCATCCGGCGCAGCGACACCCCGCCGCACGGCGCGGGCGGAACGCCTCCCCGGCCCGGCCGAGCGCCCCGCCCG
>JBKPBZ010000248.1:0-13041 GCA_046727115.1 Actinomycetota bacterium | reverse complement strand
GAGGGGGAAAGCGTGGAGTACTTCTGGGACATGGGCGCTGGTGTCACGTGAACCTCTTCTTCGAGTGGCGGTCGTTGAACCCGTACGGCCAGGATCGATCCGTCGCGGTGATTCGTCTGATACTGATCATAGTCGGGGCGGGCGCGCAAGGTCATGGGATGACCAGTGCGTGACGCACTTCACCGCCAGGCGTCCCAGGCGCCGCGAATGTGAGATCGGCCCGGACATGCGCGACTATAGAGGGGTGAGTGAATTGCAGGAAACCTCCCCCGCCGCCCCCGGTTCTCCGACTGGCAGCTCCCCCGCGGCAGGCCCGGACACGTCCGGACAGCCCCCGGTGAAGCCCGTCATCGCCGCCGCTGCGGCCAAACGCGCCAACGCCTCCGTCATGGGCATGATCATCGCCCTGGTGGTGAGCATCGCCGCGTTCCTGCCGATCGTCCTCATGAACCCCGCTCCCAAAACCGACGGTTACCGGCCCAACATCAACGTCAGCGCCTCCGCACAGAACGCGGCGGGTGTGGCGGGGTTCACACCCGTGGCGGCCGATACCGGCGACACATTTCGCGCCAACTACGCTCGCTGGGAGTCCGGAGCCGGCAGCGGCGTCCCCGCCTGGGAAGTCGGCTACCTGACACCCAAGGAAGCCTTCATCGCCCTGGTGCAGACGCGGGAGGCCAACCCCACGTGGCTCCTGCAGCAGACCAAGAACGCGCCTGTAACCGGCACCCGGAACGCCGGCGGCCGGGACTGGGAACTGCGCGACAGCGGCAAGGGCGAGAAATCCATGGTCCTGGCCGAGCGCGGCACCACCGTGGTCTTGTCCGGATCCGCGACGCTGGAGGAGTTCTCCACGCTGGCCGAGGCAGTGGTGAAGTCACTTGAAGGCAACCCTCCCGCCGGGGCACCGTCCAGCGCGGCGACCGTAACCCCGGGCGCAACAGTTTCCCCTTCGGCCAGCTCTTCACCGTAAAGTAGCCCCGTGGCTACTTATCTGACTCCCGCACTCGCCTGGCAGCGTCTCCGTGAAGGCAACAAGCGTTTCGTGGCCGGCACGTCCTCCCACCCCAACCAGGACGCCTCGCGGCGCTCGTCGCTGGTCGAAAACCAGCATCCCTTCGCGGTGATCTTCGGCTGCGCCGACTCCAGGCTCGCCGCCGAAATCATCTTCGATCTGGGCCTCGGCGACGCCTTTGTCGTCCGCACCGCCGGCCAAGTGATCGACGACGCCGTGCTCGGGTCGCTGGAATACAGCGTCAGCGTACTGGACGTCCCGCTGATCGTCGTCCTGGGGCACGACAACTGCGGTGCCGTCACAGCCACCAAAGCCGCCGTGGAAACCGGCCAGATGCCGGCGGGTTTCATCCGCAGTTTGGTGGAGCGGATCACACCGTCAGTGCTGACCTCGCTGCGTAACAATCAGCCCGACATCAACGACATGGTGGTCGAAAACGTCAAGCAGACCTCGCAGCGGCTGGTGGACAGTTCCCGGGCGATTTCGGGCGCAGTCGACAGCGGCCGCACTGCCGTGATCGGCCTCGCCTACAGCCTTTCTGACGGCCGAGCCGACCTCGTCTCCAGCATCGGCCGGCTCTAAACCCCGGCACCCAGCCCCTGCCGACTGTTCACGGTTTTCGATGGGACTCCCACTCCCAATAAGCTAGCCCCATGACTTCCACAGATGAGTTGAACACCGAAGAGTTCCGCATTGAACACGACACGATGGGCGAAGTCCGCGTTCCCGTGAACGCCCTGTACCGGGCGCAGACGCAGCGGGCAGTCGAGAACTTCCCGATCTCCGGCAAGACCCTGGAGCGCGCCCACATCGAGGCCCTGGCCCGGGTGAAGAAGGCTGCCGCCCAGGCGAACGCCGAACTGGGGGTGCTCGACGGCGAGCTCGCCCAGGCGATCGCCGACGCCGCCGACCAGGTTGCGGCCGGCAAGTACGACGGCGACTTCCCGATTGACGTCTTCCAGACCGGGTCCGGCACGTCCTCGAACATGAACACCAACGAGGTCATCGCCGAGCTCGCCTCGCGGGCCCTCAAGTCCGCCGGCAGCGACAAAGTTGTCCACCCTAACGACCACGTCAACGCTTCGCAGTCCTCCAACGACGTCTTCCCGACCTCCGTCCACGTCGCCGCCACGTCCGCGCTGATCAATGACCTGATCCCGGCCCTCGGCTACCTGGCGGAGTCGCTGGAGCGCAAGGCCACCGAATTCAAGGACGTTGTGAAGTCCGGCCGCACGCACCTCATGGACGCCACCCCCGTCACCCTGGGCCAGGAGTTCGGCGGCTACGCCGCCCAGGTCCGCTACGGCATCGAGCGCATCAACGCCTCCCTCCCCCGCGTCGCAGAGGTCCCGCTCGGCGGAACCGCAGTGGGCACCGGCATCAACACCCCGGCCGGCTTCCCGGAGCGCGTGATCGAACTGCTGGCGGCCGACACCGGGCTGCCCCTGACGGAGGCCCGCGACCACTTCGAGGCCCAGGCGAACCGGGACGGCCTCATCGAGGCGTCGAGCCAGCTGCGCAATATTGCGATCTCCTTCATGAAGATCAACAACGACCTGCGCTGGATGGGCTCCGGCCCCAACACCGGCCTCGGCGAAATCGCGATCCCGGACCTGCAGCCGGGCTCCTCGATCATGCCCGGCAAGGTCAACCCGGTCATCTGCGAAGCCTCCATCATGGTCTGTGCCCAGGTGATCGGCAACGACACCGCGATCGCTTGGTCCGGCACCAACGGCGCCTTCGAACTCAACGTCGGCATCCCGGTCATGGCCGCCAACCTCCTTGAATCCGTGCGCCTCCTGGCGAACACCAGCCGCGTCATGGCCGACAAAATGATTGACGGCATCACCGCCAACGTGGAGCGCGCCCGCTTCCTCGCCGAGGCATCGCCGTCGATCGTGACCCCGCTGAACAAGTTCATCGGCTACGAAAACGCCGCCAAGATCGCCAAGAAGGCTGTGGCCGAGGGCCTGACCATCCGCGAGACCGTCGTCTCCATGGGCTTCCTCGAGCGCGGCGAACTGACCGAAGAGCAGCTGGACACCGCCCTGGACGTCATGTCCATGACGCGCCCGCCGCACAAGGCCTAGCGACTCCGGGCGGCCACCCCGCCCCGCAGAGAACATCCGCCGCCGGCCGGCACCTTTCCTGAAGGGTGCCGGCCGGCGGCATGTCCGCACCGCATTTCTGAACACGGCATCTCTGAACACGGCATGTCAGAGCACCGCGTCTCTAGACACCGCATGTCAGGGCACCGCATCTCTAAAGCTAGCGCCGGGGCGGTTCCCCGCCGGCTGCCTCCCGCTCCTGCGCCGTGTAGGCCGCTGCCGCGGCGGCGTCCGCCAAGCTGGCACCACCGATCCGCGCCTCCCGCAACCGCCGCGTCTTGGCGGACTGGACGGAAAAGGCAGCATCGACGTTCCCGGCAGCATAGGTCAGGGCGTCCTCGGCGCGGATGCCCAGGCTGCCCGCCGTCAACACGGCGTCCTGATTGGCGCCCAAATACGTGAATTGCCAGCCCCACTGGCTCTGCTGCCGCTGGACCAGGGCCTTGACCAGTTCGCCCGTGGCCTCGCGCGATGAGTTCTCGTGCCCGTCCGTCAGCACGGCCACCAGCACAGTGCCGGGTCGCTGGTCCTCCGGAAGGGCCGCGAGTTCCGCGCCTGCCTCCCCGATCAGCCGGACCATGGCGTCATGCAGGGCGGTGCTGCCCCGCGGCTGCAGGTCCAGGGCCGGCACGTCCTGGATGTCCACCGAAGCGTAGACGCGCTCGTAGGTGTCATCGAACTGCGCGAGCGAGAGCCGGCACCGGCCCGCCACTGCCTGCTGCTCGCGCACGAACGCCGCGAACCCGCCCACGGTGTCATCGGCGATGGTGCTCATCGAGCCGGAACGGTCCAGGAGGACGTACACGTGCGTCAAGGCTGAATCTGTCATGCTTCCCCATTTCCGGCCCGGACGGAGCTTCTGCCCCGCCCTGGGCCACCTGTAGCCAGCAGAAAGGCTGGACAGAAGCAGGCTACGGCCGGGCAGCGACAATATTGTCCGCCTGGCAGGTTTCCCCGCCATGGAGGCATCTTTTGCACTATTTAGGATTGAGTGCAAAAATACACTCTATGGGAAACAGTGCAATTAATGCGGTTGGCCTCCGCGAGCGCAAGCGGGCCGCAACACGGGCGACCATCACCGCCGTCGCGCGTTCCCTGACCGCCGAACGCGGCCTGAGCGGCTACACCGTGGAGGAGGTCTGCGAGAGGGCCGGCATCTCCCGCCGGACCTTCTTCAACTACTTCCCCGCCAAGGAAGACGCGATCCTCGGCCACGTCGACGACGACTTCCCGGAAGAGGGGGTTGCCCGGTTCATGGCAGGCGGCGCGGACTCGCCCCCCGGCGAAATATCGGCCTCACTCCTCGCCGACCTCGTGCGGCTGTCCCTCGATCTCTCCGAACGGATGAGCGCCTCCGAGGAAGAGACCCGCCAGCTGATCGGAGTGATCAAGAAGGAGCCCCAGCTGATGCTCCGGATCATCGGCGCCACGGAGGAACGCGAGGCCGAGTTCGCCGGGCTGCTCGCGGCCAGGGAAGGCGTTGCCGCCGACCATCCCGTGGTCCGCATGGCCGTGGTCCTCCTGGGAAACGTCGCCAGGAAAACCAGCGCCGACTACTTCTCCGAAGGCAACACCCGCCCGTACAAGGACATGTTGCTGGAAAACATTGCCGCCGCCCGCACGCTCTTCTCCCTGCCGTTCAGCACCTCCCACTTCGACACTGCCCACTCCGGCGCTGTTCACTCCGACACTGCCCGGCCCAACTCTTCCGAAGGAGCGCAATGAGCGCCGCCGTCAGCACCAAGCCAGCAGCCGAGCCGCTGCTGCTGACCCAGAAACGCATCTGGATCATCTTCTCCGCCCTCATCGCGGGCATGCTGCTCTCCAGCCTTGACCAGACCATCGTGTCCACCGCCATGCCCACCATCGTCGGCAAACTCGGCGGCGTGGAGCACCAGGCCTGGATCACCACGGCCTACCTCCTGGCTACCACCATCGTCATGCCGATCTACGGAAAGTTCGGCGACATCCTGGGGCGCCGGAACTTGTTCCTCATCGCCATCGGGCTCTTCACCCTGGCCTCCGTCGGCTGCGCCCTCGCCACCGACTTCTGGGGCTTCGTGATCTTCCGCGCCGTCCAGGGCCTGGGCGGCGGCGGCCTGATGATCCTGTCCCAGGCCATCATCGCCGACATCGTTCCGGCCAAGGAGCGCGGCAAGTACATGGGCCCGCTGGGTGCCATCTTCGGCCTTTCCGCCGTCGCCGGACCCCTGCTGGGCGGTTTCTTCGTGGACCACCTGACCTGGGAATGGGCCTTCTACATCAACATCCCGATCGGCATCGCCGCGTTCACCATTGCCTGGTTCACCCTGACCCTGCCGAACAAGAAATCCGAGAAGCGGATCGATATCCTGGGCGTCCTGCTGCTCTCCGCGGCCACCACCTGCCTGATCTTCTTTACCGACTTCGGCGGCAAGAAGGACCAGGGCTGGGATTCGCCGCTGACGTGGGCCTTCGGCGCCGGCCTGGTGCTCGCCGCTACCGCCTTCGTCCTGGTGGAGCGCCGTGCCGAGGACCCCATCATTCCGCTGAGCTTGTTCAAGAACCGCATCTTCGTGAACTCCACCGCCATCGGCTTCACTCTGGGCCTGGGCATGTTCGCCGCAATCGCCTTCGTCCCGACCTTCCTGCAGATGTCCTCCGGGACCTCGGCCGCGGAATCCGGCCTGCTGATGCTGCCCATGATGGTGGGGCTCATGGGCATGGCCATCTTCTCCGGCATCCGCATCTCCAAGACGGGCAAGTACAAGCTGTTCCCGGTCCTCGGGGCCACCCTGACCATCGCGGCGATGCTGTGGCTGACCACGCTCACGGCCGCCACCCCGATCTGGGTCATCTGCGTGCAGCTGTTCATCTTCGGCGCCGGCCTGGGCTCGATCATGCAGGTGATCGTCCTGGTGGTGCAGAACTCCGTGCCGGCAGACCAGATCGGCACGGCGACGAGCACCAACAACTACTTCCGTGAGGTGGGCGCGTCGCTCGGCGTCGCGGTCTTCGGTTCCATCTTCACCACCCGGCTCTCCGAATCCCTGACCAACGCCTTCACCGGCGCCGGGGCGTCCGCCGAGCAGGCGTCGCAGTCCACCCGGACGATGGACCCGCAGATGCTCAACCAGCTCCCGGCGCAGCTCAAGGACGCGATCGTCAACGCCTACGCCGATTCGCTGGCCCCCGTCTTCTGGTACCTGCTGCCGTTCCTGGGCATCGCCCTGATCCTGGCTCTCACCCTCAAGCAGATCCCGCTCTCGGACACCGCCGGCATGGTGGCCCGCGGAGAAGCAGTTGGCGGCGAGGAAGCCGAGCGGCTCGAGGCGGAACGGGCGGCAGCCCGCCACCCCGCCGACAGCTCTGACCACCCGAACCGCGACGAGCCGGAAGGGCCCGCCGCGGGCAGTAACGCCGGAGAGTCCCGTCGCGACGACGAGCTCACCCGCCTGCGCGGCTGACGGCCCGGATCCAGTAAGTGCCAGCCAAGGGCGCCGCAATCTTTCGGGGTTGCGGCGCCCCTGGTGCATGCCAGGTAATGTGCCGGGCAGGTCGGCGCCGGCAGGCCGGGCCGGGGTCAGCGCCGGCAGTGGACGGCCGCCGGCGCGGTGAGCGGCCCGCCGGAGCGGCTCCAGATGCCCGGGCCGGAGCGCCTAGCCGGCCGGAATCAGCAGCATGGCGGCCGCCGTGCCGGCCAGCATGAACGGCCCGAAAGGAATGGCCGACTGCAGATTGCCGCGCCGCGCGGCGAGCAATCCGAGGCTCCACAGCCCGCCAAGGACGAACGCGGCAAACGTCCCGGCCATCACGTGCCCCCAGCCCAGGAATCCCAGGTACATTCCCAGGACGCCCGCGAGCTTCACGTCGCCGAACCCCATCCCCGGCGGATACACCGCATGCAGGAGGAAGTAGAAAAGCCAGAGGGCCGCCCCGCCGGCAACGACACGCAGCCCCGGCACCCCGAACACGCCCGTGTCCGCCGTGCCGGCAACGTCCTGGCCGCCGGGAAGGAGCTGGCTGGCGGCAGCGCCCAGCAGGAGGACTCCGGCGATGGCATAGGAAGGAAACACGATCCTGTCCGGGAGCAGGTGGTGCCGGACGTCGATGACCGTGAGCCGGACCGCCATCACGAAGAAATAGGCGCACGCGGCCAAGGCAAGCCAGAAGGCCAGCGGGTTGGCGGCCCCCAGGGTGCCGAGTCGTTCGATCACTCTCGGATGCTACTGGATATTCGTCCGGCCCGGCGGTCCCCGCGCGTAAACTGTGGATATGGCCGCATGGGACAGCAAGAACCGGCGTGGGCCGGTCGCACCACGCGGTCCGGCGGATCAGGCCTCGGCCTTCCGGAACCTGTGCCGGTCCTCGCCCTGGAAATGGCAGTCGCTGAGGTTTGAATACCTGGACCGGCCGCTCACGGTGTCCGAGGGTTCCCCGACGGCGGCCGACTCCCCCGATGACCTCGTTCGAGGATGGCTGCGCAGGCCCGGCGCCTTGCGGCTGGAAACCGCCGGCGGCCTCGTGATCGGCAGCACCACCGGCATCAATGATTCCCGTGGCGGCTTCTATGTCAGTTCCACGAGAAAGACCTGGCTCCTGCCGCCGCACCTGGTCACGCCGGTTTACGACGACGACGGGCTGGTGCGCCGCCGCCCGGAGGCAGCCTACGGCGAGCCGTCGTTCGGAAACGGCCGGTTCGCCGCCGTCCTGGACCCGGTGGAGCTCGCCGGGAATGCCCCGGTCCCGCTTGAGTTCCCCAATTCCAACGCCGTGGAGCTTGGCACCATCACCGAAGTTGACCACGAGGGCCGGCCTGCCCTGGAAACCACGGTCAGTCCGAACCTCTCGTACCGTCCCGCCGACCCCGGAGCCCCGCTCTGCCGGCCCGGCCGCACGCTGCTGAGGATTGACGCCGCCACGGGCGTCTGCGTTGCCAGCCGCTGGCTGGACGCACCCGGCGGCGCCAATGAGCAGAACGGCTACGGCCACTGGCTGAGGATCCTGGGCGTGGACGAATACATGCTCGATGACCTGTTCCTCGCCGAATCGATGAACCTCACTGACGTCCGGCGCCACATCAGCTGGGACGTCCCCGCGGAATAGCCGGCCTGTGACTGGCATCCGCCCACCGGCACCGTTAGGCTTCCCCGATGACTGAACCCGCCGACTACTGGCCCCCTTTCGGCCTGACCCTGACCACGCCGCGTCTTGAGCTGCGTCCCATCCGCGACGAGGAGATTCCCGCCGCGGTCGAGGCCGCCCTGAGCGGCGTGCACGAGCCGGGCCGGAACCCGTTCAGCAACCCGTGGACCGAGATCCCGGCCAACGAGCTCGGAGCCAACATGGCGCAGTGGTACTGGCGGTGCCGCGGCAGCATGAGCCCCCAGGACTGGACCCTCCTGCTCGGCATCTGGCACGAAGACGAATTTGTCGGCTGCCAGGACATCGCGGCCAAGGACTTCGCCACGCTCAAGACCGTGACCACCGGCTCTTGGCTCCGCCAGAGCGTCCAGGGCCGCGGCCTCGGCAAGGAGATGCGGGCCGCCGTCGCCCTCTATGCCTTCGACTGGCTCGGCGCAGAAGTGGCGGAATCCGAGGCCGCCATCTGGAACCAGCAGTCCCTGGGCGTCTCACGCTCCCTCGGCTACGAGCTCAACGGCGTCACCCGCGCCGTCTGGGGCGGCAAGGCCCAGGAGGTCCAAAACGTCCGCCTCACCCCCGCCACCTTCAAGCGCCCCGACTGGACTCTGCAGGTAAAGGGCCACGAACCCACAGCGAAGTACCTAGGGATTCAGAAATAACCCGTGGCCTCCCCCGTCGCTGAGACACCTCCCCTTTGCTGGGTTGCCGTGGTCGGGTTTGCGGGGCTGCGGCGCCCCGCCGGCGCTGAGACACCTCCCCTTCGCTGGGTTGCCGTGGTCGGGTTTGCGGTGCTGCGGCGACCCGCCGTCGCTTAGACACCTCCCGTCGCTCCGTTGCGGTCGCTGGGCGACCTTCGCTTCGCTCTGGTCGGCGATGCGCTCCTTAGCGGGCCACCGCAGTCCCGCGGAGGTGGGACGCTCACCAAGCCGGGGCGCGGTCTCTCGTAAGGTGGGACGCCCACCAGCCGGGGCACGGTCTTTCGCAAAGGAGCGCATCGCGGCGCATCGGACCCCGGAGGTCGCCCAGCGACCGTAGTGGTCCCATGCGACGTGTCTAAGCGACGGCGAAAGGCCGTGTCCCGGCGAACTCAACCACGATTACCCGACGACAGCCAAAGACCGTGTCCCGGCGAACCCAATCACAGCAAAGGGCCGTGGCCCGGCAAACCGGACCACGGCCCCAACCGGGACGAGCCTAGATCTCCGCCCCCTCCAGCAGCTCCGTCACCAGGGCCGCGATCGGCGAGCGCTCCGAGCGGGTGAGTGTGATGTGGCCGAAGAGCGGGTGCCCCTTCAGCGTCTCGACGACGGCCGCCACGCCGTCGTGCCGGCCGACCCGCAGGTTGTCCCGCTGGGCGACGTCGTGGGTGAGGACAATCTTGGAGTTCTGGCCGATCCGGCTCATCACCGTCAGCAGCACGTTCTTCTCCAGCGACTGCGCCTCATCCACGATTACGAATGCGTCGTGCAGTGAGCGTCCGCGGATGTGGGTCAGCGGCATGACCTCCAGCATGCCCCGGTCCATCACTTCCTCCACGACCTCCTGGCTGACCAGCGCGCCCAGGGTGTCAAAGACGGCCTGCGCCCAGGGGTTCATCTTTTCCGCTTCGGATCCGGGCAGGTAACCCAGTTCCTGGCCGCCCACCGCGTAGAGGGGCCGGAAGACGATCACCTTGCGGTGCTCCCGGCGCTCGAGGACGGCTTCGAGCCCGGCGCACAGGGCCAGTGCGGACTTGCCCGTGCCGGCGCGGCCGCCGAGGGACACGATGCCGACCGACGGGTCCATCAGGAGGTCGATCGCCAGCCGCTGCTCGGCCGAGCGGCCGTGGAGTCCGAAGACGTCCCGGTCGCCCTTCACGAGCCGGACCTGTTTGTCCGCCCCGACGCGTCCGAGGGCCGAGCCGCGGCTGGAAAGCAGGACCAGCCCGGTGTTGGTCGGCATCTCGGCCGCGGCCGGGATGAAGACCGGCTCGTGCCCGTAGAGGGTCGCAACCTCGTCCTCGGCCGCGTCGAGCTCCGCGACGCCGGTCCAGCCGGAGTCCTTGACGAGTTCATTGCGGTATTCGTCGGCCAGGAGCCCCATGGCGGAGGCTTTGACGCGCATCGGCAGGTCCTTGGACACCACCGTCACGTCGCGCCCCGCGTTGGCCAGGTTCTTGGCCACTGCGAGGATGCGGCTGTCGTTGTCCACCCCGCGGAAGCCGGCGGGCAGCACCTCGGCGGAGATGTGGTTCAACTCCACCATGAGTGTGCCGCCGTCGTGGCCGAGCGGGATGGGACGGTCCAGGCCACCGTGCTCGAGCCGCAAGTCATCGAGCAGCCGGAGCGCCTTGCGCGCGAAGTAACCGAGCTCCGGGTCGTGACGCTTTCCTTCGAGCTCGGTGATGACGACGATCGGCAAGATGACCTCGTGCTCGGCGAAGCGCAGGAGGGCCCGCGGATCGGAGAGCAGAACGGAGGTATCGATCACGAAACTGCGGGCCGTGCCCCGGTTCCCTGTTCCTTCCCCGGAAACAGCAAGACCGGCCGCAGCGGAATCCGCTGCACCGGTCTTTGAGGTGGCTCGCTTGGCGCGAGAGGTAGCCTTCTGTCCCTGGTCGGTCATGACGTCGGGCAGTTGCTCAGAATTAGCCACATCGACTCCAGCCCCGGGGCAATGCCCGGATTTGTTATTGGTGAGGCGGCTCGGCCTGGAGGCCGGACGCGGCCTCCCATACACCCGGTGCGAAAATCCGCTCCATGTACTGGCCTCCCCGATCGGCCGGCGAGTTGCTGCCGATGGGATAAAGGTAAGTCTCCGGGGGCTGGTTTGTCTGTCTATTTGTCGGCGATTCTTGTTGCCGTCGCGTGAAATCCGTGTGAACGCCTCAGGCGCCGAAGCGGCGCTGCCGGCCGGCGTAATCGCGCAGGGCGCGCAGAAAGTCGACCTTGCGGAACGCCGGCCACAAGGCCTCGCAGAAGTAGAACTCACTGTACGCGCTTTGCCACATGAGGAACCCGGACAGCCGCTGCTCTCCGGAGGTCCGGATCACCAGGTCAGGGTCCGGCTGGCCCCGGGTGTAGAGGAAGCGAGAGATGTCATCCACGGTAAGGTCATCGGCCAGCTTTCCGATGTCAGCGTCCCGGGCGACGGCGTCGTGCAGCAGTTCCCGCACGGCGTCGACAATCTCCCGCCGTCCGCCGTAGCCGACGGCGACATTGACGTGCAGTCGTTCGTGCGCGGGCGTGCGCGCCGTAAGGTTGTTCAGCCGCTCGGCGAGGTAGTCCGGCAGCAGTTCGGGGGCGCCCATGGCGTGCACGGAGATGTCGGCGTCCTCATCCAGCCGGTCCAGGGTGTTGGCGATGATACCCATCAGGAGGTCGAGTTCCTCGCCGGAGCGGTTCATGTTGTCCGTGGAGAGCATGTACAAGGTGACCACCTTGATGCCCAGTTCCTGGCACCAGCCGAGGAATTCGTGGATCTTGTCCGCGCCGGCCTGGTGACCCTGACTTGTGGGGGCGTTGAACTGGCGGGCCCAGCGCCGGTTCCCGTCGACCATGACGCCGACATGCCGGGGGATCCGTTCCTGGTCAAGGGATCGCTGCAGCTTGCGCTCGTAGAAGCCGTAGAGGAGCCCGGGCATTTCCATCCGGAGGTTCACCTGGCTTCCTTGAGGTACTTGTTCAGTGCACATCCTAGGCTACCTGCCGGAGGGCCTTGGCGGGTGCAGGTCCGTCACCGGGAGCCCCCGGGAAGCTTGTTACCCACCGGTAACTTACTTAGGCGTAGGTTATTATTGCGGGATGGAAAGCAACAGTCTGGAGCCCCGGCCGGAGCCTCCGGCGAAACGGGGGACCCCGGTGGACGACGCCGCGGTGAGGCTCGCCGAACTGCTGATGATCAAGCCCAAATGGCGGGGCTGGATCCACACCGTGACCGCCCCGCTGGCGCTGGCCGCCGGGCTGGTGCTGGTGATCCTGGCCCCGCCGGACCTGAAGGTCGCCTGCGCCGTCTATGCCGTCACCGGGGTCCTGCTGTTCGGCGTCAGCGCCGTCTATCACCGCGGGAACTGGTCACCGCGCGTCAAGATCGTCCTGAAGCGCTTGGACCACACAAACATCATGCTGGTGATTGCCGGGAGCTACACGCCGCTCGCCTGGGCCCTGCTGGACCGGCAGCAGGCCGAACTGCTGCTGTGGGTGATCTGGTCCGGCGCCATCCTCGGCGTGCTGTTCCGGCTGCTGTGGACCGACGCCCCGCGGTGGCTCTACGTGCCGATCTACATCGCCCTGGGCTGCGGGTCGCTGTTCTACCTTCCGGAGTTCTTCGCCGCCAACGTGGCCTCGGCGGTGCTGATCTGCGTCGGCGGCGTCCTCTACATCACCGGCGCCGTCTTCTATGCGCTGAAGAAGCCGAACATTAGCTACGAGCACTTCGGCTTCCACGAGCTGTTCCACGCCCTGACGGTTTTCGCCTTCGCCGCGCACTACATCGCCATTGCCATCGCGGTGCTGGGCTGACGCTGCCGAAGGGCCCTCGACCACTGCTACTCCCCCGGACCGGCTGGCTGCCGGCTGCCTGCCTGGCTGCCTGGCTGCCTGGCTGCCTGCGCAGATTCTCCCCACCTTTGAGGCAGCGACGCCGGGACTCACCGGCGGTTCGGCCCGACACGCCGGGCGCCGACTTCAAACGTGGGGAAATTCAGGGGTCGAGGGCTGTCGGCTCAGCCGGGCCGCCCTGCCGCGATGAGCTCGGGGAGCTGCCGCATGTCTGAAAAGACGGTCGTCCCGGGACCGGCCAGGCGCGCGGCCGGGG
>JBKPBZ010000247.1:0-3752 GCA_046727115.1 Actinomycetota bacterium | reverse complement strand
AGGACCAGCACCATGCCGCCGGAGGCGAGGCCGCCGAGGGAGGAGTAGCGTTCCAGCAGCGTGACCGAGGCGCCCGAGCGGGCCGCGGTGACGGCGGCGGCCACACCTGCGGGGCCACCGCCCACCACGAGGACGTCGGAGCGGGAGATGACGGGAGCGGTGAGGTCCGCCGTGGTGGTGCTGAGTTCCAGCGACGACATGGCTGTGGACGGGTTCATGGGGATCCTAACTTTTCCGGCGAAGGTGCCCTTGGAAGGGCGGCCGGTGACGTAGAAGACGGCGCTCAGGAGGGGATCGCGGCGACGCTGACCGCAAAATCCACCCGGCAGAGGGTATGACGCAGCGCGGCCCGTTGCGGACCTTGCTGCAGAGTATGGAAAGGGTTCCGGCGGACGGATCCGGACCGGACGGCGACGGCGGCTAGGGCCGGCCGATCACCACGCGTGAGGTGCGTTAACCCAGATCGCTACGCAGACCTCTTCGTAGCTGTTCTTGTACCAGTGGGGCGTATCCGAAGAGAAGGTGATCGAATCGCCTTCCTCCAGGGTGTAGCACTCGCCGTCCAGGAAGATGTCTTTCCGGCCGGAGAGAATGATGCCGAATTCCTCGCCGCTGTGCCGGAAAGGGGTGGCACTGGTGTCGTGGCCTGGCGGACTCACGATCCATTGGGCCTCCAGCGCACCGTTGAGGTCCGGGGTGAGCAGTTCATAGACCGCTTCACCCACAGACTTCTTGGTGACGCCTTTAAGGTTTCGCCGCTCGCCCTTGCGGACCACGGGGGACCTGGTTTCCTCCTGCCCGAGGAAGAACTTCCCTACGGGGATGTCCAGGCCGTGCGCCAGCTGCGCCAAGGTGGTGAAGGACGGATTGGCCAGGCCGCGTTCGATCTGGCTTACGATCGCCGGGCTGAGGCCGGTGATTTCCGAAAGCTTGGCAAGGGTCATTCCTTTGTCCTTGCGCATGTTGCGTACCTTGTTGCCTACGGTGGCAAGGAGGACGCTCGTGCCGGCTGGGGAAGAGCCCGTGACGCTTTCGGTAGCCATGGTCCGACTTTCTATCTCGGTGAGCTGACACACATAACTATAGTGAAAACTTTTAGCGAATCAATGGTTTTCGTAAATTTCTTTAGGTTTTCCACTTTCGATCCGGACTGCCCAGGGCTGGTGCTAAGCGCGGTTTGCGGCCGATCCGAGCCGCATCCGGGCCGGAACCGCGCGGGTTTTGCGCCCCATTCGGGCCGGGATCCCGGTGCGCTTCCGCTCGTGCCGGCGGCATCGTCCGAGGTGAGACTGTTTTTTCCACAGAACCATTGACTCTGTGAAGATCTTCAATATAGTTGTGTGAGCCGCACCACTACGGGTTCGAAGCTTAGCGAACGGGGATGGGGGCGCAACCACCTTCTGGCGGAAGGTGCGCCCGGCCCGCGTTCGTGATCGTCCCCTTGTACTGATGCAGTGATATCTGCCAAGCCATCCGCAGACCTGATGTTGCCCGGTAAACTAGAGACGCGTTTCTTCGCGATCCGTCCCTTGTTGCCGAGCTGGATGGCCCGTTTGCATTCAATCGCTACGAAGAGGCACGCGTAGCTATCTGGGCTAACTCACCTCCCATGTGGTGACCCGGTCCCGCCCTGCGGACCAAGCCAAACGATAGTTTCGATTACCGCCGACCCCAACAAGGCGTCCGCCGGTAATCCGTACCCTCCCGCGCCCCGAAGGCCGGGGGAAGGAAAAGTATCATGACTGACACTGTCGTCAAGATTGACGTAGAGAGCGGCCGGAAGTCCCGGCTCTCGCCAGAAGTACGCCGCGGGCTGCTGGGCCTCGGGCTCGGCAACACCCTCGAATGGTACGACTGGATGGTCTTTGGCCTTCTGTCGGCTTTCATCGGGCCAAAGTTTTTCCCGTCGCAGGACCCCGTTGCCGCAACGCTGAGCGCGCTTGCAGTCTTCGCCGTCGGCTTCGCATTCCGTCCCCTCGGCGGAATCATGCTCGGCACCCTGGCCGACCGCATCGGACGACGCCGGGTCATGCTCTGGTCCATCATGATGATGGCCGGCACCACCCTGGTCATTGCCCTCTGCCCCACCTACGACCAGATCGGTGCCGCCGCCGGCGTCATCCTGCTGGTCTGCCGCATCATCCAGGGCATCTCCACGGGTGTTGAAGCCCCGCTGTCCACCGCCCACGCGGTCGAACTCGTCCCCGAGGGACGCGAAGGCTTTGTCGCCGGCATCATCTCCTTCTACGTCAACACGGGCATCCTGCTCGCCTCGCTGGTCAGCTGGCTGTCGTCCCTGATGCTCGGCGGAGCCGTCATGGCCGACTGGGGCTGGCGCGTGCCGTTCGTCGTCGGCGCGGCCTTCGGCTTTGTGGTGGTCTACCTTCGCCGGACGCTTCCGGAAACCATGAAGCCCGAGGAACTGGCGGAGAACAACTCCACGAAAACGGTCTGGGGCGGGGTGCGCAAGCACTGGCTCAGCGTGCTGGCCATCACGTTCGTCGTCGGAGCAGCGCAGGCCTACAACTACGCCTGGAACACCGGCCTGCCGACGGCGGCCCGCAGCGGCTTCAAGGAAGACGCGACCGCCGTCTTCGCACTCACCACCGTTCTCGGCGTCGTGCTGGTGGTCGGCAGCCTCATCATCAGCAAGGTCGCCGACGGCAAGTCGATTTCCAAGTGGTTCCTCATCACCCGTGCGCTGTCCATCCCGTCGGTCTTCCTGATGCTGATGTACGTCAAGCCCGGCATCGCCGGCTTCGCCGCAGTTCTCCTCGGCGGCTCGGTGGTACTGGTCCTGAACATGACCCTGTACAACGTGGTCACCAGCTCCCTCATGCCGAAGAACTGCCGCGGCGCCGGAACTGCGCTCGGATACGGCCTGGGCGTCGCGCTCTTCGGCGGCACGGCCTCCTACCTCCTGGTGTGGCTCCAGACACTGAACGCATCCTGGATCTTCCCCGTCTACGTGGCCGTCCTCTCGGCGCTCAGCATTGTCTTCTACCTGCTCGCCCGGCAGAAGAACGGCATCTTCATCGGCAGGTAAGAACCTGTAGAACGTGCCGCTAAGAACACAGACAGTGAGAACGGAAAGTGGGAACCCCCATGGACGCGAGTCGCCCGGACGGAAGAGGCAAGGAGGCAGAAGTGGTCTCCTTTGACCTCAGCGCATCAGACGTGGAGCTTTACGAGGCAGCGCGTGGGCTGTTGCTGACTGCCCATCACAGCGAGAACCACCGGGTGGCCGCGGCCATGCGCGGCGGGTCGGGGGCTATCTACCTCGGGCTGCACATTGGCGCAAAGCGCATCAATGTGTGTGCCGAGTCCAGCGCCCTCGCCAATGCCCGCATGGCGCAGGAGGCATCAATCCACTCCGTGGTGGCCGTCAGCATGGACGGGCAGGGACAGCCCCAGGTCACGAACCCCTGTGGCCTCTGCCGGGAACTGCTGCGTTCCTACGGAACCGAGACCTCCGTCCTGGTCGATGCCGAGGGCGAAGTGGGGAAGGTCCGGATCAAGGAACTCCTGCCGTTTCCCTGGATGCGGGCCGCGGAAACGGGGTGGGACACCCTTCCGCCCCGGGTGGAGGACAGCGCCACCTAGCACATCGCTAGCGGCAGCAAGCTGATTGCCGCCACACTTAACAGCAACACGGAAGGCCGGGACCGCCAGAGTCCCGGCCTTCCTGCGTGCCGGGCGCGCCGCCGTCGTTGCCGCCGCCGCCGCCGGACGTGCCGCGCCGCCGTCGTCGG
>JBKPBZ010000246.1:0-37749 GCA_046727115.1 Actinomycetota bacterium | reverse complement strand
TCCAAGGCCCGGATCTTCCCGCCCGGACTCCGCCGCCTCATCCAGACCCGCGACGACACCTGCCGCACCCCCTACTGCGACGCCCCCATCCGCCACCTGGACCACATCACCCCCTGGCACCACGGCGGACCCACCACCCAGGCCAACGGCGCCGGACTCTGCGAAGCCTGCAACCACACCAAAGAAACCCCCGGCTGGAGAGCCCGAGCCATACCCGGATCCGCCTCCAGCAGCGGCGACCGGCACACCCTCGAACTCACCACCCCCACCGGCCACACCTACCACTCCACCGCACCACCCCTCCCCGGCACGCCGCTCCGCACAGCCGAGGACCAGCCGGAGTACCGCCTCAGGCGCCAACTCCGGCACCAGGCCAATACACGTCGACGGGCGCCCAGCCTTCCTCCGGCCGCCTGAGCCCAACAAACTCAGTCCGGTGCGCCCGTGGACTGCTCCGGCAGGCGGCCCGTCAGCGTCTTGACTGCCTGTGCAATGCCAAGTCCTACCGTTCAAACTCTTCCATATAGCGCCTTCCGCGCCTTATGAGGCCGTCTGGATCTCGAAGATTGTCACGCCGCGCATGTCGAAGGCTTCCCGTCGGTGCGGGTGCCGACCCAGGTCCATTCGTTCCAGGTGGTGTTCCCGTCACCCCATGGAGCGGAGCACTTCTGCGTGGAAATCGGGAATGGCAGCGAATATCGCCGCCCAATTCGCGTGCATCTGCGCCCGACCTACAAATGCCCTGGCCGGGTGGGCCGGTTGTACACTGCTGTACGACTCATGGAACACCTCGGCGGCTGCCTCTAGCTCGTGGTCATTGAAGGCACTATGCAGGCGCTGGATAACTTGGCTCATCGGATCACTCGTCGGTGCGGTGGAGTTCGTGCGCGGTCTCAGGCACCGGCACGATGATGAACCGCAATGCTGGCGGAAATCCGCCTGACTCCACCATCAACCCTCGCCGCGATCAGGCCCACGCCGGTCAGGCCAGGCCGATCACGTTCGGGCCGGTCAGGTCCGGGCCGATCAGGTCCACGCCGATTGAGTCCAGACGCCAATAGGGTCCGGCGCTGCCGGACCCTATTGGCGCCTTGACCGGCTATCCAGTGACCTGTCTGGTGGTCGAGTTCCAGGTTAGGCGGCCGCGCTGAAAGTCCGATGCCCGGCCGACGGAAACCGAGTACTCGTCGCTGGTCGGATAGCCCAGCCTGCCTCTCTCCCAGCCCAAGGCCCCCCATCTGGCTCGGATCGCACCGAGGACAAAGTGCGCCCCGGTCGTCGGCGACCAGTAGATCGAGTTCCCACCCAGACCCGCGAAGTGGGTGTACCTCCCCACCCCGTCCGGAGAGCCCATCTCGTCAGTGGTCGGATAACCCAAGCCTGTCTCCCAGCCCAGCGATCCCCACTTGGTCCGGATCGCACCGGCGATCCAGTGCGCCCCTGTCTTGGGCGACCAGTAAATCGAGTGCCCGACCGTACCCGAGAAATGACTGTACTTTCCTGTTTTGTCCGGCGAGGTCTTCTCGTCTGTGGTCGGATAGCCCAGCGGCCCCGTCTCCCAGCCCAGGGATCCCCACTTGGTCCGGATCGCACCGGCGATCCAGTGCGCCCCTGTCTTCGGCGACCAGTAGATCGAGTGCCCAACCACACCCGAGAAATGGTTGTACTTCCCTATCTTGTCCGGCGAGCCCTTCGTGTCGGTGGTCGGATAGCCCAGCGGGCCTGTCTCCCAGCCCAGGGATGCCCATTTGTCGCGGATTGCACCCTGGACATCGTGCGCCCCGGTCGTCGGTGTCCAGTAAATGGAGGACCCACCCGAGCCGGAGAAGTGGCTGTACCTTCCCACTCCGTCCGGAGTGCCCTTCTCGTCGGTGGTCGGGAAGCCGAGGGCACCGGCGGCACCGCCGGCTGCCTTATAACGGCCGTAGATCCCACCCATGACCGAGTGCGCCCCGGTCGCCGGTGACCAGCAGATGATCCCTCTGACATAGTCCTGGCACTTCCCGCCCGCCACGTCATACTCCAAGGCCAGCGACCGGCCAAGGTCCGACCGCGGGTCGCCGGCGCCAACCTTCCACGCATAGGCAGCTATCGGATCGTCCGTGCCCTTCCCTGTGAGCATCACCTTGAGCGCGCCTTGGCCGTCGTCCGCAGTGATCAGATAGAAAGTGTCCAGCGTCCCGGCCTCGCCGACTTTCGCCGGAGTAAACGTCACACTCTGATATGCGGACTCACCGGCGGGAATCTTCAACCCCTCGGCGATGGGACTGTCGGTGGCGAAGACCCCCTGCGGCGCCTTGGCCTTCGTGATGGTCATGGGGACGTTGCCGGTGTTCGTGATCTGGAAAGCCCGGGTGACCGAGGTCCCGACGGGGACATCACCAAAGCCCAGCGAGCCCGGCATTTGCAGGTGCGCCGCGCCGGAGACGGCGGTCCCGGCCACCTTTACGGTCACGTTCCCCCGGTCACTGGCGACGACGAGGGAATCCGTCACCGGACCCGCCGTCGTGGGGCTGAACATCACGGACACTGCCAGCGACGCGAGTGGCTGGACCGTCTGCCCCACTACCGGCACGGTGGCGGGGTCGACGCTGAGCTGTGCGTTTGCCGGCAATGTGACGCCGGTGATCTTGGCGACAGTCGTGCCGGTGTTGACGATATTTACCGTCCCCCGGCTGACCGTCTTTGTTGGGACGTCGGTGAACTGCACCGCCGCCGGGGTCGCGCCCAGTCCCTCCTTCGTACCGACACCGTGGACTCCGAGGAGATCGGTCTCGCCGTCGGCCGTTTTGACTGTGAGCGTGCCGTCCGCCTGGCCCGCAACCGTCGGCGAGAACGTCACGGGGACCGTCATGCTTCCGCCTTTCGCCAGCGTCCGGGGCAACGTCAGCGCCGCTCCTAGTGCGAACGGGGCACCGGCCGTGATGGAGCTGATCGTCACCGCCCGCGACGCCGTGATCGTCACGCTGGCAGTTACCGTGGAACCCACGCTTGTGCTGCCGAGGTCCGTGTTAGATGCGCCCACCGCGGACGTTGTCGGGGCGCCGAAGCCTATGACCTGCCCGTCCCGGGTGCCGACGTAGACCCGGCCCCGGTCGGTGGCCACCGTGGAGAACTTGGCTCCGATACCCAATGGAGCGCTAAAGACCTCCTTGAGGTTCCCGGTGTTGTCTGGGAGTGCACGGTAGGCGCGCAGTTCCGCACCGGCCCCGGTACCTCCGCTGACATAGACCACCCAAACCAAGGCCGAGGACCCGTCCGTACCGGAGGACGTCACCACCGGCGTACCCGAGCTAAATCCGAACGTGCCCGTGGACGTCCCGACGGCGGCGAGGCTCACCCCGCCGTTGGCGCCGGGCACGATCTTGAAGGCCCTCAGGTATCCGTTGCTCTCGACGACGTAGAGGTATCCACCGTTGCTGGTCCCGAGAAACGCGGGCTTTCCCCACACTCCGTTGTACGGACCGGCTTTGTCCAGGACGGCGTCGGTTCCGTCCGGCCCCTGCGCCATGCCGCCCAAGTTGTCGCGGTCCAGCAGGTACATGGTGCCGTCCTTGCCGATTTGGGCCAGCAGGTGCGGGTGCGCGGCGGTGCCGTAACCGTCCGGGATAGCGACGGGGGCACCGGAGCCCAGATCGGCGTCGTTGAGGTTCAGCTTCGCATTGTTGGCGGGGCTGAAGAAGTCGGTGGGGTCCAGATGGCCGTCACTGCCGACCTGGAGCCGGACCACCGCCTCTGCCAGAGTGGTGGGCGGGTTCGTTCCCGGGCCCGGTTTGGGGGAAATGCCGTTCCCCGTGGTGAGCAGGATCTGACCGGGGCCATCGGACACCAGTCCTCCGCCGGACTGCCAGATCCCACCCTCGGCGTTGGCGTTGCCTGATTCGGTCGCCCACATCGTGGTCTGCCGGCCGGCGGTCGATACGCCGACTACATAGCCGACGAACGGCGCGTAGTCACAGTGGCTGGCAAATCCGGCATAGACGACACCGTTCAGGAGCAGCAGCCCGGGGCGCTGCATCGCGGTCATGGCATTAAACGGGCGGGTGGGGTCATTTGTCGGCGCGCCATCGATGACGACGGGGAACCCGGGCTTCTCTGCACCGGTCACCACATCCAAGGCGTGCATGTACCAGTGCGGGAGCTTGGCACTTGCGCCGTCATTGGTCTTCGCAAGCAGGTAGACGCTCTTCGTCACCGGGTCGTAGACGGGGGTGGATGTGATTCCGATGTTGGGTGTGAGGTCACCGCAGCCCACCGTCGAGACCGGCCACGCTGGCCCGAGTTTGCGAGTCCACTTCGCAGCGCCCGTTTCGCTGTCCAGCCCGTAGACCGCATTGTTCTCCGTCGCGGCAATCACGGTACTGCCGACTACGAGCGGCTGGGCGTATACCTGTCCATCCACTTTCGCGGAGAACAGCCTGCCGAAGTTCGAGGAGGCCACCGCCGACGGCGACAGCCCGGGCTCGTCCTTGTCCCAGCCCGTCCGCAATGTATCGTGGGCGATCGTCCCCATGTCCGCGACGGCAGCCGCGCTCAGTGACAGCCCGGCAAGTGCGAGCGACGCTGACAACAGAGACGCCCAGACGCCTCTGGACCACGGATGTGGCCGGGACCAGGTTGGGCGGACCGCGGCCCCTCGATGTTTCCGGCGATGCGGCGCCCCTCCAATCCGTCCACCGCTTTGACGGCCAGTTAAATGGCCGTACGACACCCAAGTTTCTGTTTGATCACCCATGGTTGAGACCCGTTTCTGACCACTACATTCACTTTATTAACCCAGTACCTTGGAGCCTAAAAGCGGGGATCGGGGAGCGCGCGAGTGGATGCTACTCGACTTATCGGAGACGTTTCTCGTTTTCTTCCGGGGGTTACTTGCCGACTACTTGGGCGAACGCGGGTGCCTACTTGTTGCGCCGGGAACGCCGCGCATCAACATCCCTCGTTCTGGCGCCGCAATGCATCATTTTCAGGCGCGGGGACCGCGGCCGCACATAGCGCAGCCAGGGGAATTGCGCAGTCAAGGGAAATGCACAGCCACGGCAAATGCGCGGGCATGGCAAATTGAGCAGTCGAGAGAAATGCACGGCCAAGCGAATTGGGCAGGCATAAAGAATTGCCCAGCCAAGGGAAATGCGGGGCATAAAGAATTGGCCAGCCCACGGAAATGCGGGGAATAAAGAATTGCCCAGCCCACGGAAACGCGCGACCAAGGGAAATTGCCGGCGTGATCGGGGCGTTCCCCCGAACGGGATCAGGCGGGCATAAGGGAACGTCTCAGCATCCGGGCCGGGTCTTTTCGCGACGGCGGGCGGTTTTGGCCGGAGGGGTCTGCCCTACCGGTTCATCAATGCGTGCAGGATTGCCGTACCCAGCGGACCTGCCGTGGCCAACACCAGGAAGCCGACGGCGGGAACACCAAGCACCCACGCAACCCGGCGCCGTCGTGCCTGGTCAACCAACCGCCGGAGGGCGGCGAAGTTCCTTTCTAGCTCATCCGGTTTGCCTGGCAAGGCGGGCTTCGTGTGCCAGGTCCGGGCATTCACGGCCGCGGCAGCGACGCGCTGGACCTGCTCTGCGTCCAGCACAGCTCTGCGCCGCTGCAGAAAGCCCGGGAGCTGCCGGTCGCTCACCACAATCACCTCGCGGGGCTTCTCCTTGATCGTCAGCCGTTTGGGTTCCACGACCACCACGACCGCTGTGACGTCGACGGCGGCGCCCACTGCGGTGCTGAGCAGTTTCGAGGCCCGGGCGCCCTCGTGCGCGGAGTTGTAGAGATGGCGGAGTTTCTTTCCTGAGACCATCAGTGTTTGCCCTGCCACCCAGATTGATTGACCTGCGTGGTTCTTCGTGTTCAGGGTAAAGACGCCGGCGGGACCGACCAACACATGGTCGATGTCCGCCCAGCCCGAGCCCACGGGGACGGCATGCAGCACCAGCCATTCGGGCCCAAGCTTTGCCAGAACCCTGCCCACGGCGATCTCGCCCAGCGCACCCCGGTACCAGGGCCAGCTGGCGTCGCTCAACGGACTGGCACCGAAAACCCGCCTGAGCAGCGAACGCGGCGGAACGAGCTCCTGGACTGCCAAGAGCTCCTCGATCACGGACTGGGCCGCAAACCGCTCAGTCAACGGCGCCGACGCCGGAAATCCGCTCATTGCCGCGACGCTCGTGTGGGACGCATGCGAGGCAGTTTAGGCGCACGAGCCCGGCCCGCGAGGAGGCGGCCGCGGCGCGCCGGAATCTTTGCTTCGCCGCGTTAG
Organism: Actinomycetota bacterium; assembly: GCA_046727115.1. Taxonomy (GTDB): domain Bacteria; phylum Actinomycetota; class Actinomycetes; order Actinomycetales; family Micrococcaceae; genus Arthrobacter. The sequence continues at coordinate 31,489 of JBKPBZ010000246.1, read as the reverse complement.
GCTCAGCTCATGTCGCCCGATCGTTACCTGGCCGAGCTGGCCGGCTGCCTGGACCGTCTAGGCGCGCTCGCCCGGCAGCCGGAGGACAGGCTCGCCCGCACTGTTCCGGCCTGCCCTGGCTGGACGCTCGAGCAATTATTCGGGCATCTTGGATCCATCGAGCGCTGGGCCGCCGCCGTGGTTCGCGGGGGAACCTTCGTCAAGGAACCGGAACCGCCGAGGGAGGGCGCCGCGGCCTGGTTCCGCGAGGGCACGGAACCCTTCCTTGAAACGATGACGGGACTGGACCCCGAGAAACCGTGTTGGGATTTTGGCCCACCGCCGCATAGGGCCGGCTTCTGGTTGAGGCGCCAGGCCCACGAACATGCCATCCACCTCGTCGACGTCTGCCAGGCGCTGGGCCTGGAGATCCCGCCCATGGGGAACGACTTCATGCTCGACGGCGTCGATGAGGTGCTGACGATGTTCGCGCCGCGCCAGGTGCGGCTCGGCAGGATGCCGTCCCCGGACAAGGCCGTGACCTTCCTGGTGCCCGGGGCGGCCGGCTGGACACTGGGCCCGGGTCCGGCCGTGGCATCGATTTCCGCCCCATTGCCCGCCATGTACCTGGGCCTATGGGGCCGATCCAGCCTGAAAGATGTCGCCCTCATTGAAGGTGATGCCGCTTTTGCCCTGCGCGTGTTGCGGGGCCCGCTCACACCGTAAGTAAGGGATTCCGGGCTTAGGATACGAACACGTCTAGGAAAGCTGCCGACGCAACTAGAGCGACGCTTTCGTGACCACACCCCGAAGGGAACCCACCGCAATGTCAGACCACGCCACACCCGGTACCGCAGATCACGCCCAGCCCGCTCCGAGGTGGGGCATTCTCGGCACCGGGTTCATCGCCGGGCTGCAGACACCGGACCTGATCGGCAACGGCTCATTGGTCCAGGCCGTCGGCTCCCGAAACCTGGCCTCGGCGACGGAGTTCGCGGCTCGGTTTCAGATCCCCTCGTCCCATGGAAGCTACGAGGACCTCGTGGCCGACCCGGACGTGGACATTGTCTACATTTCGACGCCGCACCCGTTCCATCACGAAAACGCACTGTTGGCCTTGGGCGCCGGCAAACACGTGCTGATTGAAAAGCCCTTCGCCATGAACGCCTGGCAGGCCCGGGAGATTGTGGAGCTCGCCGAGTCGAACGGACTGGTCGCCCTGGAGGCCATGTGGACCCGCTATCTTCCGCACATGGTCCGCATCCGTGAACTCATTCGGTCCGGCGTGCTCGGCGACGTCCGGACAGTAATCGCGGACCACAACCAGAATCTGCCCAAGGATCCCCTGCACCGCCTCAACGACCCGGCGCTGGGTGGCGGAGCGCTCCTGGACCTGGGCATCTACCCCGTGTCCTTCGCTTTCGACGTCTTCGGGGCGCCGGTCAGCATCCGGGCAGCGGCCAGCATGACTGCCACCGGTGTTGACCGGCAGACCGCCATGATTTTCGAGTACGCGGAGGGGCAGCAGGCCGTGCTGCACTGCGCGCTCGACACGGCCGGACCAAACCAAGCCGCGATCATCGGCACCGAAGGCCGAATCGAGATCCCGTCAGTCTGGTACGAGCACACGGCCTTCACCAGGTACGACGCCGACGGCAACGTCGTCGAGCGCTTCGAAGAGCCCGTCACCGGCCGCGGAATGCAATACCAGGCGCGGGAAATGGAGCGGCTCATTGCGGTGCATGCCATTGCCAACGACATCCTGCCGCCCCTGCAGAGCGTTCAGGTCATGGAGGCCTTGGACGAGGTCAGGAGCCAGATCGGCCTGGCCTACAGCAGCGACGAGAAGTAGGACAGGCGCCTCAGCGGCCCAGTGGTTGAGACGAATTCGTTCTCGGCGACCACGACGTTCTCGCCGTACTTCGCGGGCGGCAGGTTGGCGGCCACTATCCCGGCGGCTGTGCTCACGGCCGGAACGATTGCGATCTCCCCGGCGGTGGCGCCGACGATCTCCGCGAACATCGCACGGGCCTCCTCCCCCGCCCGCGCGGCCTCCATCCAGTCGAATCGGCCGGCAGACCAGCGCTCGACCGCCAGTTCGTAGGCCTCCCGGGCCGGGGCGGAACCACGTTCATGGTCGCAGTGTTGAAATAGAAGGTGTCCTTGCGCGCCGGGAAGAGCCGGCGGATGTCGGCGGCCTGCATGGCAGGGTCCGCCCTAACCGTGCCCCTGTGCGGGGTTCAGGCCCTTCGCATACGCCGCCTGCCCCACGTGCTGGAGGCAATCGGCGATTGTGCTGACCAGCCGTACCCCGAGCGTGACGGGCGGGTCCCAGCGGGTATCGACGATTCGGTCGAAGTCGTCGTCGCCGAGGGTCTTCAGGAACTCCACGGTCTGCCGGTGAACGGCGTCGTAGTATTCGAGCAACAGCTCCGGCGGTGCCTGCACCGCGTCGACCTGACCGCTCGTGTGGCCGTAGCCGGTGTCCCGCTTGGAAAGGGGCAGGTCGAACCGGCCGGCAAACCCCTGCGAGGTCCAGACCTGGTCCAATCCTGCGGCCGAAGCCAGTTGCGCGTCCTCGACCCTGCTGAGATGCCAGATGAGCCAGGCCATCGAGTTCCCGTTGCCTGCGGGGCGCCGGAACAGCGCGGCCTCGTCGACCCCCGCCAAGGCGCCGGCTACCGTCTCATGGATCCGGCCGAAGGCGTCCAGCAGCAGTTCATTGGATTTCATCGAGTCCCCTCGCTGTTCAAGATCGGGTGCTGTTCATGATCGGTTGCTGTGCATGTCCGGTGAGCCCATGCTTGCATGGCGGCCGCACCGGCGGATAGGGCCCGAGCGTCCCGGCCTCCACGGCGCACGAGAAGGCAAGCCTGCGGCAATCGAGGCGGCCACAGTCCGCGAGCTCTTGGCAGCGGCGACCCCCACGCCTACCCTTACGAACTATGAGCAACTTGTTGCCTGTAGCGCAGCCGGAGCGACTGACACGCAGTCGCTGGGAACGCCGGGACAAGTTCCATCTCGCGGGCATCACCGGCTTCGTCGTCCTGCTCAATGTGGTCGGCTGGAGTGTGCTGACGCTGGCCGTGGCTCCGCAGAACTTCGCCCTGGGCCGCTCCGGCGTGTACGGGGTCGGGCTGGGCGTGACCGCCTTTCTGTTGGGAGTGCGGCACGCGTTCGACGCCGACCACATCGCCATTATCGACAACACCACCCGCAAGCTGGTCGGCGAGGGAAAGACTGCGCTGGGGGTGGGCTTCTGGTTCTCGCTGGGCCACTCGACCGTCGTCTTCGGCGCGACGCTGCTCCTGGCCCTCGGCGTGAGATCGATGGCCGGCAGCGTGCAGAACGAGGACTCGGCCCTCCTACAGACACTGGGGCTGGTGGGCAGCGCTGTCGCTGGAACATTCCTTATCCTGCTCGGGCTGGTGAACCTCGTCTCCGTCATTGGCATCGTCCGGGTCTTCCGCGGGATGCGCACCGGCGAACTGAACGAGGCCGAGCTTGAGCATCAGCTCAACAACCGGGGCTTCCTGGCTCGGCTGCTTGGTGGAACAATCCGGCGGATCGCGAAGCCCTGGCACGTCTATCCGGTCGGCCTGCTGATGGGCCTGGGATTCGACACCGCGTCCCAGATTGCCCTGCTCCTCCTCGCCGCGGGTTCCGCGGCCTTCTCGTTGCCCTGGTACGCCATCCTGGTCCTCCCCGCGCTGTTCGCCGCCGGAATGAGTATCTTCGACACCGCCGACGGGGTGTTCATGTCCAGGGCGTACGGGTGGGCGTTTCTCAAACCGGTCCGCAAGGTGTTCTACAACCTCACAGTCACCGTGCTCTCGGTGGTAGTGGCCCTGGTTGTCGGCGTCATCGTGCTGCTCGGGCTCGTGGCGGACAAGCTGGGAATCGAATCAGGGCCGGCGGCCACGATCGGCTCGCTGGAGCTGGAAAACGTCGGATACATCATTGTCGGACTCTTCGTGGTCATCTGGCTGATCGCGCTCGCCGTCTGGAAATTTGGCCGGATCGAGCAGCGCTGGAGCCAATCCGGCACCAGCTGAGGCCCCTGCCGGCGCAGAGCGGCCAGCAATGTGACGAATCTCTCACTGCGCCGTGGCTGCCGGTGGAGTTCTCGAATCTCCGGGCACTCCCGGACGCCGTGGCCGCTTCCGAGCCGATCTTCGCGAATCGGATGAATTATCTTGGCGCACGAGCATAATTCTAGACCGGAAATTCGGATTTTGTGCCGCCAGCGGCTTATTGGCAGAATTTAAGGCGTGGGTGCGGACGAACGTCCGCACCCAATTTTGCGGAAGCGCTTCCGTGACGATTCCAGCCACCACAGGGAGCACCATCCATGATTTCCGTCAGCCAGGTCTCGAAGAGCTACGGCTCCGGGCCGACTGCGGTCCAGGCCCTCGACGACGTCACACTGTCCGTCGCCCGCGGCGAGATCTTCGGCGTCGTCGGCCAGAGCGGCGCCGGCAAGAGCACGCTGATCCGCACCGTCAATTCCCTGGAGCTTCCGGATTCCGGGAGCGTCAGGGTCGATGGCCGCGAAATGACCACGCTGTCCGGCGCAGAACTGCGCGAAGCACGCCACAACATTGGCATGATCTTCCAGCACTTCAACCTGCTCAGCAGCAGGACCGTGCAGGCGAATGTGGAACTGTCACTGGAGATCACGGGCGCCGGGCGCGCAGCCCGGCGCACCCGGGCCCTCGAGATCCTCGAACTCGTAGGCCTCCACGGCAAGGCTTCCGCGTACCCGGCCCAGTTGTCCGGCGGACAGAAACAGCGCGTCGGCATTGCCCGTGCGCTGGCCTCCAGCCCCTCAGTACTGCTCAGCGACGAGGCGACCTCAGCACTGGATCCGGAGACCACCCGGCAGATTCTTGATCTCATTCGGAAACTGAGCAAGGACCTTGGGCTGACAGTGCTGCTCATCACGCACGAAATGGATGTCGTGAAGCGGATCTGCGACTCAGCCGCCGTCATGAGCGGGGGACGGATCCTTGAGCAGGGGCCCGTGGAACAGCTGCTGACGACAGAGAAATCCCTGTTGGGCCAGGCGCTGTTCCCCATGGGAGAGATCCCGGAGACGCCCAGCGCCATCGTGGACATCACGTTCAGCGGAGTCAGAACCGACAGGCCGGTGATCGCCCAGCTGGCGCGCAAGCATGGCATCGACGTCGGAATCCTGGGTGCCGCAGTTGAGACCGTCCGCGGACTCCAGACGGGCCGCACCCGGCTGGAGCTGCCCGGTGATGAGCGGACCGTGGCAGCCGCCGTGGCCGATCTCCGTTCCCAGGGACTCTTCGTGGAGGTAGTCAAGTGATCGACCGTAACGACCCGTACTTTTGGTCGGACCTGCTGGACACGATCCTCAAGGGCGCGGGTGAGACGTTTTACACCGTGGGCCTGAGCCTGCTGTTCACGGTTCTTTTCGGCCTGGCCGCCGGCGTCCTGCTCGTGACCACCGAATCGGGCGGCCTGCTGGCGAAGCTCTTCGGCAGCCGTGCGCTCGGGTTCGCTGTCAACCGGCTGCTCGACGTCGTGGTGAACATTGGCAGGTCCGTCCCATTCATCATCCTCATGATCCTGCTCATTCCGTTTACCCGCCTGCTGGTCGGGTCCTTTATCGGGCCGACCGCCGCGATTGTCCCGTTGACCATCGCCGGCATCCCTTTCTTCGCCCGGCTGGTGGAGATAGGAATCCGCGAAGTGCCTGTGGGACTGGTCGAAGCCGCCCAGTCGCTGGGCGCCAGCCGGTGGACCATCCTGACCAAGGTCATGGTTGCCGAGGCAGTCCCGGCCCTGGCGCTCGGGCTGTCCACCACCGTGGTCGGACTCATCGGCTACTCGGCCATGGTGGGCGCAGTGGGCGGCGGCGGCCTCGGGGACGTCGCATTCCGCTACGGCTACCAGCGTTACAGCCCGGAATACATGTTCGGAGTTGTCATCCTTCTGGTCCTGCTGGTGCAGGTCTTCCAGTCCCTGGGCAACTTCGCGGCGCGGCGGCTCTCCCACCGGTAGCCACGCCCGCACCGCAACTCCCACCTTAAAAATCCCATCCCATTCTGCGAAAGAGTTCCAATGTTCCGTGCACAAATCCTGAAGGCTGCCGCCACCGGCGCGGCCGCCATCCTCGCCCTGTCCGCCTGCGGCGCCGGTTCCGCCAGCCAGGGCGCGGCAGCCGAGACCATCAAGGTCGGTGCCCTCGCTGTGCCCGCCGGGGACATGCTGAAGCAAGTCCAGCGGGAGCTCGCGCCCAAGCAGGGCCTCACCGTGGAGTACAAGGAGTTCAGCGACTACAACACGCCCAACGCGGCCGTGAGCGACGGCGACATCGACGCCAACCTGTTCCAGAACACCACCTTCATGGAGACCTACAACAAGGCCTCCGGCAAGAGCCTCGTCAGCGTGGGCAAGGTGTATCTGCCGCCCATGGCCCTGTACTCCAATGACGTCGCCAACCTTGCGGCCCTTCCCGACGGCGCCTCGGTCGCCATCCCCAACGACCCCACCAATGAGGCCCGGGCCCTGAAGCTGCTGGCATCCAAGGGACTGATCGAAGTCAGTGAAAACCCGATCACGCTCAAGGACGTCAAAGCCAACCCGAAGAACCTCAAGTTCACGGAGATCGAAAACGCCAGCCTGCCGCAGGCCCTCAATGACAAGGACGCGGCAATCGTGACTCTGGCATTTGCCCTCCCCGCCGGCCTGAGCGCCGACAAGCAACTGCTGGTCGAGGGCAAGGACAGCGCCTACTACAACGTCCTGGCAGTGAAGGCCGAGATGAAGGATGACCCGCGGGTGCAGAAGCTGTACAAGATCCTGACCTCGCAGGACATGAAGGATTTCATCCAGACCAAGTTCAAGGGCCTGGTGATCCCGGCCAGCTGAGCGCATGGCGCTTCCCTGGCGCCTCACCCGGACCATCCGGTTCGGGTGAGGCGCCGGGTTCCCGGGCGGGCCTATGGTCAGGGCATGGGACTACTACGCCGCCGCCATGAACCCGCCGGACAACGGTTTCAGATGCGCGAGAAGTTGCTGTCGATTGGCGATGACTTCTGGATCGAAGACGACCAGGGCAGACGCGCCTACAAGGTCAACGGCAAGGCCGTACGTGTCCGGAACACGTTCGTCCTTGAGGACGCGTCGGGAAACGAGGTGGCGCACATCCAGGAGCGCAAACTCTCGATCCGGGACAAGGTCTCCGTCGAGCGCGGCGGCGACACCGTCGCGACGATCCGCAAGGCGCTGGTCGGGCTCCGCGACCGCTTCGACATCGACGTGAAGGACGGCGCCGACATGAAGGCGCACGGCAATATCGTCGACCACGAATACGAGATAGAGCGCGACGGCCACACGGTCGCCACGATCTCCAAGAAATGGTTCCGCGTGCGTGAGTCCTACGGCGTCGAAGTGGCGGAAGGCGAGGATGTCCCGCTCATCCTTGCGATCACCGTCGCCATCGACTCGTTGACGTAGCCTGTTCCGGCACCATGGCGCCCAGGAACCGGCCACGCTCCCTAGTAGCCCGGACCCTCTGGAGGCTCTTCGGGTTCTTGATCGCTAGTGCGGTCTGCGGCGTCCTGGCCGCCAGCCTCCTGGTCCCCCCCGTGGCCGCGACCGGCGTCGCCGTCAGCGATTCGATCAAATTCTTCAACGGCCTCCCGTCGGAACTGACCGTTGATCCGCCGTCGGAGTCGACCAAGGTGCTCACCGCCGACGGGAAAACGATTGCCACCTTCTTCGCGGAAAACCGCGTGAAGGTCGGGCTCGACCGGATGTCCCCGTACATCAAGGACGCGATCGTCGCGATCGAGGACCGCCGCTTCTACGAGCACGCCGGCATCGACCCTCAGGGGATCCTCCGGGCGCTGGTGTCCAACCTGACCAGCGGCGGCAGGCAGGGCGCCTCCACACTGACCCAGCAGTACGTCACCAACGTGCTCAATGAATCCCTCGTCTCTGCGGACAGGGGTGATCAAATTATCCTCAACGGGCAGAAGAGCATGGGCGACAAGGTCCGCGAGATGAAGCTCGCCGTCGAATTGGAGAAGAGGTTCACCAAGGACCAGATCCTTGAGGGGTACCTGAACATCGTGTTCTTCGCCCGGGACGCCTACGGCATTGAAGCCGCGTCCCGCTATTTCTTCAACACCACCGCCAAGGACCTCACGCTGCCGCAAGCCGCCCTGCTGGCCGGCCTCGTGAACAGCCCAAGCTTCTACAATCCAGCCCTTCATCCGGAAAACGCCATCCAGCGGCGCAACCAGGTGCTCGGCAGCATGCTCAGCTCCGGGACTATCACGCAAGCGGAGCACGCCGCCGCCGTCGCCGCCCCGGTGAACCTTAAGGTCACCCCCGGGATGCAGGGATGCGCCGGCGCCGAAATGGCACCGTACTTCTGCGACTACGTTTCCCACCTCATCCTCAACAACCCGGCCTACGGCGCGGAAATTGCCGACCGTGAGAGGAAGCTGTTCCGCGGCGGCCTGACCATCAAGACCACCCTGGACAGCCGGCTCCAACTGGCCGCGCAGGCCCAGGTCGATGCCACAGCCGGCGCCAACCCGGACAAATGGGGCGCCGCGATGGTCTCGATCGCGCCCGGAACGGGCAAGATCCTGGCGATGGCGCAAAACACCGCCTTTCTCCCGGCGCCCGGAAAATTCGATACCCAGCTGAACTTCAACGTCGATTCCAAGGACGCGAACGGCAACGACCTCAACGGCGCCGGCGGGTTCCAGCCAGGGTCCACCATGAAGCCGTTCACGTTCGCCGAGTGGCTCAACGAGGGCAAACCCCTGACCGCCATAGTGGACGCCTCCCGGCGGTCCTATCCCCTCGGCTTCCGGTGGAGGTCAAGCTGCGGCAGGGTGCTCGGCGCCTACAGCACGCGCCAGAAGCAACTCGGCGCGGCAGACGACCTGCAGAACAACGATCCGGGATACTACCGCCGCATGCCCGTGGACTACGGGCTGTACAACTCCATCAACACCGCCACCTTCGCCGAGGCCGCCCAACTGGACTTCTGCGGCATCCAGAAAATGGTTGACGCCGTGGGGATCCACAGCGGGGTGGACAACGCCCGCGTGAACATGCACCAACTCGGCAACCTGCTCGGTGCCATCGGGGTGGCCCCGCTCCATCTGGCCAACGCGTTCGCCACCTTCGCCAACGACGGCAACTACTGCACACCCATTGCCATCGCGGCGGTAACCGACGCGGCGGGACGGAAGCTACCGGCCGAGACCAGCGCCTGTCATGGTGCGATCAAGCCCGAGGTCGCCCGCGGCGTGAACTCGGTGCTGCAGGACGTGCTCAAGCGCGGGTCCGGCGTTTACATCAAACCCAAAGTTCAAGACAAGTTTCCGGCCGCGGCCAAGACGGGCACCTCCAATACCAACGGCGCCACCTGGGTAGTGGGCTACACGTCCGGCCTCGCGACGGCTTCCTTCTTCGGCGATACGCTCCACGGCCAGAAGCGGCCCGGCCAGAACATCACGGTCAATGGCAAGTTCTACAAGGCCATCGACGGGTACATGCTCGCCGGCCCGCAGTGGGCGAACTACATGCTGAAGGTCGCCGGATACTACCCCGCCGCGGCCTTCCCGAAGCCTCCGGAGTCCATGACCCGGAAGCAGTCCACGCCCCGTACCCCGTGCTTCCCCCGGTTTGATCGCGCTCGGTGTCGTTGACCCTGGCCCGAGTTGCTGTGGATCCGAGTCCGCCCCCTAGGCCGTCGGGCTGTACCATCGGGCCCGGAGCCTCTATCCTCTTGCCATGAGGGTCCGGGGGCAATTTCCGGCGAGGGGATTCGCGACACCGCACGCGAGTGGCACGTGACTATCGATAGCGCCCAGCCGCAGGACAACTACGACGCCTTCCTGTCGAGGCTGGACGCCGCTACAACCAGCCTGAGTACCCGCGCCGGCTCGCTGGACAAGGCGATGGCAGCGGTCTCGCTGCTGTTGGGACCATATGAATCCGCCGTCCGGAAATGGGAACGACGGCGCCATTACGTCAGCGAGCAGCTCGCCGCGCATTCCGGGTCCCCGCAGTCCTACACCGCGCTGTGCGAGCTCCACATCGTGGCAGGAAAGATGGAATCGATGCTGCGCGGCCGTGTCGAGCGCGTCACCGAAAAACTGGCCGTCATGCAAGGCCGGCGCGAGGCCATCGACAGGGCACTGCTGGAGCTTGAGCTGAGCAGAATCAAACTTACATCGTCCCGGATGCTCTCACAGGACCGCCAAGAGCTGGGCAGCATCTTTTCTGAACTCGCCGGCACCACCGTTGCCACCGGAGCCATTCCCGACATGGGGCTGCTCACCGATCTCAAGGAAGCACGCCAGGCAATCGTCCTGGCCGAAGCGCTCATGGAAGTGAAGGGGTACTAATCATGGAAATTTCACGGCGCGATCAGCCCCGGAAGGACACCGTCGCCCTAGTTCGCTGGTCAAAGAAGCCCGGCGAAAACCCCGTACTAAAGTTCATCCTGTCCAGTATTTTCGGATTGATCCTGTGCCTGTTCCTGATGATCTTCCTGCCCTTTCTCCGGAGTTTCGGTGCCATGGTTTTGTTCACCTTCCTCTTCGCCGCGCTCCTTACAGTGCGCACGGTCTCGGCCCAGAGGCGCTTCATGCGGGGGCTGACCAAACGGGTGAATGACACCCTCGCCGAGGTCACGAGCAGCCCTGGCGACCAACTCTCGGTCAAGCAATTCCGCCACATGACCAAGAGCGGCGAGCAGCTTCCGCTCCTTGTCAGCGGCTTGCCCGGACTGAACCTGCATGTGGCTCGGGCTTCAACGCTGGAGAGGAATGCGCCGGAGAAATGGGTTGCGGTCTTCACGGTGGTCCCTCCTGAGAACGGGACCGCCAGCTTCGACCGTTTGGTGGCGGCGGCCGTTAATGCCGGCCCCCGGTACCAGCAGCGTGGTTAGTCGGCTGCCCCGCTGATCAGATCCAGCACGCGGTGCAGCGCCGGATTACGGGCGTCCCGCCTCCAGATGGCGTGCAGTTCGACCGGATCGGTCTCGAATCCACCCAGTTCGATGTATTCCACACCCTCGATGCCAAGGGCCGTCGAGGATTGTGGCACCAGGGCTATGCCACGCCCGGCCGCAACCAGGAAAATCATGGTCAAAATCTGGCTGACCGTGTGCACAAACGTGGGGTGGGATGAGACCAGGCTGATCACCAGGTCATAGAAGTAGCGCGCCTGGGTGGGCGAGTGCATGATCAGGTCTTCCCCGTGCAGGTCCTCGACGCTCACCAGCCGGTCCAGGCGCGTGAAACGGTGCCCTGCAGGGACCGCCACCATGATCGGCTCGCGGTAGAGCAGGCGCGAATCGAAAAGGTCCTCATCAAAGGGCGGGCGGGCAAGCCCGAGGTCAATTTCGCCGTTGATCAGGGCGGCTGTCTGATCCTTGGTCACCATCTCCCGCAAGTCGATATCGACATCCGGAAGCGCGCTCGAGATTTCATTGAGCAGGGCACCGAGCAGCCCGAACGTCGACGCCGCCGTAAACCCGACGCGGACGAAGCCGGCCGAGCCCTGAGATATGCGCCGGGCCATGCTGGGAGCGGCTTCGGCCAGTTCCAGCAGCTTGACCGCATCCGTGAGGAAAGCCGAGCCGGCGGCTGTCAGCGCGACGCCCCGGTTGTCGCGCTCAAACAGCTGTACGCCGATTGACTTTTCGAGCTTTTGAATCTGCCGGCTCAGGGGTGGCTGGGTCATGTTGAGCCGCACGGCAGCGCGGCCAAAGTGGAGTTCCTCGGCGACGGCGACGAAGCCACGTAGTTGGTCCAGGGAATACATAATGCCGAAACAGTATCACGCCATGCCCAAATCGTCTTGGACACGCATCAATGGCCACCTCTAATGTTCAGGGGTAGCCGCCAACGTGACGGAACTCACCGAGACCGGCTTCCGTCCTCGCAGCGAACATTCAAAGGAGAATCTTCATGATCAAGTCCACCTTCAGCCGACGGTCTGTCCTCGGCGCGGGAACCGGCCTCGCACTCGCCCTGGCCCTGACCGCGTGCGGCGGCAACGTTGCCAGCAACAGCGCGCCGTCAGACGGCAGCAAGTTCCCGTCGGGTCCCGTCACACTGACCATTGGGGCGGCCCCCGGAGGCAGCACGGACCTGATCGGCCGTGCTTTGGCCGAGAACGCCAGCTCGGGCCTGGGCGCGCCGATCCCGGTCGTCAACAAGCCGGGCGCCAACGGCGCACTCGCCACCAAGGAAGTCGGCGGCGCCAAGGCGGACGGCCAGACACTCGTCATCCTGAATGCTTCTCTCTTCGCCATCACCCCGCTGGCCGTGTCGGCCGACGAAGCCGTCAAGATCGAAGACTACGAGGTCATCACCGGGATTTCCCAGGACGACTACGTTCTGGTCACCAATGCCGGCTCCGGGATGAAGACGATGGAGCAGCTCACCAAGGCGGGCAAGAAGTTCAACTTCGCCACCACCGGCGTCGGCACGGGCAGCCAGCTCGCCCAGGCCCTGCTGTTCAAGCAGGCCGGAATCGAAGGCACCGATGTGCCGTTCGACGGCGGCGCTCCCGCCATGACTGCTCTCTTGGGCAACCAGGTCGATGTGGCCACCATCCAGCTGGCCGAAGCGATGCCGCAGATCAAGGCAGGCAAGCTCAACCCGGTGGTTGTCTTCTCGAAGGAACGGAACCAGTACCTGGCCGACACTCCGACGGCCATCGAAGCGGGCTACGACGTGCCGGTTTCGCAGTTCAGGGCGGTCGCGGCGCCGAAGGGCACCCCGGAGCCGGTGCTCGAGAAACTGCGGGCAGCCTTCAAGACAGCTTTCGCCTCCGACGCATACAAGGCGTTCAACAAGCAGAACCTGTTTACCGCAGCGGAAAACGACGGCGCGCAGGTCGCCAAGGACTGGGCAGCGGATGCGGCGAAGTTCAAGGAACTCGCACAGAAGTACGACGTTGACCTGGGCGGCGGCAAGTGACGTCAAGCTCCCAGCAGGAGGCTCCCCTGGGCACCTCCGCCCCGCACGCAGCACCCGGCACCGGGTACTCAGCAACCGAAGCCGACCCTGTCGAGCCGCTGACGGCCGAACAGCTGGCGGCTGAGTGGGACGAGGAACGCCCCCCGCCCGCCGGGCCCCTCGCCAATGTGGCGGCCGGCGTCGTCACGGCATTGCTCGGTGTTGCCGGCGTTGCACTGTCGCTGTCCATGGGCATCGGCACCCCGGAACGGCCGGAAGCCGGCATGTGGCCTCTCATCATCAGCCTGGTGATGGCGGCTATGTCCGTGGCCCTGCTGCTGTTCGGGCGCAAGACCCTGGATGCCGAGGCGTTTTCTTCGTCCAGCTGGCAGGTCGCTGCCGGGGTGGGGACCCTGATCGGGTTCGTCCTCGTCATAGGCCTGACCGGTTTTGAGATCCCGACGTTGCTCCTCACGTTCATCTGGCTCAGGTTCCTTGGCAAGGAGACGTGGCGGATGTCGGCCCTCCTGAGCGCAGTCGTCACCGCCGCCTTCTACCTGATCTTCGTCGTGGCACTCAGCGTGCCCATCCCCCACCTTTTCTAGGGAAAATCATGGACATTTTCGGACCAGTCCTCAACGGATTCGGCGTCGTGCTGGAACCCACGAACCTGCTGTATTGCCTCATCGGCGTCGTCATCGGGATGCTCATCGGCGTTCTCCCCGGCCTCGGCCCGGCGGCCACCATCGCCATCCTCCTGCCGTTGACCTACGGCGTCGAACCGGTGACTGCCATCATCATGCTGTCCGGCATCTTTTACGGCGCACAGTATGGCGGCACCATCACCTCGGTCCTGCTCAGGCTGCCAGGCGAAGCGTCCTCTGTAGTCACCGTCTTTGACGGCTACGCGCTGGCCCGGCAGGGCCGGGCGGGCACGGCGCTCGGGATAGCGGCCATCGGATCCTTCTTCGGCGGCACCGTCTCCATTATCGGACTGACGCTCCTGGCACCGATCGTCGCCGGCTTCGCCCTCAGTTTCGGGCCGCCGGAATACACCGCCCTCGCCATGCTCGGCATCCTGCTGGTCGCCACCGTGAGCAACGGCAGCAAAATCAAATCAATCATCGCCGCATCCCTCGGGCTGCTGCTGGCCACCGTGGGCCGGGACGGCTTCACCGGGGAATCGCGGTTCACCTTCGGCAGCCTCTCCCTCTCGGACGGCCTGGACTTCGTTCCAATCGCCATGGGCATCTTTGGGCTCGGCGAAATCCTGTACAACCTGGAGGAACGCCACAACAAGGTGCAGGCACCCGCCAAAGTCGCCAACGTGTGGCCCTCGCGAAAGGACCTCAAGGAATCGTCCGGAGCCATCGGGCGCGGCTCGCTGCTCGGATTCTTCCTGGGAATCCTGCCCGGCGGCGGTGCCACCATCGCCTCCCTGGCGGCCTACGCCATGGAGAAGAAACGCGCCAAGAACCCCGAGCGGTTCGGACGCGGGGCAGTGGAGGGTGTCGCAGCACCGGAAAGTGCGAACAACGCCGCGGCTACGTCGTCCTTCATCCCGCTCCTGACCCTGGGCATTCCCGCCAATGCCACCATGGCGATCATCTTTGGTGCGCTGCTGATCCAGGGGGTCACCCCGGGACCGCAGCTCGTGCAGGACAACCCGGAGCTCTTCTGGGGCGTCGTCAACTCGATGTACATCGGAAACATCCTGCTGCTGATCATGAGCATTCCGCTGGTCGGCGTCTTCGTGAAAATCCTCCGGATCCGGGCCGCAATCCTGGCACCGATCACGGTGCTCATCACCCTGATCGGCGTGTACACCATCAACAACAGCCTTTTCGATATCTGGCTGGTCATCGCTTTCGGCGTCCTCGGCTACCTCATGAAGAAGTTCGGCTTCGAGCCGGGCCCGCTGGTACTGGCCTTTGTTCTCGGATCATTGCTCGAAGAGAACCTGCGGCGCTCCCTGCTCCTCTTCGGCGGCGATCCGGCCGGCTTCGTCACGCGTCCCATCTCGGGTGTTCTCCTGCTCCTGTTCCTGCTCGTGGTGCTTCTGCCCCTGCTGCAGAAAGCAGTCAGGAAATCACGGGCCAACCGGTCACAAAGCACCGCACCGCACACGGAAAAGGAAAAAGAAACCGTATGACTATCTTGATTGGCTACGTGCCCACCCCGGAAGGCGAGGCAGCCCTCGATACCGGAATCGCCGAAGGCAAGCTGCGAAGCGAAAACATCGTCATTCTCAATTCGCCGCGCAAGGGTGCGCCGGTAGACGCCACCCTCGCCTCCGCTGACCAGGTTGCCGCACTGCTGAAGCGGGCCCACGATGCCGGGGTAACGGCGTCGATCCGCCAGCCGGGCCACACCGACGACCTGACTGATGAGTTCATCGACATCGCCGATGAGATCGATGCTTCCCTGATCGTCATCGGACTCCGCCGCAGGTCGCAGGTGGGGAAGTTCATCCTCGGGAGCCACTCCCAGCGGATCCTCCTGCAGGCCGACCGGCCGGTGCTGGCCGTGAAGGCCGGCGAAAAGTCCTAACCCACCTCAGTCCCCCGTCCAGTACCCCACGCGGGCCCCGGACCACTAAGCCAGGAGCATCAGAGCCGTGAACCACCCAGTCAGCCCTACCGGACCCCACCGGATCAAGGACATCACCATCACTCCGGTGGCATTCAAGGATCCTCCCCTTCTCAACGCAGTGGGAGTGCACGAGCCGTTTGCGCTGAGGGCAATCGTGGAAGTCACCACCGAGACCGGAATCTCGGGCCTGGGCGAAACCTACGGGGACGCCCCGCACCTGGAACGCCTGCGGCTGGCCGCCGGGGCCTTGGCCGGGGCGGACGTGTTCAACATCAACGACATGCGGCGCCGGGTCATCGCGGCCTTGAGCGCCGATACCACGGTGGGCGGGCACGGGATGTCCGGCATGGTCACCGGTTCCAGCACACCGGACCGGGTGCTTTCCCCGTTCGATGTGGCATCGCTGGACATCCAGGGAAAAATTCTCGGGCGCCCCGTGAGCGACCTGCTGGGCGGTGCGGTGCGGGACGAAATCCCCTTCAGCGGCTACCTTTTCTACAAATGGGCCGGTCACCCGGGCCATGAGGAGGACTCCTGGGGAGCTGCTCTGGATCCGGACGGCATCGTCCGGCAGGCCCGCCGGATGGTGGACGACTACGGCTTCACAGCCCTGAAGCTCAAGGCGGGCGTTTTTCCGCCGGAGGAAGAGGTGGCCGCCATCAAGGCACTCCGGGACGCATTCCCGGACCTCCCGCTGCGGATCGATCCCAATGCCGCCTGGACCGTGGAGACCTCCATCCGGGTAGGCAAGGACCTCGACGGGGTGCTCGAGTATCTTGAGGACCCCACGCCGGGTCTCGCCGGCATGGCTGAAGTGCGCCGCAACGTATCCATGCCGCTCGCGACGAACATGTGTGTGGTCAGCTTTGGCGATGTGCCCGGGTCCGTCGAAGCCGGGGCTGTGGATGTGATCCTTTCCGACCACCACTTCTGGGGCGGCCTCCGGCGGTCCCAGGCCCTGGCGGGCATCACCGAGACCTTTGGTTTGGGGCTGTCCATGCACTCCAACTCGCACCTTGGCATCAGCCTGGCCGCCATGGTCCACCTCGCGGCGGCCACCCCCAACCTTGACTATGCGTGCGACACGCACTGGCCGTGGAAGGAACCCGACGAGGACGTCATCGTGCCCGGACCCCTGGTGTTCCGCGACGGGGCCGTCGGTGTTCCCACCGCGCCGGGGCTCGGCGTCGAACTGGACCGTGAGGCCCTGGCGCGGCTCCATGAGCAGTACCTGCAGTCCGGCATGCTCAACCGCGACGACACCGGCTACATGCAGAGCCTTCATCCCGAGTACGAACTCGAATCCCCGCGATGGTGAATGACCGCATTACCTCCGTCAAGGTTTCCCTGGTGCTGCTGCCCCTGCAAAAGCCGGCCAGTGACGCCAAGGTGCTGACCGGGAAGCAGAAACCCTCTCCGAAGTGGCGTTCCTGTTCGCGGAGATCACCTCCGCGGAGGGCTACGAAGGCGTCGGCTACAGCTACGCCCTGCGGGCGGGCGCGCCTGCGCTGTACGCACACGCCCGGGAACTCGCTCCCGAACTGATCGGCGAGAACCCCAACGACATCCAGCGGATCTGGAGCAAGCTGGCTTGGCTGGGCCAGTCCGTGGGCCGGAGCGGGGTCACCGCCCAGGCTGTCGCCGCCTTCGATGTTGCCCTGTGGGATCTGAAGGCCAAGCGCGCCCGGCTGCCCCTTGCCCAACTCCTCGGCGCGCACCGGGACTCCGTTCCCTGCTACAACACCTCGGGCGGCTACCTTTCGACGCCCATCGATGAGTTGATCACCAACGCCCAGGCGTCCCTCGCCGCCGGCATCGGCGGAATCAAGATCAAGGTCGGCCAGCCTGACCGGCGGCTGGACCTCAGCCGCGTTGCTGCCGTCCGGTCGGCGCTGGGCGAAGACGTTCCGCTGATGGTCGATGCCAACCAGCAGTGGAATCGGACCACGGCAATCCGCATGGGGCTCGCCCTCGAGGAACACGGACTGACCTGGATCGAGGAGCCTCTGGATGCCTACGATGCCGACGGCCACGCTGAACTCGCCGCCAGCTCGCAACGCCCATAGCTACCGGCGAAATGCTCACGAGTACCTCTGACCACTACGAGCTCATCCGGCGGGCGAGCATTTCGACTGGCTGGAGCCGCTCTTCGACGAACGGCTGGAGATCCGCGGCGGACACATGCGTGTGCCTTCGCGCCCTGGCCTTGGATTCAGCATCAGCGAGCAGGCGCGGCGGTGGACGGCCACGAGGGACACGTTTGCGGAAACCCGCCTGCTCACCCCGCAGCAAAGCAATGCATAAAGGGTATCAACCCATACATAAATAGGCTTAGACAGACATAGATCCAGTGCCTAGGCTGAAAAGGAACCAACACCACCCGCCCATCACGGCGCTCACCCGGAGGACCACATCGTGGCAAAGTACACACCCCAGGAACTGGCGAACGTCCTCAAGGACGGCCTGCTCTCCTTCCCCGTCACCTCGTTCGATGCACAGCTGCAGTTCGATGAGGAAAACTACCGCAAACACCTCGCCTGGCAGGCCAGCTTCCCGGTAGCCGGACTCTTCGCGGCAGGCGGCACCGGAGAAGGCTTTTCGCTGACCCCGGCCGAATCCGAGCGCGTGGTCCGTGCCGCCGTCGAGGAAGTGGGCGGCATCGTCCCGGTCCTCGCCTCCGCCGGCGGATCGACCGCCCAGGCCGTCGAGAACGCCCGCGCCGCGGAAGCCGCCGGCGCCGAAGGCATCCTGCTGCTCCCGCCCTACCTGACCGAAGCGGACCAGGGCGGCCTGATCGAACACGTCAGCGCCATCTGCCGGTCCACCTCCCTCGGCGTCATCATCTACAACCGTGCCAACGCGATCTACAAGGACACCACCGTCGCCACGCTGGCCGAGCGCCATGAGAACCTGATCGGCTTCAAGGACGGCGTGGGCGACCTCGAGCACGACGCCCGCGTCTACGCCAAGCTCGGCGACCGCCTGTTCTACCTCGGCGGCCTGCCGACGGCGGAGACCTTCGCCCTCCCGCTGCTGCAGCTGGGGATGAGCACCTACTCCAGCGCCATGTACAACTTCGTGCCGCAGTTTGCCCTGGACTTTTACCAGGACGTCCGCAACCAGGACCGGATCGCCGTCAACAAAAAGCTCAACGAGTTCGTGATCCCGTACCTCGACATCCGCGACCGGGTGAAGGGCTACTCCGTCTCGATCGTCAAGGGCGGCCTCGACGCGATCGGCCGCTCCGCCGGCGGAGTCCGTCCGCCGCTGCAGAACCTGGCGCCCCAGGACCTCGCAGACCTCAAGTCCCTCATCGCCACCGTTTCCTAGGAGGACGCACCGTGACACTCACCGGACGCTCGCTCATTGCAGGCCAGGCCGTCGCCGGGGACGGCAAGACGGCCTACGCCTTCAATCCCGCCACCAACGTCCAGCTCGAGCCCGGCTACACGCTGCTCACCGAGGAGCAACTGAAGGACGCCACCGCAGCGGCAGCGGCGGCCTACCCCTCCTTCAGCACGCTCGACCCGGAAACCCACGCGCGGTTCCTCGAGGCCATTGCCGAGAACATCGAGGCCATAGGTGAGGAATTGGTCAGCCGCGCTGGCCTCGAGACCGGGCTGCCGGCCGCAAGGCTCCAGGGCGAACGTGCGCGCACCACCGGCCAGCTCCGGCTCTTCGCCGGAGTCGTCCGCCAGGGCGACTTCCGCGGCGTCCGGATCGACCCGGCACTGCCGGAGCGCACACCGCTCCCCCGCGCCGACATCCGCCAGCGCCAGATCCCGCTGGGCCCCGTCGCCGTTTTTGGTGCCAGCAACTTCCCGCTGGCCTTCTCGACGGCCGGCGGCGACACCGCCTCGGCCCTCGCCGCTGGCTGCCCCGTGGTCTTCAAGGCCCACAATGCCCACCCCGGCACGGGCGAGCTCGTCGGACAGGCCATCGTCAAGGCCGTCAAGGACGTTGGCCTGCACCCCGGTGTGTTCTCCCTGATCTACGGCCCCGGCGCCAGCATCGGCCAGGCCCTTGTGGCGGACCCGGCTGTCAAGGCCGTCGGCTTCACCGGCTCCCAGAGCGCCGGCATCGCCCTGATGCGCACCGCCGCCGCCCGCCCGGAACCCATCCCGGTCTATGCGGAAATGTCCTCGCTGAACCCCGTCTTCGTCTTCCCCGGCGCCCTCGCCGGCAACGCCGAAGAAATCAGCGCCCTGGCGCAGCAGTACGTCACCGCCGTCACCGGCAGCTCCGGTCAGCTGTGCACCTCTCCCGGCCTCCTGTTCGCCCCCGCCGGTGCGGCCGGCGACGCCTTCGCCGCCGCCGTCGGCCGGGCCGTGTCCGCCTGCGCCGGGCAGACCATGCTGACCGCGGGCATCGCCGGGTCCTGGAACGCCGGCGCCGAGGCCCTGGGCTCCGCCGGGAACGTCAGCGTCGTCGGGCAAGGCGCCGAAGGGGCAACGAAGAACGCCCCGGCCCCGGCCATCTTCGGCACATCCGTCGCCGAGTTCGTGTCCAACCCCGTGCTGCACCAGGAAATCTTCGGCGCCGCCAGCCTGGTGATCCGTTACTCAACCACCGAGGAACTCGTGGACGCCGCCAACCGGCTCGAAGGCCAGCTCACGGCCTCCCTGCAGCTGAACGAGTCGGACTATCCGGCGGCGGCACCGCTCATCCCGGTACTGGAGCAGAAGGTCGGCCGGATCATCGTCAACGGCTGGCCCACCGGCGTCGAAGTGGGCCACGCCATGGTCCACGGCGGCCCGTTCCCCGCCACATCGGACACCCGGACCACCTCCGTGGGCACGTTGGCCATCAACCGCTTCCTGCGGCCTGTCGCCTACCAGAACCTGCCCCAGGAGCTGCTCCCGGTGCCGCTGCAGGACCCCAACCCCTGGCGGCTGAACCGCCGGATCGACGGTGTCATCGCAGCCGCCGCAGCAGAAGAGAAAGCGGAGGCCAACGCGTGAGCACGCATCCCACCATTGCCCACGTTGAAGTGGTCCCGGTCGCCGGGCACGACAGCATGCTGATGAACCTCAGCGGCGCGCACGGCCCGTTCTTTACCCGCAACATCGTGATCATCACCGATTCGGACGGCCGCACCGGCCTCGGCGAAGTGCCGGGCGGGGAGAAGATCCGCGCCACCATCGAGGAGTCCGGCGCCTTCCTGGCCGGCCAGCCTGTGGCCCGCTACCGCTCCCTGCTCCGGGACGTCACGGCGAAGTTCGCCGACCGCGACGCCGGCGGCCGCGGCCTGCAGACGTTTGACCTGCGCACCACCGTCCATGCCGTCACCGCGGTCGAATCCGCCCTCCTTGACCTGCACGGACAGTTCCTCGGAGTCCCGGTCGCGGAATTGCTCGGCGACGGCCAGCAGCGCAGCTTGGTGCCCATGCTCGGCTATCTGTTCTTCATCGGCGACCCCGGCCGGACGGATTTGCCGTACCTGGTGGAGGACGCACCCGCAGACCGGTGGGAAAAGCTCCGCCGGCAGGAAGCCATGACGCCCGAGGCCGTGGTGGCCCTGGCCGAAGCAGCCCAGGAACGGTACGGCTTCAGCGACTTCAAGCTCAAGGGCGGCGTGCTCTCCGGCGACGCCGAGGTGGATGTGGTGACCGCCTTGGCCAAGCGCTTCCCGGAGGCCCGGATCACCCTCGATCCCAACGGCGCCTGGCTCCTGGAGGAGGCCATCCGCCTGGGCAAACGCATGCAGGGCGTGGTGGCGTACGCCGAAGACCCCTGCGGCGCGGAAGGCCGCTTCTCCGGACGTGAGGTCATGGCCGAATTCCGCCGTGCCACCGGGCTGAAGACCGCCACGAACATGATCGCCACGGACTGGCGCGAAATGTCCCACGCCATCCGCAGCAATGCCGTCGACATTCCCCTGGCGGACCCGCACTTCTGGACCATGCACGGCTCCGTCCGGGTGGCACAGATGTGCGCCGAATTCGGCCTGACCTGGGGCTCGCACTCGAACAACCATTTCGACATCTCGCTCGCCATGTTCACCCACACCGGGGCAGCGGCGCCGGGCGAGATCACGGCACTGGACACGCACTGGATCTGGCAGGACGGCCAGGGGCTCACCAAGGACCCGCTGCAGATCAAAGACGGTGCGATCAAGGTTCCGGACGCTCCCGGCCTCGGCATCGAGCTGGACCGCGACGCCTTGGACAAGGCACACCAGCTGTATCTGGAACACGGCCTCGACGCCCGCGACGACAGCATCGGCATGCAGTACTACGTCGACGGCTGGTCCTTTGACCCCAAGCGGCCCTGCCTCGTCCGCTGAAGCAATCCCGGCCGGGACAGGCAAGTCAATGTGAAGAGCTAGGGTAAGGGCGAATTTTGGGCGGCGTTCTCACCGGCATACTGATTGTCGGCTCCGTCATCGCCGTCGGATATCTCGCGGCCCGGCTCCGGATCCTCGGACCGGAGGTCCAGGGCGCCCTGACCCGCACCGCCTTTTATGTCACCAACCCGGCACTGCTGTTCACGGTGGTGGCCGGAAGTGATATCCGGGCCGCGCTGGGAACTGATGCCCCGCTGGCGCTGCTCTCCGCAGCGGCAGCGGGGCTGCTCTATGCCCTGCTGAGTTTCCTGTTCTTCCGCCGCCCGGTGGCGGAGACAGCCGTCGGGGCGATGGCCAGCAGCTACGGCAATGCCAATAACATCGGGATCCCCGTCTCCCTCTACGCCGTGGGAACGGCCCAGCACGTGGCTCCCGTCCTGTTGGCGCAGATCCTCGTCCTGGCACCGATCTATTTGACCGTACTGGGCCTCGCGTCGGGATCGAAGATCCCTTGGCAGAAACTGCTGCTCCAGCCCTTCGCCAACCCCATGATTATCGCCTCCGGGCTGGGCGCAGCCGTCGCACTGACCGGATGGTCCCTGCCGGAACTGCTGCTCAAGCCCATCGACATGCTCGCCGGCGGCGCCGTCCCCATGGTCCTGCTGGCCTTCGGCCTGTCCCTGGCCGGCAAGGCCCCGCTGCAAAAGGGCGACGGGCGCACGGAATCGCTCGTCGCCACCTTCCTGAAGATCGCCGGCATGCCCGTGATCGTCTGGGCCCTTGGCCGCTTCGTCTTCGGCCTCGAGGGGCAGCATCTGCTGGCCATTGTGATCATGGGGGCGCTCCCCACAGCCCAGAATGTCTTTCTCTTCGCCTCCCCGTACTGCCGCGGCGTGATCGTGGCCCGGGACGTCATCCTGTGCACCACTCTGCTCTGTTCCGGCTCCTTGCTGGTCATCGCCTGGCTGCTGGGGTAATTGTGGAGCTCCAGGAAAAGCAACACTTGTTATACAAGCGGCCGACTTGTAGCCTAAGTTGAGCGGGGCGGAGTTGCCTCGCAGGAACTTCAGGGAGAACCATGACCAGCGTTGATCTCATCCGCCACGTGAAGCTGTCCACGGCCAGGCTTCCGCTCGCCGTTCCGATTAGCGACGCGAAAGTGTTCACCGGACGCCAGAAGCCGATGACCGAGGTCGTGTTCCTTTTCGCCGAAATCACCACGGAACAAGGACACAGCGGAATCGGCTTCAGCTACTCCAAGCGCGCCGGCGGGCCTGCCCAGTATGCGCACGCCAAGGAAGTTGCCGAAGGCATCATCGGTGAGGACCCCAACGACATCGGCAAGCTCTACACCAAGTTGCTGTGGGCAGGGGCGTCCGTCGGCCGCTCCGGAGTGGCCACCCAGGCGCTGGCTGCAATCGACATCGCCCTCTACGACCTCAAAGCCAAGCGCGCCGGGCTGCCGCTGGCCAAGTTCCTGGGCTCCTACCGCGACTCCGTCCAGACCTACAACACTTCGGGCGGCTTCCTTAACGCCTCCCTGGACGAGGTCAAGGCCCGCGCTACCGTCCTGCTGGACGAAGGCATCGGCGGGATCAAGATCAAGGTCGGCCTTCCGGACACCGCCGAGGACCTGCGCCGCGTCGCCGGCATCCGCGAGCACATCGGCTGGGACGTGCCCCTGATGGTCGACGCCAACCAGCAGTGGGACCGTGCCACCGCCCTGCGGATGGGCCGGCGGCTGGAGGAATTCAATCTCGTCTGGATCGAGGAGCCGCTCGACGCCTACGACTTCGAGGGCCATGCGGAGCTCGCCCGCGCCCTGGACACCCCCATCGCCACCGGCGAGATGCTGGCCTCGGTCGCGGAGCACAAGGGACTGATCAACGCCAACGGCTGTGACATCATCCAGCCCGACGCCCCGCGCGTCGGGGGCATCACCCAGTTCCTGCGCCTCGCCGCCCTGGCCGACGAGCGCGGACTCGGCCTCGCCCCGCACTTCGCCATGGAAATCCACCTCCACCTTGCCGCCGCCTACCCGCGCGAACCGTGGGTGGAGCACTTCGACTGGCTCGATCCGCTGTTCAACGAGCGCCTCGAGACCAAGGACGGCCGCATGCTGGTCCCGGACCGCCCCGGGCTCGGCATCTCCCTCAGCGAGCAGGCCCGCGCCTGGACAACAGAGTCAGTGGAATTCGGCAAGTAACCTTGAAACCATGAGCCGGAACCTGACTGCGGACCTCGCCAGCGATCTTCGCCGCCGCATCGTCGACGGCGCCATTGCGCCGGGTGCGAAGCTGCCCAGCGAGAACACCCTGATCAGCGAATTCGGCGTCAGCCGGACCGTGGTCCGCTCGGCCCTGACCAGGCTGCAGGCCGAGGGACTGGTGGAAACCGAACGGGGGCGGGGCAGCTTTGCGCTGACCCCGCCACCGGACGGGCCGCAGTCCGCCGGGAGCCGCCCCGTGGCCACCCTGGAGGACCGCCTGTGGCAGCTGGAATTCCGCATCGCGGTGGAGTCCGAGGCCGCCGCCCTCGCGGCCAGGAATCACACCGACCGGCAGCTGGCGGCTGTGCGGAAGGCATTTGAAGACTTCAAGGACAGCGCGGCCCACCCGGCGCACGCCATGAAAGCTGACTACGAGTTCCACCGGGCCATTGCCGCAGCCTCCGGCAACCCCTTCTACTCCGACTGCCTCGCCTCCCTAGGGCAGACCATGATCGGGATGCCCCGTGCCCGGCTCGTCGGCGGCGACGAGCACCATGCGCCCGAGCACTTCGATCAAGTGGTGCAGGAGCACCAATCCATCGTCGCCGCCATCGCGGAGGGCGACGGACCGTCGTCGTCCGCGGCAATGCGGAGTCATTTGGCGAACTCCCGACGCCGGCTGCGCGCCGCCGCACCGGGCAACGCCTGAGGTCAGGGCGTCGGGGACGGGATTGATTCCCTGAAGGTATCTCGTAATGCAAATAATGTGTTGGACGGGCATTACCGCCGCCGCATAAAGTGAAGCATCGCTGTGGCGAGGGCCACAATCAGGCCCTCGCCCCCAGCCGACCAGCTTCGCCAATTAAAAGGAAATCTCCATGCAGTCTGTAGACGACGCTGTCACGGACGTGGCCTTTGCCACGAAAAAGTTCTTCAAGCGGGTGCTCCCCATCATGCTCGTCATGTTGGTGTGCAACCAGCTCAACCGCTCCAACATCGGCTACGCCCAGGAACATCTGCAGGCGGATGTCGGGATCGGCGCTGCCGCCTACGGGTTCGGGGCCGGGCTGTTCTTCATCGCCTACGCGATCTTCGAACTGCCCAGCAACGTGATGATGGAGAAGTACGGCGCCAAGGTCTGGCTGGCCCGGATCATGGTCAGCTGGGGCATCGTCTCCTTCCTGATGGTGTTCGTACAGAACGAGACGATGTTCTACGCCCTGCGGTTCCTCCTCGGCGCCGCGGAAGCCGGGTTCTTCCCCGCAGTCATCTTCTATTTCGCCCGCTGGGTGCCTGCCGGGCAGCGGGGCAAGGCAACAGCGATCTTCATCGCCGGCTCCTCGGTCGCCGCCGCACTCTCCGGCCCGATCGCCGGAATGTTGCTCAGCCTCCACGACGTCCTGGGCCTCCGCGGCTGGCAGTGGCTCTTCGGCTTCGAAGGTTTGCTTTCCGTCGTTGTCGGCATCGCCGTTTTCTTCGTCCTTGACGCCAAGATCCAGGATGCCAAATGGCTGACGGCGGGCGAAAAGTTTGCCCTCAGCGCGGCGATTGCGGACGAGGACGCCCAGCACGCCACCGCCCCCGGCGGGAACCCCGGCGGAAAGATCAACCGCTGGAAAATGCTGCTGAACCCGCAGATTCTCCTTCTCTGCGGCATCTACTTCTCCGTGCAGCTCTCCATCTACGCCAACACGTTCTGGTTGCCCAGCATCGTCAAGCAGATCCCCGGGACCACGGACCTGAGCGTCGGCTTCCTCTCCGCCATCCCCTGGGTCTGCGCCGTGATCGCCATGTACTTCGCCGCCAAGTGGCAGGACAAAGCCAAATCCAAGCGGCCCCTGCTCGTGGCCGCGCTCCTGGTCGCCGCCGTCGGCACCCTCGCAGCGGCCGTCGCCACCCCCGTGCTGGCCCTCGTGTTCCTGGCCGTCGCGGCCATGGGATTCAAGAGCGCGTCACCGCTGTTCTGGACCATCCCCCAGTCGGGCCTGCACCCCGTCATCCTGGCGCCGGCCATCGCCATCATCAACTCGCTGGGCAACCTTGGTGGCTTCGTGGCCCCGTTTGGATTCGGCATCATCAAGGAACAGACGGGCAGCGTCATACCGGGACTCTTCGCCCTCGCCGCGGCATCAACAATCGCCGCCGCGCTCGTCTACTTCCTCAAGGAGCGCAAGTCCGAACCCGCGGCGGCGCCCAGGGCGACGTCCGAGGAGGCTTCGCCCTACGCCATAGCCGCCAAATAGTCCGGACGCGAAAAAGGAAGGCAGGCGCCCCAGGGGCGCCTGCCTTTCGTCGCCCCATGCCCCTCAGTGCCTCTTCCGTGCTTCCTGCAGGTGCCGGTCGAGCTTTTCTTCGGCTTCGCGGCGCCGCTGGCCGACAATGCGAAGCTGCTGAGTGATAGGACTTCCGTAGTCATCAACGTCGCGGTGATGCGTGCCCTTCAGACGCTCGGGGCCGGAGGGCAAGGTCACCCGCGGTTCAGTATTTTCGCCCATATCGGGATGATCCCACAGTGCCCGCCGGCTGAAAAGCACTGTTTCCCTGGACAACCAATCCGTGCGGACAACTGCGGTTCACCCCAGGTTCGTGTCCCGATGGAGGTCCGCGTCGAGGGCGTGGGCGCTGGCCAACCTGGCCAACAGGCTCCCCAGTTGCGCAGACTGTTCGCCGGTGAGCGGGGCCAGGAGCTCGGCCTCATGCCGTTCGGCGATCCCGCGCAGTTTGCCCAGCACCTTCGTGCCCTCGTCCGTCAGTCGAAGCTCGTAGTTCCGCCGGTCGGTGCTGCTGCGGGCTCGGGCTACCAAGCCTCGCGCTTCCAGCGAGTCGATGAGGGGAACAACCCGGCTCGGCACCGCACCCAGGCGGTCGGCCAGGGACCGCTGGCTCAGCCCGGGAGTGCGGCCCAGCAGGCGGAGGACGCCGGCGTCGCTCGGGGTCAGCCCCAACTCGCGTGTGCGCTCGGCGAAGCGTGCAGATGCCAACGCCCCGAGCTGGGACAGCAGGAAAGCGGTTCGCTTCGACCGCGCCGGATCCGGTAAGTCCATGCCCCAATATTACGCCATTGACAGAATCATTCAACGAGTGAATCATTTTAGTTGTGACGTAATTATCGGAAAGAAGCGATCATGACTGAGCTATCCCCCCAGCACACCTTTCCAAGGACACGGGCCGGCGGCCCCAACCCCGGCATCCTGGCCGCAGTGAGTCTGGGACTCACGGTTGCCGGCCTGCTCAGCGGCGCAATCCTCGCTGGCGGCCAGACGTTTGTCTCGCCGTTCTCTCCCGCCGGCCAGGTCGCGGCATATTTCCACGGGAACCCCGATGCCGTTCGGCTCGCCAGCCTGTTCCAATTCGGCTCGGCGGTTCCACTGGGCATCTTCGCGGCCACCGTTTACGCGCGGCAGCTTCGGCTCGGCGTGCGCGTTCCCGGGCCCGCGATCGGGTTCTTTGGCGGCATCATGGCCTCGGCGTTTCTCATGCTCTCGGCCGCCGTGGCCTGGGTCCTGAGCCGCCCGGAAATCACTACCGACGTGACGCTGACCCACGCGCTGTCGTTTCTCGCGTTCATCACCGGCGGCGTCGCCTTCGTCGTCGGACTCGGGCTCCTCGTAGCCGGGATCGCCGTCCCGGCACTCATCCTGCGCTTCGTGCCGCGCTGGCTGGCCTGGGCCGGTCTGGTCATCGCCGCCTTGGCCGAGCTGAGCTTCCTGTCCATGGTGGTTGAACCGCTCCAGCTCCTGCTGCCCATCGGGCGGTTCGGCGGGCTCCTCTGGCTTGTCGCGGTCGGATTCCTGTTGCCACGGAGCCGGGCCGCAGCGAACCGACAAGAACCCGGAGCGCCCGCCTGATTCGTGGCGTGTTTGTCCTGCACTTCAGAAAAGCGCTACGCCCGTAAGTTCGGCAAGTTTGCCGGTGAGCCGGTCCTGAAAGGCAGTGTCACTCACCTCCGGTGCAGGCTTCCGCATCCGTCGGTGGTACCAGTAGCAGCCGGAGACCAGCGCGGCAGGGTCATTGCTGACGGCCAGCCAGCTCTGGGTGTCGTAGCCCATGGCCAGGTCGTCAGGGGCGCCGGGGCCGCCCATCTTGGTGGGGACCCAACCGGGGTCAACGGCGTTGCTGAGCACCTGGGGCCAGTGCCGGGCGATCGAGGCGGCGAGTGCCGTCACATAGAGCTTGCTTTCGGAATAGGCGGAGCTGGCACTCCAGCGCCGTTCGGTCCAATCGATGTCCTGGAGATTGCCGCCGGCCGCGTGGTGCATGCCGCTGCTGACGTAGATCGCGCGGCCGGGCCGTTCGATGAGTGCAGTGAGCAGGTAGGGGGCGAGCACATTGACCGCCAGAGTGCGGGAATGTCCCTCCGGGGTCGCGACGCGGCCCGGCGAGAGGTAGACGCCGGCGTTATGGATGACGGCGTCCATCCGCCCGTGCGCATTGACCTGTTCGGCGAGGTCCCGGGTTTCGGCGGCGCTGCTGAGGTCACCGACGACGACGCCGGCCGCTTGCGGAGCGAGGTCATCGAGGGCGGCCGCGCGTGCCCGGGTGCGGGCGTGCAGCAGGACCTCGTGGCCTTCGTTCAAGAGTTTCCGGGCCGTGGCGCGGCCGAGCCCGTCGGTCGAGCCGGTAATGAAAATGCGAGCCATGGGGTTTGGTCCCCTTCGTGGTCTGGGTACGTCCCGGCCACTTTAAGCCCTTGGCTCCAGAAACGGGTCACATAATGCCGAAATCGTCACGCGCTCGCTGCTTCGTTGCGTCTAGGTTGCGTCCCCGGACAAGCCGCCGACGCCGGCCCGATCTGGGCGGCCATAGTGGACCCGCTCAGTGGGACGATGATGCAAGAGGGGTTGGCGGGCAGCCGGACGGGGCCCGGGCAGCCGCCCAGCGCCTGGCCTCGAGGGCTGCGCCGGCGTTTCGACGTCCGGCGCTTGATCAGGGACGAGTGTCAGATCTGGTCGGCGGCCCCGGTCAGGTGCCTCCCGGAGAGCGATCAGGTGTGCCGCCAGCGCAACTTCCGGTCGGCCCGGGTTGGCCTGCATCAGGCGATACAGCTGATCCCGGGCACGGGCCTGTCCCGGCGCGGAATCGGACAGCACCGCGGCGATAATCTCGGCGGCCTGCAGGCGTATCCCCCGTACCCTACTGCCCTCCGGTCCCTTCTCCCACGGATCCGCGGACGGATCCTCCTTGGGGTGTTTCGGACGTGCCGACAACTCAATGGACTCAATGGACATTTGCCTAATCCTTTGTTTCCCGTTCCGGCAGAGCCCGGAACCGGCTACGATCCCTAAAGCCGTTGATAGAACGGTGGAGCAAGCGGGGGCGGAAGAACGTGAAGCAACTTTACAACGGGAAAGACCGGTCTGTCTCTGATCGTGCGCGAATCCTTCCCCAACCCTGCACCGCCACTTCCTAATCGCGGCCGCTGATGACGTCTTTCAGCCACGTGATTGCGGCGGTCCTTGAGGTGAAGAACTCGTGCGGGTATTTGGTCTCCCGGCTGGTGGCGGAAGCGATGACCCGGTCGACTGTGCTGGATCCGAGGACCGCGATGGCCACCACGCCCGTGCTTTGTGCGAACTGGTATCGGGCTGCCGCACTGAACACGACATCGGTCATCTCAGAGAGCATCGGCATCGGCGTCCCGCCGGTGATGCGTTCCACAGCAAGCATGGCGTCCCTGGCGTCGTCGGCGTCCACAAAGGAACCCGGACGCCAGACGCTTTCGAGTATCCCTGCGTCAACGCTGAGAGCGTTCTTCCCGTCAGCGGCGTCGATTCGTCCCGGCATCATTTGGTTGATCCTAGGCCTGAACTGCGGCGATGACCTGCGCCACACTCATGGCGTGGTCCGTCAAAGCCGTCCGGCGACGATTCCGGCCACTCCTGCTTCCAGATCGCCCGGCCGACTGGCACCGAGGTCTACTGCACGGACCGTGAAGGCTGAACCCGGGACGCCTCCAAAGCAGGTTGCGATCTCACTCGAATCGGGTGGCCGTGATCGCGGTGTTGGAGCGGACGAGTCCGAAGGTAGCCGCCACTGCGGTCAGCGCGAGCAGAAGACTGAAGGACAGTGCGGCGTAGTATTCAGGGCCGGGCCACGTGATGGTCCGCCCCCGGCCGAATGACATGATCATCAGCCATGCCACGAAGAACCCGAGCCCGGCGGACAGCAGAAGCACCGCCAAGAGGGGCACAGCGGCCTCCCGGACGATGATCCTGCGAACAACGGCCACGGGCATGCCCATCAGCCGCATCAGGCCCAGCACGCGTTTCCGGTCCAGGATCGCGGCCGCGGTGGACACAGCCAGCGAAATTCCGGCAACGACGACGGCGACGAAGATGCCGAGGTAGGCAAGGGCCGCCAGGCCCTGGATGAGACGGGTAGTGGTCATCACCGCAAGGTCCGCGCGGGAGGTGGCAGGCGTGGCCGTCACTCCGGAGGTGTTCAACGCGGTGCGCGCACGGTCGACCGCCTCAGGCGTCCCGTCGGTGCCTGCCACCATCACAACCGGAACCAGGCCGGCCAAACTATGGACGGGCGCGGCCGTGAGCGGAACCGGAGTGGTGGTCCAGGAGTTCAAGAACGACGCGTCGAAGGCCGCTACTTGTTCCGCCAGGGTCTCCCGGAACCCCAACGTTGGGGCATCCCCGGCCGGAATGTAGATGTCCATGTCCTCCCCGTGCCCCAGTGCAGTCCGGGCGTATCCGATGGTGACGTCGCGGATGCCGGCAATTTCCTGGGCGTCCTGCGCGACGGAAGACACGTGGGCAGGCGTATAGCCGGGCGCCAACAATGCGTAGACGCCGGTTGGCTGGAGCAGCCCGGGACGCGCCTCGGGCGCATCAAGGGTCTCAATCGCGCTGACTCCGCCGGCGAAGACGGAGACCATGAAGGCGGCAACGACCAACCCGGACACCGAACGGAAAGTGGCAACGGGGGTTTGGCGGATTCGGCTGGCGGCGATGACTGCCGCCGCGCTGCGGGCCCGGCGCAGGCCGATGGTGCTGACCAGGCGGGTCAGCCATGGGCCAATGGTGACGACGCCGACGGCGGTCAGCGCGAACCCGCCGATCAGCAGCGGAGAAGTCCATGGGTTGCCGTCCATGTCGACCTTGGCCAACACGGTCCCGGTCGCCATGGCCGCCAGCCCCGCCAGCAACGGCAGGGCCCGCCGCAGTGTGGGGGTTTTCTCGTGCATGGCCCGCGTGGCTCCGAGCGGGCCAATTCCAGTCTTGGCGGTACGCCTGGCGGCGACCAGCGCGCAGGCGGCCACCACGAGCGCGACTGCGGTCGCCGCGAATCCGGCGCCAAAGGTGAAATCGGCCAGGAACACTCTGGTGCCATTGACGGGAATCTGGGCTGCGGCCGGCCTGCATACGATCGCCATGGCGACGCCGAGCAGGGCACCGGCCAGGCTCGGGATGGCCGTCTCCACGGCGGCCATGCCTGAGATCA
>JBKPBZ010000245.1:0-14231 GCA_046727115.1 Actinomycetota bacterium | reverse complement strand
CATCGGCGTCGATTGCCTGGAAGGCAAGTTCGTAGGGATACCGGTCCCCGATCGCAATCGACTCGACAGAGGCTCTCAGCTGGTCGGCTGCCAGAAGCGCAACGATCGGCCCCACATCAGATGCGTCAGCCTGCCTGATGGCGAAAGGGCCGCCCGGCAAATCCAATTCAGCAAGAGTCATTGCCCCAGTATTCCAGCCAGCGGTAATACTTCCTGTCGGCGCCGGGCCCGTGGTACCAAGAGCCGGCCACCCGCCGAGGCACCTTCCGAACGCCCTCCCGTTAGGGTCTGTCGGCCAGCCGTTACGGCGTCCGTGAAGCCGAACTGGACAGAGCTGTCTTCCTGACATAAATTCAACGTTGGCAGCCGGGCGGTGACCCGGCCGCACAGCGTTGGCAGCGGAGCGTCCTAGCGATGCGAACGAGATAAGGGAACGGATATGAGCGCGCATTTTGACCGGTTCCTCGCAGAGGCGTTGACCGAAGACCGGGAAACCGACGGCGGGTTGGACCAGGAGGAGCTGTACGGCCTGTACACCAGCTGGTGCCTGATAAACCAGAGCCAGCCGGAGCCTGCCGACGCCCTCTGGGCGGCCCTTGCAGGCCGCCGGATCAAGCCGGATGACAACACCCTTGCCATGTCCGGTCCCGCCGCATTGGACTACATCGTGAGCAGTTCCCCCGACCTGGCCTAGAAGGCACGGCGAAGAGTTGGTAGAACGCTGATCGGACGGCGGATCTCCGGGTTCCGCTGTGGGTCCCCTCGAATGAACTGAGCTCCGCTTACAGGGCGTGAAGTCGGTGCGATGCTGAACGCACTTCGGCCACGTGGGCTGTATTCGTACGGGGGAACGAAAATGCAATGGAGCATGCCGGAACCGGACAACCCGTGGCCGCACGACATGCTGATCCGCGTCAATGACGACCCACACCACCTGACCCTGCTGCTGTTTGTCCGGCAGGCGTGGTCCATAGCCGGCGACCTGGATATCCCGCCCCTAAGCCCCGTACCAGACTGCGGTCATTCCCGGATGCCAGAATCAGCTGATGCCTCCGCTTGGGCCAGGCGCTGGAAAACGTCTTGGGATCAGGCGTGGAGCTGGTACCTGATTGAAGATCCGACGCACCATCCCACCCCGGCGGAACTGCGAGAGTCCGGGGACCCTAGCCAGGGGTTGAATCCCTTAATCCCACCGTTTTGGACCCAACAGTATGAATGGGAAGGCCTGGACCGCGAGGCTTACCAAGAGGACAACGCCGGCTCCCGGGCGACCATCGAAAAGAACGGCGGCATCTACGAGGACACCCGCAAAGGTAAGCGCCGCTACTGGATAGATACCGCCTAACCGAACGCGCGCCCCGGGTGAACTGTGAGCCGCGCCAGCTTCGATTCGATTCTTTCTCTCTCGGGTGATCGCCCTTGTGCATGGCGTTAACTCCAGGGCCAGACGCTCCGCCGTGCTGCTAGACGGCCCTGTTAGGGTCCCGGCGCAGCAGGTGGTCCCGATGGGTTGGCCAAAACCACCAGATCGCCGACCGACATCCCGTTGCCCAGCAAGGTAGGTCTTTTGTCGGCCCGTCCAGCTACACTGAATGAATCGAACATATATTCGAATAAAGGTGTGTTGTGGGCGTTGTTGTCGGTCCCCGCGTGATAGATGCGGGCATGTCGTTGCTATCCGTGCTGATCTCTCCGGTCCCAGTCGCGGCGGGGTACCCGTCGCCGGCGCAGGACTACTTTGATGGCCGGATTGACCTGAATGAGCACCTGATCAAGGACATCACCAGCACCTACGTCGTGCGGGTGTCCGGGGACTCGATGGAAGGCGCCGGCATCAGCGACGGCGATGAACTGATCGTGAACCGGGCCCTGGAGCCCAAGGACGGGTCCGTGGTCATCGCCGTCCTGGACGGGGAACTGACCATCAAACGGCTGCGGGTCACCGGAACCGGGGTGGTGCTGCAGGCGGAGAACCCGGCGTACCCGGACATCCGGGTCCCGTCAGTCGCGGATCTGGTCATCTGGGGCGTCGCGACCCGGTGCCTGCACCATGTGTGAGGTGCGCGATGTCTAAGCCGGCCACGATGCGGCGGATGCCGCAGATTGCACATGTGGACGTGAACTGCTTCTATGCCTCGGCCGAGCGGGCATTCGACCCGTCCTTGGAGGGCCGGCCCGTCGTCGTCCTGTCCAACAACGACGGCTGCGCCGTCACGCGGTCCGCGGAAGCCAAGGCCCTCGGCATCGCCCTGGGCGAGCCGTGGTTCAAACTCGCCCCGCGGGCCAAGGAATGGGGACTCGTTGCCCTCTCCAGCAACTACGAACTGTACGGGGACATCAGCGCCCGGGTGATGGAACTGCTCGGCCGGTACTCGGCCTGGCTGGAGGTCTACAGCATCGACGAGGCCTTCCTCGGCGTCAAAGGCACCCCGGGAGAACTCCTGGCCCTGGGCCGGACCATGAAGACAGCCGTGCGGCGGAATGTCGGGGTACCGGTCTGCGTCGGGATCGCGGGGACCAAGACCC
Organism: Actinomycetota bacterium; assembly: GCA_046727115.1. GTDB lineage: Bacteria > Actinomycetota > Actinomycetes > Actinomycetales > Micrococcaceae > Arthrobacter. The sequence goes on along the minus strand of JBKPBZ010000245.1, from coordinate 11,705 downwards.
TGGCGAAACTGGCCAACAAATGGGCCAAGAACAACCCGGCCTTCGAGGGGGTCTGCCACTGGGACTCCGTGGCCGCTGCCGACAGGGAATCACTGATGCGCCGCCTGTCCGTGATCGAGATCTGGGGCGTCGCCACCCGGCTCACCAAGCGGCTCAACGCCCTCGGCATCCAGTCCATCCTTGACCTGTCGCGGGCCGATCCGGTCATGATCCGGGACCGCTTCTCCGTGGTCATGATGCGCACCGTCCTGGAACTGCAGGGAACCCCGTGCATCCCGATGGAGGAAGAACGGATCGGCCGGGACCAGCTCATCTTCTCCCGCTCCTTCGCCACCCCCATCACCACCGCCGCCGGCATGCGGCAGGTCATGAGCGTCTACGGCCAGCAGGCATCGGCGCGGCTGGCCAAACACGGACTGCAGGCCAAGGTGCTGACCGCGTTCGCCGGCACGTCACACTTCAACCCGAAAGACACCTCCTACCCCTCGGTCTGCGTGCCACTGCCGATGCCCACCGCGGACCCGGTCCTGCTCACCAGGGCCGCCCATGCGCTCCTCCCCCACATCCACGAGGGCATCAGGTACGCCAGGGCCGGCATCATGGTCACCGACCTGCGGCCCACCGGCAACCAGGCACCCCTGTCCCTCTTCGAGAATCCGCACGAGGAACGCCGCGTCGGCACTCTCCTGGAGGACGTGACCCGCCGGTACGGCCGTGGCTCCATCGGCCTCGGCCACGCCGGAATCCGGGGCGGACCGGACTGGACCATGAAACGGGACATGCTCTCCCCCCGCTATACCACCCACTGGGACGAACTCCCGCTCGTCAAAGCCGCCTAAACCCAACACACGCCCGCACCGCCGCACTGAACTGCTCCCCGAAAGAACCCCCATGACCCTTGCACCCGAAGCGCCCGCCCCGACCCACGCCCTGCAGGTCCGGACCGACCCGGACGGCAAGCCCCTTGCCATCCGGCATGACGGACGGATCTGGGTTGTCGATCCCGGCACTGAATCCCAGCACTGGTCCGGAAGTGGCGCCGGCTGGGACACCCGGCGTACTCCCGTCGCGGGCAGCGGCGGCCTGGGCAGCACCGAACACTGGCGCGTGCACGCCCGCCTCGGCTCGACGTCGCCGCTGCAGACCTTTACCCTGCGCCGTGAACCGCTCTCTCCTGTGTGGTTCCTTGAGCACATCAGTGACAGCGACTAGGCACCAGTGCCAGCGAACCGTCAACCCATCAGCGAGCAAACATGGGAGGGAATCAGAAAGGAATTCACGCTGCCGGCCCTGGAACAGGTCCACCGCCGCCTCTCCGAACTCATGGAGGACCCGGAACCGGTGATGCAGCAGCTCGTGAGGGTCTTCATCGACGACGGCACCTTCTGCCCGGGATTCCAGTTCCTCCCCGGCGGACACCTCAGGCCGCCGGTAGTTGTGCTCTTCGAACGTGCGCTCGAGCTCAAGATCCCGCACAACTACTTCACGGTCTGGATGGTCACTCCGTGCCGGGACCTTGCCGGCTCCCGCCCCGTGGACCTTCTGAAAGCCGGCACCACTCCCCTGCTTCGCGCGCTGGAATCCTACGGCAGGCGCTGAAACTAGCTCCTGACCGCGTCGCCGCGCTGTTCCCGCAGTTCGCGGCCGCGCCGGATATCTTCCTGTTCGTTTGCCTGCAATTTGTCGCTCTGCTTGGTGTCCCGGGGCGGCAGCTGGATGGTCTCCTCTGCCTCGATGCCGGCCTGAAGCTGCCGTCCACGCTCCATCTCGGCGTCGAACTCGGCACCGAACAGCAGCGACATGTTCAGGATCCAGAGCCACAGCAGCGAGACGATGACGCCGCCGTCAGCAGGTTCACGATGGTGACGCCGAGCAATCCTTCCGGGGTTAAGCGAAATGGCCGGCCACCCCTCGCGTCAGCGAGGGCAGCCGGCCGTATTCAGTTGCGGCCTCAGGCCCGCTGGACGTTGTCCTTGGCCTCGGCGGCCTTGTCCTTCACATCGGACACGGCGCCCTGGCTGTCGGTCTTGACGTGATCGGCGGCGTCCGCCGCGGTGGCCTTGACGTTCTCCATGGCTTCCTGGGCGGGCTCCTTGAGTCCCTCGGCCACGTGCTTGGCGGCCTCCGTCAGTTCCGTGGTGAGCGGCTCGGCCGCCGTCTTGAGGGCGTCGGCGGCTTCACGTTCCTTCTGGCTGGCCGGAATCAGGGAGGACACCAGGAGACCGGCGCCGAAAGCGATCAGCCCGGCGGCCAACGGGTTCCCCTGCGTCTTGGTCTTGACCTGCGCAGGGGCGTCGCCTATCGCTGCGCCGGCGTCGCCGAGGTGCGACCCGGCGCTGTCCTTGGCCGAGTGCACATTGTCGGCGGTGTGGTCCGCAGCTCCCATGACTTTCTCCTTCACTCCAAAGACGGCGTCCTTGACCTTGTCGGTTTGCCGCTGGACGATATGCGACGGCGTGACCTTGTCGGCGACAGCGTCCACGTTGGTGCCCAGGCGGGCGCGGGTTGCTTCAATATCTGCTCGGATGACATCCGGGTTTTCACTCATACTGTTTCCTCCGCTGGATCTAAGAATTGGGCTTAAGCGTGGGTGGGATTTCCTGCAGGGTCTCGGCGGTCTGCGGCATGCCCTTGATCGCGTTGAGTTCCTTCCGGCCCCTGGAGGCAAGGACGGCTCCAACGATGCCCCAGACGATGGCGACGACGACGGCGGACCACCCGTGGCCCATCAGGTCGCCGAGCGCCCACCAAAGCGCCACGGAGAGGAACACCAGCACGAAGTGTCCAGCGACGCCGGCACCGGCCAGCATGCCGCTGCCTTTACCGGCCCGGGTGGCGGACTGTTTCAGCTCGACCTTGGCCAGTTCGACTTCCTGGCGCATCAGGGTGGACATGTCCCTCGTCACGTCCCCGAGGAGGTCCCCCAGGGACGAGGCTTCGGCCTTCACGTGCGCGGCGGTGGGAGGTGCTTCTGGTACCTGGTGGCTCATACCTGGCCACCGTCCCGGCTCGGGAAGGGAACGTTGTCCCGAAGGGTGGTATCGGCTGCAGTGCCGGCCGGCAATGTTTGGGTCGAAACAGGACCCGCCGTGCCGGGAAGGCCCGGCTCATCGAAGAACCGGTCGCCGGAGCCGGCGGCGATAACCGTCTCCTGGTGGACCGGGGCTACTGCCGGGGAGGACAGGTGAGCGGGTTTCGATGCCGCCTGCTGCGTCTCCGGGGCTCCGGCTTGCAGGCTTCGTCCAAGTCGGCCGGCAAGCATGCCGGCGCCGGCTGCGACCAGGAGGAATGTCCCCGGGCGTTGACGCGCGAAGGACTTCACTTCCTCCAACAGAGATCCCGGATCGCGGTTTTCAAGCCAGGAAGCCACGGACTGGGAGCGTTCCGCGGCCTGGCGGATGAGGTCAGCCGCGATGCCGGGCTGGTCGGAGGCGTCGGCCATGGTGTGCAGCTGCGAGGAGATGGTGCGGATCCCCTCAGCGGCCTTTTGCTGCTGCGTGCCTGCCTGATCCGTCAGGTCGGCTTTTGCCTGGTGCAGCAGGTCGCGAGTGCTGGCCTTTACCTCCGAGGCGACGTTTGCGGCCTCCACTTTGGCGGTTTGAGCGACGTTCTTCGCTTCCCCCGCGGCGTGCCCTGCCACTGCTGCGGCTTCGTCTTTCACTGATTCTTTCGCGGATGCGGAGCTCGCCACGCCGCCGGAGGGCACTGCCCCGGTGCTCAGGTACTCGTCCGTGGATGCCGAGGGAGTCGTCTGGGGCCATTGGTTGTCTGTCATCGTTGCTCTCTTCCAGAAAGGGTCCGCAGGTCAAGCGTGAACCAGCGATGCCGGTGAATTAGTAAGCACGGTTACTAGTTAGATACTAAGCATACTTTCTGTTTATTCCGCAAGGCCTGCGCGGCCCTGGCGCACGATTGAAGAAAAATAGTAAGCAGGCTTGCCAAGTCGTTACTAAGCATGCTTATGGTAGGTCCTGCAACGTTCACTCGAAGTCGTTGCACCCCAACCCGCATCACAGATCCAAGGAGACCTCATGCTCGCCAAGGAACATATCGATGACCTGCTTCAGCGCAACGGAAACATCCTTTCCACTGATGGGGACAAGATCGGATCCATCAGCCAGGTTTACGTGGACGACGACAACGGCCAGCCCACGTGGGTAACGGCGAGGACCGGACTGTTCGGCACCTCGGAATCCTTCGTTCCGCTGGAAGGGGCGCGCGCCGAAGGGGACGACATCGTGGTCCCCTACACCAAGGACCAGGTCAAGGACGCCCCGCGGGTAGACGTTGACGGGCACCTCGAGCCTGCCGAAGAGGAGCGGCTCTACGCCCACTACAGCCTGGGCGGAGGAAGCCAGACCTACACCGATGCAACCGCTGGCCGGGACGCAGACCACCGCGAAGCAGGCTTCACGGATACCGAGGGCGGCACCGTAGGCCGCGACACCTCAGGTCCCACTACCGACGACGCCATGACGCGCTCGGAGGAGCGCCTGAACGTTGGCACCGAAAGGGAAGCCACCGGTCGGGTGCGGCTGCGCAAGTACGTCACCACCGAAAATGTCACCCAGACCGTTCCGGTGCAGCGTGAAGAGGTGCGGATCGAACGTGAACCCATCACCGATGCCAACCGCGGGGCGGCATTGTCCGGCCCGGGCATCAGCGAGGAAGAACACGAAGTCGTCCTCCACGAGGAGCGCCCCGTCGTGGAAAAGGAAACGGTCCCGGTAGAACGCGTCCGTCTCGACACGGAAACCGTGACCGACGAAGTGACCGTCAATGAGGAAGTCCGCAAGGAGCGCATCGAAACCGACGGCGACGACGCCGCCCGCCGATAGCGATCGGGGCGGGCCAGGGTGACGACTAACGCCGGCCCTGGCCTGCCCTCCCTGTTTGACCTTTGTTCCGCCAAGGAAGGCCGCCATCCGTGCCCCTCGACCCTGAGACCCCCGCCCGGGACGGCTACCTGCTTCTCATCACAGCCGCCCGCTTGGTTCAGCGCCGCTGGGACGAGGCACTCGCACCCCTGGGCCTGACCCGTGCCGCCGTCATTGCCCTCGGAGGCGTGGCACTGCGCCCCATGAATCAGGAACAGCTTGCCGCTGCGGTCCACGTTCAAAGCCAGACCCTGGGCCGCGTCCTGGCGCGGCTGGAGGCGGGAGGCCTGGTCACGAGGAAACGAAATCCACAGGACCGCCGTCAGTTCCATGTTGAGATAACCGAGGCCGGGACGGCCGCCCTCAGCGCAGCCCGCGAGGCTGAGAGCGCCGCCATTTCCGCAGACTTCGACGGATGGGAAATCCTTCGGGACCAACTCTCCCGGTTCGTGAATTCCTTGCAAAAATTCCCGACACGCTCGGTCTTGAACGAGGGGCAAGAAACGTGACACTGGACAATCGGCAACCGCCCCAGGCCGGCGAGCAGGGCGAAGTCCAACAGGACCGCTTCGTCGGCGGCAATGACCTTACGCGCTGGGACACTCGGCTTGGCCAGCACCTCGCCGTTGTTGTCGGACGTGCCAGCCGCGTGCTCGGCGCGCACGCGACCCTGATCCTGACGCTGACCATCGGCGCGGCCCTGGCTATCTCCCTCACGGCGGTCTTCGCCCAGGTCTACGAATCCGTTGTTGAAGCTGACGGAGTGGCCGGCCTGGATCATCCAGTCCTGGCCACGGCCAAGACGGTTCGCTCCCCCGCCCTGGACATCATCACCACTGCGTATACCGACATCGGCGGGACCATCGGCATGCCGCTCCTCGCGCTGGCTGTCATGGCAACCCTGGCTCTGCGACGCCGCTCCTGGACCCCTGTCATCCTCATCGTCATCGCTGGTGCCGGGTCGCTGCTCATGACTATCGCGGGGAAATCGCTCATTGGGAGGACCCGACCCCCACTGACCGATGCCGTTCCGCCGTATGAACACTCGGCGTCCTTTCCCAGCGGCCATTCGCTGAACGCGGTGGTTATCGCCGGCATCGTCGCGTACCTCATCATCCTCCGCCTGAGGTCTCCCCGCGCCAGGATCATCACAGCACTCCTGGCAGGACTCTTCGCAGCAACCATAGGCCTGAGCCGGGTCTACCTGGGCCACCACTGGCTCACGGATGTCCTTGCCGCCTGGGCCCTCGGCGCCGCATGGCTTGCGTTGGTTATCACAGCACACCGGCTCTACCTGACGGAGCGGACGCACCGCATGGGGCACACACCCGTGCCGCGAGAGATCCCCCTCAGATAAACCTCCCGTCGACATAGAGGAAGTCGCCGAGCTTCTCGCAGGCCTTCACGTGGCCGACAGAACCGGCGGCCGCGATGAACCCGCGGCCGCCGGCAGTTACCGGATGCCTGGGCTCAACGCACCGACTTCCGCTCGTAGATCGTCATCGACCAGGCGTACCCGGCGACCACGATCACCGCGCACCATCCGATCGCGAGCGCGGGGCTCCAACCGAGCGGGGTGCCCAGCAGCAGCCCGCGGATGGCCTCAATGAACGCCGTGAACGGCTGGTACTGCGCGAACCACTGCAGCCACTCCGGCATCGACGCGGTCGGCACGAAGCCGCTGCTGAGGAAGGGCAGGAAGGTCAGCAGGAGGGGCCAATTGCTGGCTGTCTCCACCGACTTCGCCTGCATGCCCATGGCCACTCCGAGCCAGTTGATCGCGTACGCGATCAGCACCAGCAGACCGGCGGCGGCGATCCACTCGGCCGGTCCGGCCGTCGGGCGGAAGCCGATCAACAGGCCGACACCGAGCACCAGCGCGACGGCGATGATCGCCTGGATGGTGTTGCCCAGCACGTGCCCGGCGAGCACCGCAGCCCGCGAGATCGCCATCGTCCGGAACCGCGCCGTGATGCCCTCGGTCATGTCCATCGCAACCGTCGTCGCGGTCCCGCCGGCGCTGCCGGCGATGGTCAGCAGCAGGATGCCCGGCATGATGTACGCGACGTATGCTTCCCGCCCGCCGGCCGGATCGGCGCCGGGCAGGCCGGCCCCGAGGGTGCCGCCGAACACAAACACGAAGAACAGCAGGAGCACCACCGGCCCCACGATGGTGAACACGGACAGGCCCGGGTAGCGCACCATGTGCAGCAGGTTGCGGTGCAGCATCGTGATCGAGTCGGCGACGACGTGCGACTGCCGGCCGGTGCCCGGCGCGGTCTTGGGTTGGGCGGTGATGGTGGTCATGACGCGGTTCCCTTCGTGTCTGCCCGGCCGGTGAGCGCGAAGAACACGTCATCAAGGTCCGGGGTGTGGATGCTGAGGTCGTCAACCTCGACGTCGGCCGCACCGAGGCGGTCCAGGACTGTGCGCAGCGTGCCGATCCCCCCGTCGCTGGGCACGGTGAGCGCGAGCCCGGCGTCGTCGCGATCTGACTCTTCGAGCAGGCGGGAGGCGGTGTCGAGGGCCGCGGCGTCCGCGAACCGGAGCCGGATGTGCCCGCCGGGGACCAGGCGCTTGAGCTCGTCCGGCGTCCCGTCGGCAACGATGCGGCCGCCGTCGAGCACCGCGATGCGGTCCGCGAGTTCGTCCGCTTCGTCGAGGTACTGGGTGGTGAGCAGGACGGTCGTGCCGTCCGCGACGAGGCTGCGCACGATGTCCCACATGGTGTGGCGGCTGCGCGGGTCCAGGCCCGTGGTGGGCTCGTCGAGGAAGATCACGCTCGGGGTCGCGACGAGGGTCATCGCGAGGTCGAGCCGGCGCTGCATCCCGCCGGAGTAGGTGGCGAGCGGCTTGCGGGCGGCGTCGACGAGGTCGAACTGCTCGAGCAGCTCGGCCACCCTGGTCTTCGAGCGCTTCGCCCCGAGGTGGCGCAGCCGCGCCATCAGCAGCAGGTTCTCCTCGCCGGTGAGCAGTTTGTCCACGGCGGAGAACTGGCCGGTGAGGCCGATCGCGGCGCGCACGCCGTCGTGGTTGCGCACGACGTCGCATCCTTTGACGAAGGCCGTTCCGGCGTCGGGCCGCACGAGCGTGGCCAGGATGTGCACGGTGGTCGTTTTTCCGGCGCCGTTCGGGCCGAGCAGCGCGGTGACGGTGCCGGCGTTGACGGTGAGGTCGACGTCGTCGAGCACCACCTTGCCGCCGTAGGACTTCCGCAGCCCGTGGACTGCGATCGCTGGCGTGTTCATGTGTGTGGTTCCCTTCTGTTGGTTGTCCGGATTCACCGCGCGCGCCGGATGTTGATGTTGCCGTGCTGTGTGCGTGCGCGCACTTCGACGGTCTGTTCGGACGCGTCAGGGGTGCCGTCGCCGTCGAGCTCGTTGCGTACGTGCCCGGCCTTCGAGGACAGGTCCAGCCAGGCGGCAACGCCGGGCCGCACGCCGATGGTGACCTGGCCGAAGCCGCTTTCCACCTGGATGGAACCGCTCGAGACCTCGGCCAGCGAGATGCTGCCGTAGGCGGTCTTTGCCGTAACGGAGGCGCGTGCATTCGTGATCTCGAGGTCGCCATAGGAGAGCTTCGCGTCGAGGTCGCCGCCGGAGTCCCCGACCCGGATGGTGCCGTGCGAGGCCTTGAGGATCGCATCGCCGGTGACCGTGCCGACCCGGATCTGACCGTGGTCGGCCGTGATCTCGACGCCGCCGTCGGCAGTGCCCACGGTCGCGTTGCCGTGCGAGGCGCGCAGCCATAGGTCGCCGGTCGCGTCGACATCCACGGGACCGAGAGAACTCTTGATGCGGGTGGCGCCGAGGCGACCTACGGTACGCAGGCCGCCGACGGCGATCTCGGCGGCGAGCCGCGATCCCGTCGGCAGTTCGACCTTTACATCGACCGACTCGGTGGGGCCGATCCAGCTGATGCGGGGCCGCGGGCCTGTGATGGTGAGCCGCTGGCCGTCGAAGTCGGCCGTGGTGTCCTGCGCGCCTCGGCGGTCCACCGCCTTCTCCGGGTTGGTCGGCAACACGGTCACCACCGTGTCGGAGCGGTCGCTGGCGAAGACATCGATCGCGCCGACCTGCAGGTTGATGGCGAGGTCGATCGGGCCGGGGGTGTTGTAGGTGGGCATGCTGAAGCCTGCCTTTCTCTGGGCGTGTTCGTATTACCCCGCGGGTCCGCGTGGTTGGTGAATGGTGACGGTGGTGGCTGAGCGGGTTAGCGCGCCCAACCGGCGAAGTTGTCGCCGGTGCGCAGCGTGCGCTGCGTGGATCGTCGTTGCTTGGGTTGGAGGGCGGCCGCAATCGCACGGACCAGCCAGGTGTTGACGGACATGGCGTCGGCCGCCGCAGCCTCGTCCACCCGCGCCTTGAGGGCGTCCGGCAGGCGGAGCGTGGTGCGCGAGGTGCTCGTGTCGTCGAGGTCGACGGTTGCGGCGGGCCGCTCGTCGCTGTCCGGCTCCGTGTTCGGCTGGGTAACGACGAACTCGATCTCGCGTCCGCGCAGCCGCATGTCAACCGATCCGGGGGCGAGGTCACGGGTGATCTCGCCGGCCGCGGCCGACAGAGCGTCGAGCAGCACGAGCCGCACCGCGGCATCGAGTCCGGCGGCGAGCCGCTCGGCGACGGCGCGGGTATTCTCCGTGCCGTTCTCCGCGGCATCCACTAACTGGCGCTGCAGGTCGCTGACGTATTGTCCAAGTTCCATGCCACCATAGTGACACCACAGTGGTGTCACGTCAAGGCATGGTGGTGTCATGGGTCGGCGCGCAGACGCCCGCGGCGGTATTGCGCGAGTCCCTGGTGAGGTGGCACTCGGCCTTCTCCCTACAATCAAGGGGTGACCACGACAGAGCCTCAGCCTTCATCTCCCACAGTGCAGAAATACTGGGACGCCGTTTCCCGGCGGTTGAGTATCGAGTCACAAGAGATGGCGGGCTTGATTAAGCATCAGGGGGAGAAGGGGCGAGCCAACGAAAATTCGGTTCAGGCGCTGCTCGCGAAGGTCCTCCCCCCTTCGGTGAGGCTAGCTTCCGGGGAAATTATCGATTCCGACGGTAGCGCTTCCGCCCAGATGGACACGTTGGTTCTGTCCAACACGTCCCAACCGGTGCTCTTCGCACAAACGGATGAAAAGATCTTCCCCGTTGAATCGGTCTTGCTTTGCATCGAGGTCAAAACGACCCTGACGCAAGAAGAGGTCAATGACATCGCGAAGAAAGTTCGGAGGCACCGAAAGCTGAAGGGCTCGACCGGGACCGATCCCGCCTTTGCCGTTTTTGCCCATAAGGCAGGATCTTCGCCCAGAACGATCGCCAAGTGGTTCTTCGAATTGGATCCGGCTGATCGGCCGGCTTTCTTCCTGGTTAACGACGCAGCGATTTTCGGCATCGCAGACGACACAGCGCCCTCTTGCTACCAAGTTGTCATGCCTTTCGCACCGAGAGTCGGAGAAGCGGAGAAGTACGCCTTCGGCGACCCCGCCACCTCGGATGTGCACTACTGGAAGCCAGTTGCTGCGCCAGCCGGCGATCAGGTGCGAATCGATCACGGGGCTAGCATGCTGCTATTCATCAGGGCAGTCTTGAGGGCACTGAGCGAGCAGGACCATGCCCAGATCGAGTGGCTTGAAAGCTATCTCAACAAGGTTCGTACTCAGCGGGTCACGTTCGTAAAGGATGCAGAACCTGTTCTGGAGAGCTCGCCGCCTAATTAGATTCGACCGCAGTTAAGAAGTCGCTGACGGTGAGGTGCTTGACCTGCAGCACGGCGCATGCGTCCATCACGGTGCATCTGTTCTCCGCCGTGAATGTTTCGTCAGACACAACAATCACCTCGAATGCATCTCTGAGCTGGTAAGCCAAGGACATCGTGGCCAGCGCCTGTTGATCAAGGTTTTCAGGATCGTCCATGTTCATGATGCTTGACGCGTTTCCGTCGTGGGGAAACAACTTCATGACAGCCTGGACGCTCGTAAAGTTTAAAACTGCGCGCGATTGTATGCTCCGCCATCCGGAAGTCGCCCAGATGGTTATCGGGTGCCCCTTGGCATACGTCCGGCGTTGGTCCTTGGCCGTTTCGGAGTAGACCAGCAAACCGGTGTCCCGAAGTTCCACCAAGCGATCGGTGATGGTGTCGTCGTCGATAGCCAGCGTGTTCAAAGATTCCATGGCGGAGCAATCCAGAATATAGATTTCCGCCATATCTACTCAGCCCCCAGACCGAGCTCAAGAAAACCGCCAAGCTCGGGTCCGTGGTATGTCAATTCGGTTCAGGACCACTGAGATGGCCTGATCCAGGTCCCCCCACGGACCCTTCTAACCTGCGCCAGGGAATGCGCGAATACCGCCCACCATTGTGCAGCTGCCAAAAGGTGCGCCATGAACGTTAGCCAATGCTGAGCCGAACGCGGAACGGGACGTTTTTACGGTGCAGTCACGCGCCGAGCCGTGCTGTAGGGAGTGGGATCCTTCGGGCTTACGGCGGACACTGCGCTCTTACGCGCCGCGTCGTGAGGAGCAGGCGGGCTCAGATCCCTGCGCCAGTCAATGAATGCGTCGCGATCCAGACCGTCCCCGTCATAATCCCTGGTCCAGAACGGAGCCCGCACGAGTAGTAGTCGATTCAGGGAAAGGGGGTGGTCATCTACGGTGATCACCATGTCATGCGGCCAAGGATCCCTCGGCCTCGGCATGCTCCATTGCATATCGTTACCCCCCGTTCGACCACAGCCCAAACGGCCGTGATGCGTTCAGCATGGCACTGACCCCATGCCCTGTAAACGGAGCAGTCGATCACGTTTCTGACACCACGATTTCCAGCACGTGCGCATGGC
>JBKPBZ010000244.1:0-10352 GCA_046727115.1 Actinomycetota bacterium | reverse complement strand
GAGCGCGAGCTCGTCCTGGCGGCGACCATGGAACAGACCGCCGGCAGGATCCCGGTATGCGTCACGACCAGCCATTTCAGTTCTCGCATCGCCCGAGACCGCAGCCTCCGGGCCCAGGAAATGGGTGCCTCCCTCGTCATGCTCATGCCACCCTTCTTCGGTGCCACCATGAAGGTCGATGACGAAGCCGTTTTGGAGTACTTCAGGTGCGTCTCTGATGGTCTGGAAATCGACATCATGATCCAGGATGCGCCCATGAGCACCACGGCGTTATCCGTACCGCTCCTGGCACGTCTGGCCCGGGAGATCCCGCAGATTAAGTACGCCAAGATAGAAACAGCCCAAGCGGCGGACAAACTGCGTGCCCTCATCGCGGCAACGGGAGACCATCTGCCCGGGCCTTTCGACGGCGAGGAAGCGATCACCCTCATCCCCGACCTTGAGGCCGGAGCGCAAGGGACCATGAGCAGCTGCATGGTTCCGGATGAGCTGGGCCAGATTGTCAGGGACTTCCACGGCGGCGAGCGTGACAAGGCGGTCCGGCAGTGGGAGAAGCTGCTTCCGTTCATCCACTTCGAAAACCGCCAGTGCGGGCTGCGGGCGACAAAAGTGCTGATGAAGGAGGGCAACATCATCGGCAGCGACAAGACCAGGGCGCCGATCGGGGAACTCCATCAGGACACGCGTTCCCAGCTCATCGAACTTGCCAAACGGCATGATCCGCTCGTCCTCCGCTGGGCCTGAAACCCGCCAACACTAGTACCGAGCAGCCGAAAGAACAGCACTTGAGGGCCGGGACCAGCGAGCCGTCTAGCTGATCCCGGCCCTCGATGCCACTGCTATCACCGATGCTGCGGCGCCCAGACACGCAGGGGGCTAAGACGACGAAAATCCAAACACGAGAACCGCAAACAAGGACAATCCCCATGGGACTCATGCGCCTCGGCGAGCCTGGCCAGGAAATTCCGGTGGCCAGGGAGCACGGAAAGTACTTGACCTGCGCTCCGTACAACCGATATCGCCGGCGTCTTCCTCGCCGCAAACGGAATATTTGCCAACGCCGGTTATGGAAACGCCAGGAACGGGATGAATTCTCCCAGCTGTTGTGCCAAGTACGCACTGTTGCCGGGTCTTTCCGGATGAGTTTGCTGGGCGCCGGACGGGCGCCGAGAGGTCCATCGCTAAGGTACATGCGTTTCCTCATGAAGTGGTCCCGACGCTGACGCTACGGGCGGGGGAAATCCCGACCCAGCCAGTGCAGACAATGGCTCGATGCGCGTTGTCGTGCCGTGCAGTCAGGTGAACGTCTCTGGCGAGCTGTTGAAGACGTTTACCTGGGTCGAGTAGGGCTCAGGAAACCAAGTCGATGGCCGATCCCCTCCGTTCAAGACCGCATCGTTCCCCAACAGCTCAGCGACCTGACAACTTACATTCTTGAGTCATATGGCGTCCCGACCACAGACGCGGAACTCGTCGCCGACAGCCTGATTCAGGCCGACCTCTGGGGCCACCAGTCCCACGGGGTGCTGCGGCTTCCCTGGTACATCGAGCGGATCCGCCAGGGTGCAATGTCTGCAGTCACAACGCCGGAGACCCTCGTGGACACAGGCGCCATGCTCCTGCTCGACGGCCGCGACGGCCGCGACGGCATCGGCCAGGTGCTGACGGAACGAGCACGGACCGAAGCCGTGTCCCGGGCCCGCATCCACGGCGTTGGTGCTGTCGGCGTCCGCAATTCCAACCACTTCGGCACTGCCATGTACTTCACCAGGCGGGCGGCCGCAGATGGATGCGTGGCAATGCTGACCACCAATGCTTCTCCCGCGATGGCTCCCTGGGGCGGGCGGGAGAAAGTCATCGGCACAAACCCCTGGTCCATAGCCGCGCCATACGGGGAGACGGCCGTTGCCGTCGACATCGCCAACACAGCAGTCGCCCGTGGCAAGATCTACCTTGCCCGCCAGCGGGGTGAAGCAATACCGGACAGCTGGGCGCTGACACCCGAAGGGGAAATAACCACGGATGCCGCCGAAGCGGTCCACGGGGTAATCCTTCCGATGGCCGGCCACAAGGGATACGCCATTGCCTTCATGATGGACATCCTGTCCGGCGTCCTGACCGGCAGCAAGTCAGGAAAAGGCGTCCGCGGTCCCTACGAGGCAAACAAGCCCAGCGGTTGCGGCCACATGTTCCTGGCCATCGACGTCGAAACGCTCGGCTCACCGCGGGAATTTGAGGACCGTGTGCGCAGCCTCATCGAGGAGGTCAGGGAGACGCCTCTGGCCAATCACGCCACCGACATTTTCTACCCAGGAGAAATCGAGGACCGGAACGCCGCGCGCGTCCGGGATGAAGGCGGCCTCATCCTGCCAGAGCAGACTCTCGAGGACCTCCGACAGCTGGCCGCAGAGGCGTGCATCGACGCCTCCATCCTGAGCTAGGGCCGCCATGAAAACCAAGCATCTAACCCAGAACTGGAAAAAGCTGATGCCAGGTGACGAAGTGATCGTTATCGATACCCAAGACCACGAGACGCCCGGCATCGTTGACGACAAGACCCCCGGCTCAGACGTGGTCTGGATCGTGGACCACACTGGTCGGGGCCGTCGCTTCTTTGACCACCGGGAAGGCATCAAAGTCCTGCTCACCTAAGTGTCGGGATGTGATCAGCGCAGCGGCCAGCCAGGCTGCTCGACGTCATGGTCTGACTGTTTGCCAGACCCCGGCTTTCGGCCAATAACGACCCTCAGAGACTCACCAGCTCACCGGTCACGGTCGAGTCTCGACTCCTAACTTTTGCTAATTCTCTGTCGCCGGTAAACGCGCACGCCATCATCGCTATGCAGAAACAGCATGCGGCCCATTCCCTCGTTTTGCAGAAGCCAGAGGACGCTACCGTCCGCGGCGAGCATGTCGATGCGTCCTGACGTCATAGCTTGGCCGTGGCCGTGGATTTCAACTTCGTCGGCTCGGGACAGCTTGGACCAGTTGGAAACTGGTTCAGGAATCGGGGATCCGGTGAGCGGGTTGGCGGGGCGACGACGGAGGTTCATGGATTCCTCTTTGGTGGAGGTGGTCGGAATGATGGACGTTGTCTGGGGAAGTTGTGGGAGGAGGCAGGGCGACATCGTGGTCACCCTGCCTCCTTTGCATGCTGCGCAGTTCTCGCGCCCGTCTTTCGGGCTACCTGTTGCGATGGAGTGCGGGAACGGCAGCACGCGTGCCGGACGTTGAGTCCGGCAGCATGTTGCGTGTCGTCGGAGCTTGCCCGTCCTTCTTGCGCGGTGGCCGTGGACGCTTTGGTGGTTCGCCGGGACGGGCAACGGCCCGTCTGCGATTGCTGACCGGCCGTTGCCCGAGGCGCGGACTCCGGCTACATGATGCCGGTGGGTACCAGCAGGACCCAGGCCAGCGCGGGGGCCACCAGTACCACTCCGCCGGCGTACATCATCAGCTGCTTGTAGACGCGCTGGCGGTCGGTTTCCCGGGCGTTGGCGACGATGAGCGCGCCGTCGGTGGAGAAGGGAGAGACGTCCACGACGGTGGCGGCGATGGCGAGTGCCGCGACGGTTCCGGAGGCGCTCAGCGTACTGGAGGCGAGCAGCGGACCGGCAAGGGGGATGAATGCGGTCAGCAGTGCAGTGGAGGAAGCGAAGGCCGAGCCGACGCCAATCACGTAGCACAGGACCAGTGCGATCAGCAGGGGTGCACCCAGGGCGAGGGCCTGCTCGGCGAGGGTGTCGATGACGCCGACGTGCTGGAGCAGCGAGACGTAGGTGATCATGCCGGCTACCAGCAGGACGGTGGACCAGGAGATGCCGCCGATGAAGGTCTTGTGTTCCTTGATGTTGATCAGCGCCAGGATGAGGCCGGCGGAGAGGGCGACGAAGCCGATCGGCATGTGGAAGCCCAGGGTGCAGACAAGCATCGCAGCGATCAGACCGAGGGTAAGGATTTGCTGGCCGTGGGGACGGCTAGTGCGGGGCGCGTCGAGATCGGCGTACTCGTTGGCGTGCTTGTCGTGCAGCTTGCCCAGGAGGGCGAAGAGAACGATGGTCAGTACCGAGAGGATGAGATTGATGGCGAAGCTGGCGGCGAAGAGTGCGCCCTGGGAGATGGGGAAGCCGTTTTCCAGCGCGATGTTGTGCACCAGCACGCCGGCGACGGACAGCGGGGAGAACCCGCCGGCGTGGGCTCCGTTGATGATGAAAGCCCCCATCAGCACAGGGTGGATGCGCGACTCGTACGCGAAACCGATCGCAGCAGGCGCGAGAAGTGCGACGGCTGCGGGGGAGAAGGTGCCCAGCGAAGTAAGAGCGGCAGCCAAGAGGAAGAACACCCAGGGGAGCAGCAATGTTTTGCCCCTGACGAGGCGCACACAGGTCTGCACGATGATATCGATTGTCCCGTTCCGCTGGGCCATGCTGAAGAAGTAGGTGACCCCGATGATCGTCAGGACGATACTGGCGGGGAAATCCGCGAGGATTTCCTTGTCGCTCATTCCGAGCATGAAGTACCCGACGCCGAATGATGCCACCAAGCCCATCACCCCGATGTTCAGTGGCCATTTCGTGGCGACGACGAACATCACGACAAGTATGACCAGCGGGATGATCTGGATGGCGGTCATGGGCGGCTCCGATTCCGAGGTGGCCGCCGGGTTGAAAATGGTACCCCCGAACACGAGGGCGACCAGACCGAGGATCGTGATCGCGGCTACCGATATCAGAAGGATACGGTGCCGACGTTTGGGGCCCTTGGGGCGGTCTTCCCGGATTTCGCTCTCTGTCTTGGGAGCGGGTTGGTAAATAGTCTTAGTCATGATCGTGGCTCCTCATTGAGTGGCTGATGCTAGGGAGGCTTCGACGGCGCTGCCGAGAGCTTCCGGGAGGTGGATGATGGTGGTGGCGATGGTGCGGGCCGTTCGGTCGACGCCGACCAGCAGGGACCCGTCGCGCTCCTCGGTCCAGGTTTCGATGACGCCCGCGGGGGTGCGTAGTCTCAGCGTGGGCCGCGGTGTGTCGCCGGTGATGCTGTTGAGTATGGTGCCCGGGGTCCGGGCGGCGAGTGTCAAGGCGATGCTGCCGGTGATGGCCAACGCGGGGTGGGGTTTTCCCATTGAGAGCATCATGACGTTGACGTCGCAGTCCGGGTCCGACTCGGTGGGGGCGGCGACGATCGCGAGCTTGGGGATGGCGCGCGCTGCTTCGGCGATCGTTGGTGCCAGCCCCATCCGGACGGCGGCCTGTCGGCGGATGTGGTCGAGAGTTTCCAGCTGCAATTCCACGCCGGCGGCCCAGCTGTCGTACCGGGCGGTGTTCAGGCCCAGTTCCTCGGCGCGGACGATGACTACCGGCGCACCGGCGTCGACCATCGATACGGTCCAGCGTGTTCCGCCGGCAAGTATCGTGTCGGTCGCGTCGCCGGTGGGCAGCAATTTTCCGGTGGTCTTGCCGGCTGGATCCTGGAAGCCGAGACCGACCCGGTAGCCGGGGAAAACAACCCCGGGCATCTGCGCATCCGGAACGATGGGAAGGGCGCCTGCGGGAGTGGCGACGCGCTGGATGATGATCTGGCCGGTGTTGGTGTTGCGGGTGACGATGCGGGTGTTATCGCCCTTGGGG
Source organism: Actinomycetota bacterium (assembly GCA_046727115.1). Classification (GTDB taxonomy): domain Bacteria; phylum Actinomycetota; class Actinomycetes; order Actinomycetales; family Micrococcaceae; genus Arthrobacter. The sequence goes on along the minus strand of JBKPBZ010000244.1, from coordinate 4,728 downwards.
ATCACCCAGCCCTTTTCGATCGCGTAGAGGCCGACTACCGCGGAGCAGTTCCCGCAGTTGCTGCCCCAGTCCACTGCTGCCTCTTCGATGCCGACCTGTGCGAAGGTGAACTCGACGTCGACGTCGTCCTCGGCGGGCCGGCGAAGGATCATGGCCTTGCTGGTGGTCGAAGTTGCTCCGCCGACACCGTCAATCTGCCGGGAGTCCGGGCTTCCGAAGAGCCGGGGCAGCAAGTCATCGAGGCTGGTGCGGGTCCCGTCCAGGTGATCCGTTTCGAAGACCCAGCATTTGCTGGTCCCTCCGCGCATCCATTCAGCTTCAATCTTCATCATCGTTCCTACATCTCTTGGTTGCCGCATCTGTTCAGGGGCCTGATAAAAGAATGAGCCGGATCACAAGTGAAGACAATGTTCAATTTCTGATAGGGGTTGTAGATACTCTTAATTCACTGCTGTTGAGTGAGGTGCAGCCCCATTCTTTGGCCTCCTGCAGGCGAAAAGCGGACCGAAGATCACGCCGATTTAACCGAGATTGCATAGAATGAACCAAAAGAACAGAAGGGTAAACCATTGCTTAACGATGACGGTCGAGATTTATTCGACATCCGCCGGTTGGCCCTGCTGGTGGAGGTCGTCGAGCAGGGATCGATCACGGCAGCGGCTGAGCTGATGATGTACACCCCGTCGGCGGTCTCCCAGCAGCTGCGGAAGCTTGAACAAGAAGTCGGGCAGCCCCTGCTCAACCGCCGCTCCCGTGGGGTTGCGCCCACAGAGGCTGGCCAGGTGCTGGCCGGGCACGCCCGCAAAATCATAGGTCAGATGCGGGCAGCACAGTCCGACCTGGACCAGATCGCCGGCCTTAGACGAGGCTCCTTGACCGTAGGCACGTTCCCCACCCTCGCCGGATCCTTCTTGCCCTTGGTTATCCGCGCCTTCAAGAAGCGCTACCCCGCGATCGGCCTCTCCGTGCGCAGCGCACGCTTTGACGAACTCGTCTCAGACCTCGAATCCGGAGTCACCGGACTGTGCCTGCTCTGGGACTACCCCTGGAACCGGTTCCAAGACGATGCCATCCGGGTAACAGAAGTCTTCCAGGAGAGCACTGTCATCCTGGTAGCCCGCGGGCACCCACTTGCCGACCGGGACGAGGTGAAGATGGAGGATCTACGGAAGGAGTCGTGGATTGTTCGCGCAGAGGCCCACCCGGTGGTCGAGGTCCTGCAGCGCTCCGCCCACGATGCCGGGTTCGAGCCGACGATTGCCTTCCTGGCCAATGACTACCAAGAGGCCCAGGCCATGGTCAGCGTCGGCATGGGCGTGGCCATGGTGCCCAAAACCGCAGTAGCCCTTCAACACCCCGACGTAAGGGTACTCAGTCTCGGTGCCGCCGCGCCCATGCGGCGGGTATTGCTGGCCCAACGCCAGGACAAGGTCTACGCCCCGGCAGAGGTCGCCTTCCACTCCACTCTCCTGGAAATCGCCCGCGAACATGTCGGGGACTACCTCTAGGCCGAGGGCGGGAAGAGGATCCGGACTACCTTTCCTCCGAGCCGGATGACATGCTCGCGGTTGCGACCCCTACGAGTTCTGGGCGGACCATGCACTGCCCAAAGATGACCCCGGTCGCTGAGAAGTTGCGCTGAGGGCAAGAACCGTCTGGCCGGAAATCGATACAGGAAGGCACACGGTCAGAAACGCGGCCTGGCCGCGCCCCTGCGGCGAGCACGGCAAGTGTGTTTGGAGTTGCTTGGAGTGCGGCAAAACGGATGTGTGTACAGTTTGCACACTTCGGGCATCGGACCGGGTCGTATGTGGGTCGGTTCGGGCCGGATTCGGTATGTTTCCGGGGGAGCCCGGGGGAGGGAATGCAGTTCGAGTCCCACCTCGGACACGTGGTTTCCCTGTTCAGGGGCTTGTGGGCCGCTGAATGTGTACAAATCTCCTTTTATGGGCCCTGCGGGGCCCCTTTGTGTTGGTGGCGGCCGGCCTGGGGCTCCTTGTATTGATTTCCGCGGCAGCGGTGGCGCTGCTTACTCGTTCATGGCCGGGAACGCCGCTAAATGCATGATCGGACGCTCGCTGGGCGGGCGTCGCCGCCTTGGCTGGCCTGCATTCTTTTGCGTCACGACTGTTCATGGCAACGTTCCCCGGGTAAGCGCAAGACCGGGTGCGTCTTGTTGGCGAGTTCTGCGCGGCGTGGGGTGCGGAACCTGACCGATCCGATCCGGGTTGATTTAGGCAATCCGGAGGATCCCATGTCGCAACTGACAGTGGTCATGCTCGCGCTCCTCGGCCAAACGGAACGGTCGGTGCAATTGGACGAGCCGCCCGCGTCCGTGCAGTGCTGCCGGCAAATGCATAAGAAAACGGACGGCCCAGCGGGGTCGAACAGACCAAACTTGCCTACGCCGCAGATCTGCGCGGCCAGGGTCTCTCGATCTCGGCGGTCGTACAGGCACTTCAGACGGCTGCCTCCCTGAGCGTTGGCCAGCTTGCCGTGGTCTGCACCCGGGTCCGTTCCGCGAGTAGATTGTTAGCATCCGTTGAAGGCCCGCAGATCAGTGAAATGTACATAGTGGCAGGGGATTCGGATGGGCCGGCCGTACCGCATCGACACTCACCAGCACATCGTTCCGCCTGGGTATGCGCGGTGGATGCGTGAAAGGGCGATACACCCCGGTGGGATTGGTCTGCCGTCGTGGTCCGAGCGCTCCGCGTTGAAGTTTATGGACAGGCACGACGTGCAGACTGGCATCCTTTCCCTGTCCACGCCCGGCGTCTACTTCGGGGAGGCGATGGAGGCGCGGTTGAGGGCGCGGGAGGTCAACGAGTTCTGTGCGGAGCTGGTGGCCGCCCGGCCGGATCGGTTCGGGTTCTTTGCGACGCTCACACTGCCGGACGTGGAAGGCGCCCTTGCAGAGGCCCGGTACGCCCTGGACACCCTGCTCGCGGACGGGATCGTGTTGCTGGCCAACAACGACGGCCGCTACCTGGGAGATCCCGGGTTTGAGCCTCTGCTGGAGTTCCTGCACCACCGCCGGGCCGTGGTCTTCATCCACCCCGGTGAACTTCCGGCCCCGGCGGTGCCGGGCATACCGGTCTTTGCCGCGGATTTCATGCTCGACACCACCCGCACGGCGATTAGCCTGGTCCTGTCCGGTGCGATGGAGAAGTTCCCCGGGATCAAGTTCGTCCTGGCCCACGCGGGCGGCTTCGTGCCCTTCATTGCCTACAGGATCCTGTTGACGATGCTCCTCGACAAGGATCTGGCTCTCAGCGCGCTGGCGGCGTTGGGAGATAAGAAGCAGTCCATCCTGCGGCGTTTTTACTACGACGTCGCCTTGTCTGCCAGCCCGGCGGCGCTGCCCAGCCTGCTCGAGGTAGCTGACCCAGGTCGCATCACGTACGGCACTGACTTCCCGTTCGCCCCCTCTGCGGCGATCGATTTCCTGAACATGCAGTATGAGAGTTATCCGCTGGATCCCGAAGTGCGCGCGGCGATAGACCGCGGCAACGCCGAGGCGCTGTTTCCCCGTCTCAGCCTTGATCGGCATTAGGCCATTGAGGGCGTTCCGCCCTGGGGGTCGTCTTGTCATGGCCTGCCACCGGACCAGGGGCCCGGTCCGGGGCCCACGGGCTCTAGCCCATGCTCCAGCGGACGGAGCTGTTGTCGCGTCGAAGCTTGACGGAGTGGCTTGTGCCCACCCGGTAGGGAATCGGTGCTGGCCCGTAATTCTTCAAGAGGCTCTCCTTCTGGCGTTGGAGGCGCGTAGCGTGGCCGCCTTGGAAAGCACGGGCCAGGAACTGGGAATAGTCTTCCTAGACCGGTTCCCTGCGGGCACAAAACCGCGCCACGGAGTGTATTCCGTGGCGCTTGTTTGCTGATGATTTGCTTGACTTTATGAACTGCTCGACTGCATTCGTTTCCGTTCCGAAATGTGTTCCACCAGTTCGCCCACACGCTCCTCTGAGTAGTTGCGCGCGATGTCACCCTGGCTGATGATGCCGACCAACTTGTGGTCAGCAATGACCGGGAGCCGCCGGACCTGGTACTTCTCCATCATTTCGATGGCGGCGTCAACGTTCGAGTCGGCGTCAATCCAGTGGGGTGTACCGGTGGCGAGGTCGCGGGCCATCATCTCGCGTGGATCACGGCCCACAGCAACGCACTTGAGCACGATGTCTCGGTCAGTGATCATGCCCTTCAACCTGCCGTCGTCACCACAGATCGGCAACGATCCGCAGTCCAGATCCAGCATCATCCGTGCGGCATCTACGAGGGACTGGTTCTCCTTAATGCACTGTGCATCCGTACTCATAAATTCACGTACGGCACTCATTGGTCCTCCTTCATCGATTGAGGTATCGACGCAGAGTCACCGGGCACATGCGCCGATGCTGCCAGCCTACGCCGGGGCCAGCGCCGATGTCGACGGCGGTTTCGAACCTTCAGGGACGGAGCGCGGAGGCCCGCACGACTGGCTTCGCCGGCACGGTTGGGGACCCTACTCCGCCAGACGACCCGGCCGCACACATGCAGGCCTACGACCGTTTCGTCTCGGGAGATTCGATGCACCCGCACTAGAGCGCCTCCGACGCAGCGAGCTGGTGAGCAGCCAAAACTCGTTCGCAGTCATCGTTGGCTGCGCGGACTCCCGTCTGGCCGCGGAGATCATTTTCGACGTTGGCCTTGGCGACGTTTTGGTTGTGCGCACAGCCGTCGGGTGGC
>JBKPBZ010000243.1:0-3728 GCA_046727115.1 Actinomycetota bacterium | reverse complement strand
ACTGCGGCAGGCCGACGTCGTGATCGCCGCGGCCGGCCAGCCGCACATGATCAAGGCCGGGGACCTCAAGCCCGGCGCGATCGTGCTCGACGTCGGGGTCAGCCGGGTGGACGACGGCAACGGCAAGGCCGTGGTCACCGGAGACGTGGACCCCGCTGCGGCCGACGTCGCCGCCTGGCTCTCGCCGAACCCCGGGGGAGTGGGCCCCATGACCCGCGCCATGCTCCTGGCCAACGTGGTGGAAACCGCAGAACGCCAGCTGGCAGCGGACAGCCACTCCGGACTCGCCTAAGGGCCGAATAAAGTATCCCGCACGGTGGTTGAGCCTTGTATGCAGGCTCAACCACCGCAGGGTTCGGCACGTTTCACCGCCGCCGGGCATAACGGATCGGATACGTCAGGCGTTTTTACGAAAAGACTCTTTCATAGTTTGCGGGGATCCACTACCGTGGTGCGGGTGTCCGAACTTGCCGCCAAAGAATCAGCCGTGACCAGCCCCTCCGACGCCGCTCCGCAGTACGTCATCACCGCCGAAAACCTCACCAAACGCTACGGCGACGTCACCGCCGTCGACGGCATCTCCTTCCGTGTTCCCGCCGGGGAAGCGTTCGGCCTGCTGGGCCCCAACGGCGCCGGCAAGTCCACCACGATGAAGATGATCGGCGGGGTCTCGCAGCGCACCTCCGGCAGTTTGAACATCATGGGCCTGGACCCCGAACAGCACGGGCCGGAAGTCCGCGCCCACCTGGGCGTGGTGCCGCAGCAGGACAACCTGGACGAGGAACTGAAAGTCCGGGACAACCTGCTGGTGTACGGCCGCTACTTCGGCCTGCCCATGAGCTACCTCAAACCCAAGGCCGACGAGCTGCTCGAATTCGCCCAGCTCACCGACAAGGCCAAGTCCAAAGTGGACGCCCTGTCCGGCGGCATGAAACGCCGCCTGACCATCGCCCGCTCGCTCATCAACGAGCCCCGCATCCTGCTGCTGGACGAGCCGACGACGGGCCTGGACCCGCAGGCCCGGCACATCCTCTGGGACCGGTTGTTCCGGCTCAAGGAACAGGGCGTCACCCTGATCCTCACCACGCACTACATGGACGAGGCCGAGCAGCTGTGCGACCGCCTGATCGTGGTGGACAAGGGCAAGATCATGGCCGAAGGATCGCCGGCCAGCCTGATCCGGGAATACTCCACCCGGGAAGTCCTTGAACTGCGCTTCGGCTCGGAGCGCAACGCGAGCGTCGGCGCGGAGCTCGAAGGCATCGGCGAACGCCTCGAGACCCTGCCGGACCGGGTGCTCATCTACGCCCACGACGGCGAGGCCGCCCTGGAGCAGGTCACCGCCCGGGGCCTGCGGCCCGTCACGTCGCTGGTCCGCCGCTCCTCGCTCGAAGACGTCTTCCTGCGCCTGACCGGCAGGAGCCTCGTTGACTAGGGCAACACAGGAGGCAGGTACGACGGCGGCACCGGCCCTGCGCGCGCACTCGCCGGAAGTCTCGGCCGCCCGCGCCCGCCGCTGGGGCGCCTTCTTCTACGCCGAGCAGGTGCTCCGCGTCATGAAGGGCTACGGCTGGACCATCATCATGTACGGCGTGGGCCAGCCCGTGGCCTACCTGTTCGCGATGGGCGTCGGCCTGGCCACGCTGGTCCAGGCCAACGGCGCCGGCGTGTTCGGCGGGGTCAGCTACCTGACGTTCATCGCCCCGGCCCTGCTGATCTCCGCGGCCGTCATGACGGCCGCCAACGAGTTCTCGTTCCCTGTCATGGACGGCTTCAAGTGGCGGCGCGTCTACTACGGCCCGCACGCCTCGCCCTTGACTCCGGCGCAGATCGCCGGCGGCCACATCATCGCCGTAACCCTGCGTTTCCTGCTGCAGTCGGCCATCTACTTCGCCGTCGTCGCGCTGTTCGGCGCCTCACCCGGGCATTGGGGCTGGGTGTCCATCCTCATCGCCACGCTCGCCGGCCTGTCCTTTGGCCTGCCGCTCATGGCCTACGCCGCCACCATCAAGGAGGACCGGGGCCAGTTCGCCATGGTCATGCGGTTCATCGTCATGCCGTTGTTCCTGTTCTCCGGCACGTTCTTCCCGCTGGACACGCTTCCGCTCGGCGTCCGCTGGATCGGCTGGATCTCCCCGATCTGGCACGGAACGGAACTTGGCCGCGTGGTCAGCTACGGGTATGAGGAAGAGCCGTGGCTCACCATCGTCCACGTCGTCTTCCTGCTGGTCCTGGCGGCTGCCGGCTGGGTCCTGACCAAACGCCAGTTCGTCAAAAGGATGGCCTCATGAGCGTCCTGACCGGGAATTTCCATGCGGGGGACCACAGCGTCACGGAGGCGGCACGCAACCGGCGCTTCGGGCCCATCTACTCCCGCAACGTCCGCGCCGTCGTCGCCCGCGGGCTCATGGCCACCAAGAGCAGCAACTGGATGGTCATGGTCTCCGGGTTCTTCGAACCCGTGCTGTACCTGATCTCCATGGGCGTGGGCCTGGGCGCGATTGTCGGTTCCGTCCAGGGTCCGGGCGGGCAGGAGATCAGCTACGCCGCGTACATCGCGCCGGCGCTGCTGGCCGTCTCCGCCATGAACGGCGCCGTCTATGACTCCACCTGGAATGTCTTCTTCAAGATGAACTTCGCCAAGCTCTACCAGGGCATGCTCTACACCTCGCTGGGGCCGCTGGATGTCGCCATGGGCGAAATCTTCCTGGCCCTGCTCCGCGGGGCCATGTACGCCACCGGTTTCACCGCCGTCATGGGCGTGATGGGCCTCATCACCACGCCGTGGGCCATCTTGATGATCCCGGCCTCGGTGCTGATCGCCTTCGGCTTCGCGAGCTTCGGCATGGGGATCACGAGCTTCATGAAGACGTTCCAGCAGATGGACTGGATCAACTTCGTGATGCTGCCGATGTTCCTCTTCAGCGCCACGTTCTACCCGCTCAGCGTCTACCCGCAGACCATCCAGTGGCTCATCCAGGCCATGCCACTCTGGCACGGCGTGGAACTGCTGCGCCAGATCAGCGTGGGAGTCTTCACCCCGGCCACCGCCGTTCACATCGGCTACTACCTCGTCATGATTGCCCTCGGCGTCCTGCTCACCACGAGCCGCCTGCGCAAGCTGTTCCTCAAGTAGGCATCTTTCGAAACAAGGAGAACCCATGATCGGCAAATGGCAGGCCCTGGTCATCGACTGCGAGGACCCGGACAAGCTCGCCAGCTTCTACCAGGAGCTGCTGGGCATGATCCGGGTCCAAGAGAATGAGGAATTCATTTCCATCGGCGACGCCGCCGACCGTCCCGCCGTCGCGTTCCAGCGCGTGGAACGGCTGGTGCGTCCGCAATGGCCCGACGCCGACCACCCGCAGCAGATGCACGTGGACGTGATCGTCCCGGACCTGGACGCCGCCGAGGCGGAGGTGCTCCGGCTCGGTGCGACAAGCCTCGACGCCGGCACGGATACCTTCCGCGTCTACTCGGACCCCAGCGGCCACCCGTTCTGCCTGGTGCTGACTTAAAAGCTGTGCTGACCCAGGCCGCCGTCGTGACCTAAGTGCAGTCCTGCCCCAGGCCGGGCCCGGGGCCGGCGTTCGCCCGGGGTGGAAGCGCAGCGGGCGGCCGGCCCCGTTTGCGATAATGGGCTCATGCAATCTCTGGGTAGCTCCTCGTCCACGTCCAACGACACCACGGCCCGGGGCCGGTTCTCCATGCTCCGCATCAGCGGGCCG
>JBKPBZ010000242.1:0-15556 GCA_046727115.1 Actinomycetota bacterium | reverse complement strand
GCGAGGCGCTCCACCTCGGCCATGTCGATCTGCATGGTGTCTTCGCGAACGCCATAAGGGACAACCTTGTAAAGCTTGCCGGAAAAGTTGATGCGCATGCCATGGGTTAGATGGCCCCCGTGCGCGAGATTCAGCCCCAGGATGGTGTCACCGGGCTGGATGAGGGCGAACATCGCCGCTGCATTGGCCTGAGCGCCGGAGTGGGGCTGGACGTTAGCGAATTCGGAACCGAAGAGTGACTTGAGGCGGTCGATGGCCAACTGCTCCACGACGTCGACGTGCTCGCAGCCGCCGTAATAGCGCTTGCCGGGGTAGCCCTCGGCGTACTTGTTGGTCAGCACCGAACCCTGCGCTTCCATGACGGCAGTCGGCGCGAAGTTTTCGGAGGCGATCATCTCCAGGGTGCCCTGCTGGCGCAGCAGTTCCTGCTGTATAGCGGCGTGGATCAGCGGATCGGTCGCTGCGAGCGAGCGGGTCAGAACGTCGACCATCATTTCTCCTAAGTCTGCTATCTAATATCCTGTTGATATATTAGTTTCGTGGTTCAAGTATGCTACTCACTCCGGTGGGTGTCAACAGATTTTCGGGCCGATTTGGCCGGCGGAACCAAGGGCCGCGAACGGACCCGGGGGCCCGAGACGCCTGAAGCGCAGCCCGGGGGGCTGCGCTTCAGCTCCATGCCGCTGGAGATCTCGCCTAGGCGAAAAGAGCTTCTCGTACAGCATGCTCGAAGCCGCTGACATGGATGCGTGCGAGCTCCGCTGCCTGGGTCTCATCGCCGTCGATAACCGCACGGAGCAGGTCCACGTGCTCATGCACGTGGCCCGAAAGGTCGGGAAGGCGATCCAGGACCATGCACCAGATTCGTATCGCGAGATTGTCGTAGCGAATCAGAACGTCCTCGAGGTGGGGATTGCCGGCGGCGGCGTAAATGCCCTGGTGCACCCGAGCATCCAGCCGCAGGGTTTCGACCACGGATGCCGTACTGGTGTCGAAAGACTCGACAGCACGCATAACACCCCGCAATCGTTCCCTCATCGATTCCGTCGCCACCCGGGCAGCCCGGGAGGCGGCAAGGGGTTCGAGCTGGGTGCGGATTTCGGAAATGAACGCAAGGTCGGTAACCTCCACTCGCGTCGCGAAAGTCCCCCTTCGCGGATAGGAAACTACCAGGCGATCGAGCTCCAGCCGCTTCAGGGCTTCACGTACCGGAGTCCGCCCGACGCCGAGATCCTTGGCGAGGTCGTCGTCATTGAGGAGATCGCCGGGCTTGATGTCAAGCATCAGCAGCCTGTCCCGGATGCGCTCGTAGGCTACGTCAGCCAACGACTTCTTTGCCGCATCGTCAGCGATTGCCAGAACTTCAAAAGCCATAACGTGGTCCCCTTTTCATTCAAGCCAAGAAGGCTATTGACCTCTCCCAGTGACCAGTATACGCTGAATGCCACGCTAATATATCAGTTGTGAATCTTGAAATATATCTAAGGAGGAGACATGACCCTAGTGGCGACAGACTCATCTACCAGCACGCTGACTCAGTCACAGGCTCGCGTGGAAGACCAAACGCAGAAATTCGTGCTCACACTGTCGTGCGGCGAACGCGCGGGCATCGTCCAAGCGGTCACCACCTTTCTCTTTGAGCGTGGCTTTAACATCGACGAACACCAGCAGTTCGACGACGGCCTCCGCCAGACGTTGCATCTGCGGACCGCCTTCTCCGGCTCGGCGGACCACACCCCGGAGAGGCTCCAGGAAGAATTCCAGTCGATCGCTGACCGGTTCGATATGAAATTCAGCTTCTTTGACCAGACCAAGCAACGTGTCCTCGTGATGGTGTCCAAGTTCGGCCACTGCCTTAACGACCTACTCTTCCGCTGGCGGGGCGGAAGCCTCGGGGGCGACATCGCCCTTATCGTTTCCAACCATGAAACCCACCGGGCCATGGCCGAGGCCGCGGGCCTCCCCTTCATCTACCTCCCGGTGACCCCTGAGACAAAGTCAGATGCCGAACGGCGCCTCCTGGAACTGGTGGATGAGCATAACATCGACCTCGTCGTGCTCGCCCGGTACATGCAGGTGCTGTCCGACGATCTCTGCCGCTCTTTGGAAGGCCGGGCTATCAACATCCACCACTCCTTCCTCCCTGGGTTCAAGGGTGCACGCCCTTACCACCAGGCCTACGACCGTGGAGTCAAGCTGGTGGGCGCCACGGCCCACTATGTAACCGCGGAACTGGATGAGGGGCCAATCATCGAACAGGAAGTCATCAGGGTTGACCACAGCTACGGACCGACCGCCCTTTCAACAGTCGGACGGGACGCCGAGGCACTGGCACTGTCCCGCGCCGTGCGGTGGCACTGCGAACACCGTGTGCTGCTGGACCAAACCAGCACTGTCGTGTTCCGCTAAATACGACCACCGAACCAGCACCGTCGTGTTCCGCTAAGCACGACCACCAACCAGCAACGAAGACACACGAAACTCAGCAGGAGAAACCACATGGCATCGACGCCAAGCATTGTCATTATTGGAGCTGGAATCGTCGGCACGAACCTGGCCGACGAACTGGTCACCCGGGGTTGGAACAACATCACTGTCCTGGACCAGGGACCGCTGAACATGCCCGGGGGCTCCACGTCCCACGCCCCCGGTCTCGTCTTCCAGACCAACGCCTCAAAGTCCATGGCGCTCTTCGCCAAGTACACGGTGGAGAAGCTTCTGTCCTTAACTGAGGACGGCGTCAACTGCTTCAACCAGGTCGGCGGCCTCGAGGTCGCCACCACCGAGACCCGTCTCGCGGACCTGAAGCGGAAGCTCGGATACGCCGCAGCGTGGGGAATTAGCGGCAAGATCCTTTCGCGTGAAGAGTGCATGGAGCTCTACCCGCTCCTGAACGAGGAAGACATCCTGGGCGGGCTCCATGTCCCCAGCGACGGACTGGCCAATGCCGCCCGCGCCGTTCAGCTGCTGATCAAGCGTACGGAAGCCGCGGGCGTCAAGTACCGGGGCAACACCACGGTCACGGGTATTGAACAGTCCGGCCGGCGCGTCACGGGCGTCCAGACGTCCGAAGGTGTTGTCCCCGCGGACATCGTGGTTTCCTGCGCAGGCTTCTGGGGGGCCAAGATCGGCGAGATGATCGGCATGTCCGTCCCGCTTCTGCCCCTGGCCCACCAGTACGTCAAGACCACACCGGTGCCGGCATTGAAGGGCAAGAACGACCTGCCCAACGGGGCCTCCTTGCCCATCCTGCGGCACCAGGACCAGGACCTTTACTACCGCGAGCACGGCGAACGCTACGGCATCGGCTCCTACGCCCACCGCCCCATGCCCGTGGACCTTGCGGACCTGGCCACCTACGAGCCGGGCGCGATCAGCGAACACAACATGCCCTCCCGGCTCGATTTCACCCTGGAGGACTTCCTCCCGGCATGGGAAGCCACCAAGCGCATGCTGCCTGCGCTGCGGGAAAGCGACATCGAGGATGGCTTCAACGGCATCTTCTCCTTCACCCCCGACGGCGGATCCCTGGTGGGCGAGTCCAAGGAGCTGGACGGCTTCTTCGTCGCCGAAGCCGTCTGGGTGACCCACTCAGCCGGTATCGCCCGCGCCGTTGCCGAACTGCTGACCACCGGCAGATCGGAGATCGATCTGGGTGATTGCGACATCCACCGCTTTGAAGAGGTCCAGCTGACCCCGGAATACGTCAGCGAAACGTCACAGCAGAATTTCGTTGAAATCTACGACGTCCTCCACCCGCTCCAGTCCAAGCTCTCCCCCCGCAACCTCCGAGTCAGCCCTTTTTACGCCCGACACAAGGCCTTAGGAGGATTCTTCCTGGAGGGCGGCGGATGGGAACGCCCCTACTGGTTCGAAGCCAACGCGGACCTGCTGAAGGAGATGCCGGCTGAGTGGCAGCCCCCGGCCCGTGATGCCTGGGCGGGGATGTTCAGCTCGCCCATCGCCGCCGCGGAAGCTTGGAAGACCCGCACGGCAGTGGCCATGTACGACATGACTCCGCTCAAGCGCCTCGAGGTCTCCGGCCCGGGAGCATTGAAGCTGCTGCAGGAACTGACCACCGCGGACATGACAAAGAAGCCCGGCGCAGTCACCTACACCCTCCTCCTGGACCACGCCGGCGGCATCCGAAGCGACATCACCGTGGCCCGCCTGAGCGAAGACACCTTCCAGCTCGGAGCCAACGGAAACATCGATACGGCCTACTTTGAGCGGGCCGCACGCCACCAGACGGAAAGCGGTACCGCCAGCGACTGGGTACAGGTGCGCGACACGACGGGCGGCACCTGCTGCATTGGTCTGTGGGGCCCCCTTGCACGGGACCTCATCAGCACCGTGAGCAGCGACGATTTCTCCAACGACGGCCTCCGCTACTTCCGTGCCAAAAAGGTGGTCATCGGCGGCGTCACCGTCACCGCGATGCGCCTGTCCTACGTCGGCGAGCTGGGCTGGGAGCTGTACACCAGTGCGGACAATGGGCAGCGCCTCTGGGATGCCCTGTGGAAGGCCGGACAGCCTCACGGCGTTATCGCCGCGGGCCGTGCCGCCTTTAGCTCGCTGCGTCTCGAAAAGGGTTACCGCTCGTGGGGCACTGACATGACCACCGAGCACGACCCCCTGGAAGCCGGCCTCGGATTCGCGGTCAAGATGACCAAGGAAAACTTCGTCGGAAAGGCCGCTTTGGAAGGCCGCACCGAGGAAGGCTCCGCCCGCCGCCTGCGCTGCCTGACGGTCGACGACGGCCGCAGCATCGTGCTGGGCAAGGAACCGGTGTTCTACAAAGACCAGGCGGTCGGCTATGTCACCAGTGCCGCCTACGGCTACACCGTCGCCAAGCCGATCGCCTACGCGTACCTCCCGGCCGCTGTCTCCGTTGGTGACTCGGTCGAGATCGAGTACTTCGGACGGCGCATCCAGGCCACAGTCACCGCAGATCCGCTTTACGACCCCACGATGACCAGGCTCCGCGGCTAACCACGCGCCGGACCATTGAAGGGCACGCGGCCCGGACTCATGCCCTCGACCAGAGTCCGGGCCGCCGCTCTTCCACGGCTCGTCCCATACCCCGCCCAGTCGACTCGAGCTTCAGCCCAGGAAGACACATGATCAGTTCAGAAACAATCACCGAATACCTCGCCCGCCTTGCCGCACGCGAACCCACCCCAGGCGGCGGCGCCGCCGCGGCCCTCCACGCCGCTCAGGGGGCAGCGCTCGTCGCCATGGTTGCCAGATACACCACCGGTGCGAAGTACGAGCAGCACGCCGAACTCGTTCAAAGGATCATCAGTGCCGCCGACGGGCTGGTAGGCGAGGCCCTGCGCCTGGCCGATGCCGACCAGGCTGCTTTCCAAGGCGTCATCGATTCGTACAAACTTCCGTCCGGAACGGAAGACCTCAAGGCCGCACGAACGGCAGCCATCCAGGAAGCCCTCGTCCTGGCCGCGCAACCCCCCGCACAGCTCATCAAGCTCGCCGGCGCCGTCGTGGATCTTGCCACGGAACTTTTCGATGTCGCGAACGCCAATGTGATCAGCGACATCGCTGCTGCCGCCGACGCAGCCCGCGCGGCCGCCACCACCGCCCGGGTGAACATCGACATTAACCTGGTGGCCATCAAAGACGCCGCAGCCCGTTCAGGCTTGGCTGACCAAACCGAAGGCGTTGAGGAAAAGGTCATCCTGGCAGCGGACTCCCTCGTACGGCGCGTGCGCGAAAGGATTCTCGGTTGAGCACCTTACTCCTCTCGGGAAAACCACTGGCAAAGACCATTCAGCAAAAAGCCCACGATGAGGCCCGGGGCCTCGAGGCCGACGGGCTGCACCCAACGCTCGCAGTGGTTGTGGCCACCGACGACGGCTCCACGCACTGGTATGTCCGGTCCATCGAACGGGCCGCAGAACGGGCCGGGATCAGTTGCCGGATTGTGGACCTTGGCCACGATGCTACCGGGGAGGTCGTGGTCGCCGCACTAAAGGACCTCAGCGCTGATCCATCAGTGAACGGCATCATCCTCCAGACGCCTCTGCCTCCCGGTGTCGTGACTGATGAGCTGGTCGGGCACATTGCCCCGGAGAAGGACATCGATGGCGCGAACCCGTTGAGTCTTGGCCGACTGGCTGTCGGGCAGCCCTCGTTCGCACCTGCCACGGCCCGCGCCGTAATCGAGATCCTTGACCACTTCGACATCCCACTCGCGGGCCGGAACGTTGTCGTCATTGGTCGTTCCGCCGTCGTGGGAAAGCCACTGTCCCTGTTGTTGCTGGAACGCGACGCCGCCATTACGGTCTGCCACTCCAAGTCAGGTCCGCTGGAGAAATACACCAAGACCGCGGACGTCGTGGTCGTCGCTGCCGGGCGGACCGGCCTGCTGAACGGCGACCACGTTTCTTCCGGTGCCGTAGTGATCGACGTCGGCACCAACGTCCTTCCCGACGGCTCCCTCGTGGGGGACGTCGACGAAGCCAGCGTGCGCGGCGTTGCCGCGGCACTGACACCTGTCCCCGGCGGCGTCGGCTCCGTCACCACATCCCTGCTTCTCCTGCACACAACCGAGGCCGCGCGGAAACAGTCGCGTACCTTGGTCCCTTAACTGCCGGATGACCCACCTGCAAGCACCCGGAACTGCCTGCTCCGAATAGTCGCCGGGCCCCGAAGAAGGGCCGGGTCGGGTCCCTGCTGAAATCACAGTCTTGGACCCTTTGCATCCTGAGGCACCCGTTCACGCTGCCGAGGCCCTGGCGCAGCTTCCCGCTCTCGCCGCGGTTCGCGGTCTCCGGACGCTGCCTGCCGCCCCTGCCCTCCACTGTGTGCCGCTTGCGGCGGACCCGGACCCGGACCGGGACTCGGAAGCAGCCTTCCACGAGCTCTACGGGCTGTCCAGCCACCGCATCTGGCTGGACAGCCCGAACGCGGCAATGGACCGGCCGGACGCAACCCCTACAGCCGATTCCGACCCGGACGACGAGCTGGCAGAGATCCATACCAAAGCCAAGGCCATCCTTGGCGTTCTAGGCGCGTCTTTTCCTGGTTGAGCTCATGCCGCGCGGCTCCAGACCAGATGGTTTACAGGACAGCCCTGATCAGATTCTCGAAGTCGGCGACGTGCTGGGTGGTCAGCCGTGCAGCTGCTTCGGAGTCCCCTTCCGCGATGCATTCGAGAAGCTCAATATGCTGGGCAATATGCTCCGACACTGGCGGAAGCTTCTCCAGCACAAGGCTCCAAATGCGCGTTGCCAGGTTGTCGTATCGAATCAGTACTTCTTCAAGGTGCCGACTTCCAGTGGCCCGGTAGATCATCCGGTGGACCCGCATGTCCAGGCGCATGAGATCCCGTTGCGAGTGCATCCCCGGCAGAAGCTGCCCGACTTCCCGGGCAAAGTCCCTAAGATCCTGCCGGAGCTGCGGCGACGCCATCCGCGCAGCGCGCGCTGCTGCTGCAGGCTCCAGAAGTTGGCGTATCTCGGAGATTTCAGCCAGGTCAGTTATGTCCACGCCCGCGGCGAAGGTTCCCCGCCGGGGATAGGCCACCACCAAATGATCGCTCTCGAGCCGCTTCATAGCTTCCCGGATCGGCGTTCTGCCAACACCAAGGCGCCTGGAAATGACTTCATCGTTGAGGGGTTCACCCGGTTTGATGTCCAGAACGATCAATTCGTCGCACAAGACCCTATAGGCGAAGTCGGCGAAGGATTCGTCGTCCTGCCTCCCCGGCAAGTACGATCCTCCCGCCTCCACCGGTAATCCGCCACCACTTGCCATTTCCAAGTCCCCTCCCGAGGTACGACTGTGCCTTGACGTGAAGGCTTCATGTACATAGTATTCCTAGAACTGATATATCACTATATGAGCACAGGAATGTCAATCTTCCACCGGCTTCCGAATGGATGCTGCCCTCCCCACCGGCATCGCATGGGTAGGCCAACGAACGGAGTGCAATGAGCAAGGAAGCTGCTGCAAGGGTGCGGCTGGAAGTTGTGCCGTCTGCCGATCTGCTCACCCAACTCCCCCCGGCCTTCGACCCTCCGGGTTCCGTCAGTGTGACCTGCCTTCCGCATCACGGTCCCGCAAGGACCGTAGAAGCATCCGCAAATCTCGCACGACTGGGATACCACACAGTTCCCCATCTCGCCGCCCGTAGCATTACCAGCCAGGCCCAGCTTCATTCCCTGCTGCGGCAGTTGCAGGGCGCGGGAGTCTCCGAGCTGTTTCTCGTTGCCGGCGACCGGCGCACGCCTGCCGGTCCCTACTCATGGAGCGGACAACTCCTGGAGGCAATCAAGGCCTACTCACCGGAGTTCTCCTTGGGCATTGCCGGATACCCCGAAGGCCACCCCGAGCTGAGCCAGGAACAGCTCATGAGCAGCCTCCAGGCCAAGGCACCAATGGCCTCCTCACTGGTTACTCAGATGTGCTTTTCCACGCAGGCAATCAGCCGATACCTCCGGAGGATCCGCAAAAGCGACATCAAGCTTCCCGTGTGGGTTGGCGTCCCGGGTCCGGTCTCCATCAAGAAGCTGGTATCGATGGGAGCCCGCCTCGGCGTAGGCCGCTCGCTCAAGCTTGCCCGCGGGACAGGAATGGCGGGGGCCCTCTGGCGACGTGGCGATTTTAACTACGACAGTGCCCAGCTGATCCGCCAAGTTCAGCACGAGCTGGGCGAGGATCCGCTCTTTGCCGGGTTCCACGTTTACACATTCAACGACCTGGTGCGCCTTCCGCGCCTCTTGGCCAGCCTGCCGACGCAGCAGCAGCCGCAGCAGCAGCAGACCACTTTGCCCCAAAGCGTCGCCGCCCACCCCCTGTTTCCTGCCAAGATCTGAAGGGAAGATCACATGGCTTCAAAAGCCCCCCTACATAACATTGACGAGTCAAAGCTGACCGTCACCAAACCCAAGACCAAGGCCGTCGGAATCCCCGCGGTGGTGAACTCGCTGAAGATCTCCCTTGAGCAGATGGGTCCGCTGCGCAGTGTCCAAACGCTGCTGGCAGTCAACCAGCTCGACGGGTTCGACTGCATGGGGTGCGCGTGGCCCGAACACGAAAAGCGCAACGCAGCCGAGTTCTGCGAAAATGGCGCAAAGGCAGTGGCCGAGGAGGGCACCCGCCGCCGCGTCACCCCCGAGTTCTTCGCCAAACACTCCATCGAGGACCTGAAAACGCGGGACGACTACTGGCTGGGTCAGCAGGGCCGGCTGACCCACCCGATGCTTTTGGCCGAGGGAGCCACGCACTACACACCCATCGAATGGGACGCAGCCTATGAGCTGATCGCCCAGGAGATGAAAGAAATGGACCATCCCGACCAGGCAGTTTTTTACACTTCCGGGCGGACCTCGAATGAAGCCGCTTTCCTCTACCAGCTCCTCGTGCGGGGACTGGGCACGAATAATCTCCCCGATTGCTCCAACATGTGCCACGAGTCGACGGGTTCAGCCCTCGTTGAAACGATCGGCATCGGCAAGGGCTCGGTCAGCCTCGTCGACCTGGAGACAGCCTCGCTGATCTTCGTTGCCGGGCAGAATCCAGGTACTAACCACCCGCGCATGCTCAGTGCCCTGGAAAAGGCGAAGAAGAACGGCGCCGTCATCATCTCCGTCAACCCACTTCCCGAGGCCGGGCTCCTCCGGTTCGAGAATCCACAGACGATCTCGGGAACGCTCGTGGGCACGCAACTGACCGACGACTTCCTGCAGATCCGGGCCGGCGGGGATCAGGCCCTCTTCCAGGGGCTTGGCAAATACCTCCTCGAGGCGGAGGCACAGGGGAGGAAGACGCCGGGACTGACTACGGTCCTGGACCACGAATTCATCAATAACCACACCGTGGGCATCAACGAATACCTGCGGCACCTCGAAAAGGTCCAGTGGAGTGAAATAGTTGAAGCCACGGGCCTGAGCTTGGAGCAGATCAAGTCCACGGGCGAACGCCTGCTGGCCTCCAATGCCACCATCGTCTGCTGGGCCATGGGCCTAACCCAGCACAAACACTCAGTTCCCACGCTCCGGGACGTCGTCAACGTGCTGCTTCTCCAAGGCAACATAGGTAAGCCCGGAGCAGGAGTATGCCCCGTCCGCGGCCACTCGAACGTCCAGGGCGACCGCACCATGGGCATCTTCGAAAAGATGCCAGAGGCGTTCCACGACAGGCTGGACCAGGAGTTCAAGTTCCTCTCCCCTCGCAAGCACGGCTACGACACCGTCGCGGCGATTCGTGCCATGCGGGACGGCAAAGTCCGCGTCTTCATTGGCATGGGTGGAAACTTCGTCCGGGCGGCCCCGGATTCCGAGGTCACGGAGCGGGCACTGGCCAACACAGACCTGACGGTACAGATCTCCACGAAGCTGAACCATTCCCACGTGTCCACGGGCCGACGCGCGCTGATCCTCCCGACGCTGGGTCGGACCGAAAAGGACGCGCAGCGCACCGGCGACCAGAGAGTGACGGTGGAAGACTCCATGAGCGCCGTCCACGCGTCCCGCGGACGCATTAAGCCGGCAAGCGAGCACCTGCACTCAGAAGTGGCCATAGTGTGCAACCTCGCCCATAAGCTCTTCACCGACAGTGACAACCTCCCACTGCCCAACACGCCTAAAGCTGCCTGGCTCTCGATGAAAGACGACTATTCCCTGGTCCGGAAACACATCGAGGCGGTCATCGACGGCTTCGAAAATTTCGAGGAGCGGATCCAGCACCCTGGCGGCTTTGTCCTCCCCCACCCTCCGCGGGACGCCAGAAAGTTCCAGACCGCGTCGGGCAAGGCCCACTTCACCGGTAATGAGCTGGAATTCATCAAAATCCCCGAGGGGCGGCTGGTCCTTCAAACACTTCGCTCACACGACCAGTACAACACCACCATCTACGGCAAGGATGACCGATACCGCGGTATCCACGGTGGGCGTCGGGTGGTTCTTGTCAACGAGGCTGACATCGCTGAGCTCGGCTTTAGGGACGGTGACATGGTTCATCTGATTTCCGAGTTCCGCGGGACAGAGCGGCGGGCGGACAACTTCCGGATCGTTTCGTACTCGACACCGAAGGGCTGTGCGGCAGCCTACTACCCGGAGACCAACGTGCTCGTGCCGCTCGATTCGGTAGCCGACACCAGCGGCACGCCGACATCCAAGTCCGTCATCGTGCGGCTGGAACGGGCCGAAGCGTGAGCGCCGACATGATGACGGCAACAGCGTCCACCCGTGTGGACGGGCCACGGGTTGAACAGGCCGTCCGCGAATATCTACTTGCGATCGGAGAGGATCCGGACCGGCCGGGGCTCGTGGATACGCCGGCGCGGGTAGCCCGCGCGGCTGCGGAGATATTTGGCGGGCTTCATGAGGACCCCCTTGCCGTGCTGGATAAGACCTTTGACCTTGGGCACGGAGAAATGGTTATCGTCAAAGACATCCCCTTCTACTCCACCTGCGAGCACCATCTGGTGCCGTTCCACGGCGTAGCCCACGTTGGCTATATCCCATCGGCTGAGGGTCTCGTCACGGGACTGAGCAAGCTGGCCCGGCTCGTCGATGTCTTTGCACGCAGGCCCCAGGTCCAGGAACGGCTGACAACCCAGGTCGTTGATGCGCTGGTCAGTTCGCTGCGGCCCCTGGGGGCCATTGTGGTAGTTGAGTGCGAGCACCTCTGCATGTCGATGCGCGGTGTCCGCAAGCCCGGGGCCAAGACCATCACTTCAGCCGTCCGCGGGGAGCTCCGTCTGCCGGCGGCCCGGGCTGAGGCGCTCAGCCTGATACACGGGCGCTAAGAAATCTCTGGACACGCCGCACACCCCCAGCGCATCAGACAGTCAGAAAGGCCCGCGATGCCAGCTCATGAAATCGCCGCAGACGGTCGCGCTTCCGCGTCGCCCCCTATCCGCCAGGATGCCGGAAGGCCGGCCCCAACCTGGTCCGAAGCCCGCCAGATTGCCTTTGATTGCGCATCAGCACTCCCGCCCGTGAGCGTCCCGCTCGCTTCAGCACCAGGCCGGACACTCACCCGCGACGTCATCGCGCGGCAGAACATTCCCCACTACGCTTCCTCGGCTATGGACGGTTGGGCCGTCAAGGGCGCCGGTCCCTGGAGCCTTTCCCAACAGGGACGCACATTGTCACGCGACGAAGCCAGCACCATTGCCACCGGTGGACTGGTACCGCAGGGCGCCGACTCGATACTCCGCACAGAAAGTGGCCAGCTCACCCACAACGCTGAGGGCGAGCTCCTGCTGACGCTCAACGACCACGCTAAGCACGGCGAGCCACTGCCCGGTCAGCACATCCGCCATGCCGGCGAAGAGGCCACGGCGGGTGAGGTGTTGATCCCAGCGGGTACATCGCTGAACCCCGCACACATTGCCCTCGCTGCCGTTGCCGGTCACGACGAACTGCAGGTCCACGGAAGACCGATGGTAGCGATCGTTCTGACTGGTTCTGAGGTCGTCACCTCCGGCGTTCCGGCCCCGGGACAGGTCAGGGACACGTTCGGTCCGCAACTTGAATCGGTGATTTCCCTTCTTGGAGCCACGCCCGGCAGCCCCTTCCGCATTGGCGACTCCTACCACGATTGGCTCTCTGCCCTCGGCGATTCTGGATCTCTCACCGGGCAGCGACCGGATGTCACCATAACGACCGGGGGAACCGGCCGTTCCGGCACAGACCATTTCCGCGCCGTCGTAGCCGCGCTGGGCGGCCGGCTGTTGGTGGACGGCGTCGCCATGCGCCCTGGCCACCCCGCCGTCTTGGCCGAACTCCCCGACGGGCGGTTCCTCCTCGGCCTTCCCGGAAACCCCCTCGCTGCAATGATGGCGCTAACCACGCTCGCAGAGCCGCTTCTGGCAGCGCTCGGAAACATGTCCATGAGCGCAGTTGGACATGTGATTTCGGGCGCTGACGTTGATCCCTACCCGGGGCATACGCGCCTCCTCCCCTGCACATTCAGCCACGGACTGGCATTTCCTGTCTCCCATACAGGACCGGGCATGATGCGTGGTCTTGCCTGGGCGGACGGCGTCATGGCCGTTCCCCCCGAGGGCGTCCTGTCCGGTGAGCCCATTGCGGTGCTCCCGCTGCCCTGGACACAGTCGAACGAGAACATCGCTTCCATAAAGTCTCGAGTACGGAGCATCGCATGGCACGAATGACCCAGCGTAGGAAGATTCATCGCTTTCGTATCGACGGTTCAGGCACCGAATACCCCATACGGTTTAAGGAAGACGTACTGGCCGCCGAGGAGCCCCTGGAAATCCGGATCGGCGGCAAGTCCTTCGCGGTCACCATGAGGACCCCAGGGGACGATTTTGACTTGGTAGCGGGGTTCCTTGTTTCCGAAGGCATCATCAGAAGTCAGTCCGAGCTCGTCTCGCTTCGCTTCTGTGCCGGAGACACCGGAGGCACACAGACGTTCAACGTGATCGAGGCACAACTGCGGCCGGATGTGGTCATGCCGGAAACCATGCGCCACGTTTACACCTCAAGCTCCTGCGGCATCTGCGGGACTGACTCGATCGAAGCCGTTCGCAAGACACTCCATTTCGACCCTTCCCAGGACGAGCTGCAGGTTCCCTTGGATATACTCGCCGAATTGCCGGAGCGGCTTCGCGGGGCCCAAGCTCTGTTCGAGAAGACCGGAGGTGTTCATGCAGCCGGCCTGTTTCGGGTGGATGGCCCGAGCCCGGAGCTGCTCTGTCTTCGGGAGGACGTAGGCCGCCACAACGCTGTCGATAAGGTGGTGGGGTGGGCTCTGCGCCAAGACCTGTTGCCGCTGACCGGCACTGTACTCCAAGTTTCTGGGCGGGCTTCTTTCGAACTTGTTCAGAAGGCAGCGCTGGCCGGTATTCCCGCTCTGGCAGCGGTGAGCGCACCTTCAAGTCTTGCCGTTGACCTGGCTGCTGAGACCGGAGTGACCTTGGTGGGGTTCAGCCGGGGACACAGCCTGAATGTCTACGCCGGACGCGATCGGGTGGCCCCTCCGCGCAAGTCGATCCGTGAGGAGAACTATGCCCGGCTTTGATGTTGTCCTCGCCGGGCTTAGCGCAGACCCCGTCTCCGTTGACCGCGCGATATCAGCCGTCGAGGGCAGCGAGGCCGGTGCCGTGGTCAGCTTTAGCGGAGTAGTCCGCAACCATGATGGCGGCAAAGCCGTAGACAGGCTCAGCTACTCTGCACACCCCACAGCACAGCAAGTCCTGAACGACGTAATGGCAGAGCTTGCCGCAGAGCATGGAGCGTGGACGGAACACCCCATCCGTATCTGGGTAGCCCATCGCATTGGCGTGCTCCGCGTCGGTGGTTCCGCACTCGTCTGTGCCGTCTCGGCAGCCCACCGTGGCCAGGCATTCATTGTTTGTTCAGACCTCGTGGACCGCATCAAGGCCCGTGTGCCCATCTGGAAAGAACAATTTTTCAGTGATGGCACTGTGGAATGGGTGGGGACCGCCAGCAATCCAACGAACTCTTTCCAATCGTCCGTCACAAGAAATAGAAAATAGGAGAACAATGACTGAGATTTCCACGACACAGTCCGGTGCCCCCGTCACTTCCGACGCGCACTCGAAGTCCGTCGGCGCCGACGGCGCGATCATCCTGACCGATCACTACCTGATCGAGAAGCTCGCGCAGTTCAACCGCGAGCGTGTCCCGGAGCGGGTGGTGCACGCCAAGGGCGGCGGCGCCTTCGGTTCCTTCACGACCACCGAGGACGTCTCGAAATACACCAAGGCCGCGCTGTTCCAGCCCGGCATCCAGACGGACATGCTCATCCGCTTCTCCTCCGTCGCCGGCGAGGCCGGCTCCCCCGACACCTGGCGCGACCCCCGCGGTTTCGCCGTGAAGTTCTACACCACCGAGGGCAACTACGACCTCGTGGGCAACAACACCCCGGTGTTCTTCATCCGCGACGGCATCAAGTTCCCCGACTTCATCCACTCCCAGAAGCGCCTCCCCGGCACCCACCTGCGCGACGCCGACATGCAGTGGGACTTCTGGACCCTCTCCCCCGAGTCCGCCCACCAGGTCACCTGGCTCATGGGCGACCGCGGCCTGCCGGCCTCCTGGCGTGAAATGCAGGGCTACGGCTCGCACACCTACCAGTGGATCAACGCCGAGGGCGAGCGGTTCTGGGTCAAGTACCACTTCAAGTCCAACCAGGGCGTCAAGTCCATGCCCGGCGAGGAGGCCGAGGCCCTGGCCGGCGCCGACGGCGACTTCTACATCCGGGACCTGCAGGAAAACATTGCCGCCGGCAACTTCCCGTCCTGGGACCTGCACGTCCAGGTCATGCCGTACGAGGACGCCAAGACCTACCGCTTCAACCCCTTCGACCTGACCAAGGTCTGGCCGCACGCGGACTACCCGCTGATCAAGGTCGGCACCATGGAGCTGAACAAGAACCCGGAGAACTACTTCGCGCAGATCGAGCAGGCAACCTTCGCGCCGTCGAACTTCGTCCCCGGCATCGCCGCCTCCCCGGACAAGATGCTGCAGGCCCGCATCTTCTCCTACGCGGACGCCCACCGCTACCGCGTCGGCACCAACCACGCCCAGCTCCCGGT
>JBKPBZ010000241.1:0-1710 GCA_046727115.1 Actinomycetota bacterium | reverse complement strand
GCAGATAGATGGTCAGCCGGGCCACGGCCGCGGGGGGAATCTGTTTGGCGGCAGTCCCGGCTCCCCCGGGGACAGCCCCGGGAGATGAATCCAGCGAAGTCACTATCTGCTCCATTGCGTCGCGTTGTGCTTCCCACTCTAAAGCCCCCGCGCATCACGCAACAAAGCACCCCGCCGTCAGGACGGCTGGCCGATGACCCGTTGCAGGGTCCGGGTCAGCCGGGCCTCGTCGATCTTCCAGAAATCCCGCTGGACCCCGTTGACCAGCACCACCGGGATCTCCTCGGCGAAGCGCTCGCGCAGCCCGGCGTCGTCGTCCACCGATTGCTCCGACCAATCGATGCCGAGCGCAGCGGTGACGCGGGCGACGGCGGCGCGCGCCTCCGCGCACAGGTGACAGTCAGCTTTGGTGATCAGTACTACATCGGGGAAGGATGCGGGTTTGGCCATGCATCCACCGTAGCCCGGTGCCCGCATCGGCGTCGACGCACGGCTCAGTCGGCCTGAGGCCGGGCCGTCCTGCCGTCGCGTCGCGCGCCCTGCGGGCGGTCCGGGGCCGGTCATTGACTAGACTCGTGGCATGCCCGAGGAGAAATACGTCATTGTGGCCAATGAGTCTGCTGCATCGACGCAGCACGGCGAGGCCGCATTTTTCGACGTCGACAACACCCTCATGAAGGGCGCAAGCCTTTTCCATGTCGCCCGCAAGCTTCACCAGCGCGGCGCGTTCACCCTGCCGCAGGCCGCCGGGTTCGCGTGGAAGCAGTTCATGTTCGTGCTGCGTGGCGAAAACATGGATGATGTCCACGCCGTCCGCGACTCCGCTCTGACACTGGCCGCCGGCATCACAGCGAAGGACATCGAGGCCCTGGGCGAAGAGGTCTACGACGAGATGATTGAGTCGCGGATCTGGCCGGGGACCAAGGCCCTGGCGGAGCAGCACCTCCGGGTCGGGCGCAAAGTGTGGCTCGTCACGGCGACGCCGATCGAGGTGGCCACGGTCATTGCCGCGCGGCTGGGCCTGACCGGGGCACTGGGCACGGTGGGCGAGATCCTGGACGGCTCGTACACGGGGCGGCTCGTGGGCGAAATCCTCCATGGCCCGGCCAAGGCCGTCGCGGTCCAGAAAATCGCCGAGGACCAGGGGTTGGACCTCGGCCGCTGCTGGGCCTACAGCGATTCCCACAACGACATCCCGCTGCTGAGCATGGTGGGGCACCCCGTCGCCATCAATCCCGACTCCAAGCTGCGCCGTTACGCCCGCGAGCACAACTGGCCGGTCTACGACTTCCGCGCCGGCCGGCGTGCCGCCACCCTGGGATTCAAGGCCGCGACGGTCGGCGGGGCCATCTACGGCCTGTGGCGGGGTTTCTCCCGCTTCCGCGGCCCCAGCCGCTAGCCGGATCAACTTTCCGCTGCGGTTCCGGACGGGCGCCCTAGGTTTTTCAGACGAGGGCGCCGCGGATCCGGGCCGCCTGTGTCCCACTCCGCAGCCGGAGCCGCATCTTCCCGCCGGGGCGGCGCAAGAAAAATGCCCGCCGCCTGGAAGGCAACGGGCATTTCATGCATTTCGAAGTATTGCTACTTCTTATTGCGACGCTGGTGGCGCGTCTTGCGAAGCAGCTTGCGGTGCTTCTTCTTGGCCATACGCTTGCGACGCTTCTTAATAACTGAACCCACGAAAGTTCCTTACCGGCTAGATGCAGTACC
>JBKPBZ010000240.1:0-3491 GCA_046727115.1 Actinomycetota bacterium | reverse complement strand
GCCCGCGGTTTCCCCCGGTTCCCGCTGGCCGATTTCCTGTTGTGACCGGTCCTGTTGGGTCCGGTCCGGGCGTGCCCGCTCGGGGTGTTCGGGCAAGGTCATTGCTCCTCCTGGCGGGAGAGTATTTCGTAGCGGGGATTGAAGATCGTGGGCAGCCCGTCGCGCATGGTGACCATGCCCTCGAGCCTGAGCTCCGTTCCGGCGTCGACACCGGGGATCCGGCGCCGGCCCAGCCACACGACCCGCAGCCGTTCCTTGGGCCCGGCAGGCCGCTGGCGCTGTGCACTGGGACTCACCTTGTGCGTGGCCACGCCGTTGGCGGGCAGGCTGTTGGCCGTTCCGGCGACTTTGCCGCCCTGGCCCTTGCCGCCGAAGGGCAGAAGGCGGGTGACGGGAGCAGGCGTATCGTGATCGATCAGGATCGCGATGAAGGATGCCACCTGGCTGGCGGGCACGTACGTGACGGACTCGATGAAGCCGTGGCACAGCACCCGGCCGCGGTCCGGCAGGTCCCGGATCGACATAGCGGCGGCTTTTCTGCCGGCGGCATCAGCCAATCTGGGTTATCTCCGGTCCGCGTTCGGGCTGTTCGAATTCCGGGGCCGCTTGCGGCGACGGGGCGGGCGTGGTGTCCTTGGGCAGGCGCAGCTGCAGCAGATCACGCGGCGGCATGGGGTTCTCGCCGCGGACCACAACGATCTGCCGGAAAAGCCCTTCCAGCCCGGCCGCGGCGTCGCGGTCCAGTGCCGCCTCGCCGCCGAAGACGCCGCGGAGGAACCAGCGTGGGCCGTCGACGCCGATGAAGCGGGCCACGCGGTAGCCCTGGCTGCCGTCCCCACCCCCGGCGGGGAGCTTCGCGACCAGCTCTGTGCCGAAGCTGCCCTCGACCTCCTCGACCTGGCCGCCCTGGCTGCCGACCGACTGGCCGATCTGCTCACGGATTTCATCCCACAAGCCCTCGGAACGCGGTGCGGCGAAGGCCTGCAGCTGCAGGCTCGAGCCCTCGAGGTCCATGGTGACGGCGACGACGCGCTGGCTCGCCTCTTCAACTTCCAGGCGGAGCTGGAGTCCCTCACGGGGTGCGATCAGCAGCGCACCGAGGTCCACATACCCGTCCTGGTCGTCGATTTCCGAGACGTCGAAAGGGCCAGTCGCGGCCCGGCCGGCGCTTTTGGCTGCGTTCCCGGCCGGCATCGCGGCGGCGTCAATAGCAGCTTCCGTGGCCTCGCCCGGCTCTGTCGGCTGCTCCTGCTTGGCTTTCTTGCCGCGCCCAAAAACCATGGGGTGTCTCCTTCAGTTGTGATCCTGTGCCGCCGCCCGGCGCCATCCTGGCGCCTGTCCGCGTGGCCGCCCGCTACCCTGCGGCCGCCTGCTCATTTTTCCTTGCACCGCTGATGTTGCCTCAGCGCCTGTGTTGCTTCGGCGCTGTGTTGGTTCAATGTCTGTGTTGCTTCAGTGCCTGTGCGGCGCTGCAAAAACCGAATGGCTCCCGTGGCCAAGCCGGGGCCTGCGCTCAGGCCGGTCCGCCGAAACCGCCGGTGGAGCCGAAGCCGCCACCGCCGCGAACTGAGCCGTCGAGCTCCTCGACCGGGAGGAACCTGGCATACTCCACACGCTGAATGACCATTTGTGCAATTCTATCGCCGCGGCGGAGCTCGATCGCCTCGTCCCGGTCCGTATTGAGCAGTGTCACCGCGATTTCTCCGCGGTAGCCGGCGTCCACCGTGCCGGGAGCGTTCACAACTGTCAGCCCGTGCTTGGTGGCAAGACCGGACCTGGGGTGGATCAGCGCAACGAAGCCATCCGGGAGCGCAATCGAGACGCCGGTGGGAACCAGGCGGCGCTCCCCCGGCGCGAGGACCACGTCCTCGCGGGCGCGAAGGTCGGCGCCGGCGTCGCCCGGGTGCGCGTACGACGGCGGCTCGAGCCCGTCGTCGAGCATTTTCAGCTGTACCGTCAAGGTGGGCGTTCCGTAGGCTGCGTCGCTGGCCGGCAATGCGGCACTGGCGACGGCGGTGTTTTCTTCAGTCACAGTCCCTCACTCTAACGCCAGCAAGGAACATCGTCCTAGCCGCCGCTTGCCTGCCCGCGCCCGCCGCCCGCGGGATGCGCAGCGGGCTTGCTGCGGGATTGATGGGGAGTTGAAGCCGGACTGAAGCCGAGGTGAAATAGCCAGGGAAAGATGAAAAGCTGTGCTTATGCCCGAATCCAGCGCAGCTGCGCCTGCCCCGAAGAGCGCCCCGAGCGACTCCACTGTCCTTTACACCGAGAAGCTCTGGCCGAACTTCTGGATCTGGCTGGTGTCGGCGTTGTTCTCCAGCGCAGGGATCCTCATGCTGGCGCCCATCAGCATCTGGGCCGGCATTACCGCGGCGATCGTGATCTTCGTCGTCATTTCCGTGCTGCTGGTGCTGTCCACGCCGTCAATCACTGTCACCAAGACCACCCTGCAGGTGGGCAGGGCCTCGATTGAACGCGGGTTCCTGGGCAAGGTCACAGCGTTCCGCGGCAAGGAAGCGACGGCGGAACGGGGCACGCGGCTCAACGGTCTGGCGTTCCTGTGTATCCGCGGCTGGGTGGATCCGGTGGTCCGGATCGAAATCGAGGACCCCTCGGATCGCACCCCGTACTGGCTCACGTCCACGCGACACCCGGAGCAACTGATCGCCGCGCTTAACTCCTAACTCTCATCGCCGGGCTCCCCGTTCCTGCCAACTTCTGGCCGCCTCCAAGCCGCCGGGTTTCACATTCAGGGCTGACGCGGGCCTAGCCCTCGCAATCCTTGCAGTACTTAAGGCCGTCCTTTTCGCGGGCAATCTGCGAACGGTGGCGGACGAGGAAGCAGGAGGCGCAGGTGAATTCGTCTGCCTGGGCGGGCAGGACCCGGACCAGCAGTTCCTCCCCGGACAGGTCAGCGCCGGGGAGTTCGTAGCCTTCGGCAAGGTCGGACTCATCTTCATCCACCACGGCGGAAGGCTTCTCCGTACGCCGCGCCTTCAGAGCCTCAATCGAATCCTCACTGAGATCCTCTTCGGTCTTGCGCGGCGCATCGTAATCAGTCGCCATTAGTTGTTGCTCACATTCCGCATTCGTTCGGTTGATTCGCCGTTCCGGGATGGGCCGTCGGGATGGTAACCCTGGGCTCCGGGAGCGGTTCACCGTTGTCAACGCCGGACATGCGGTTTTTGTGCCCGGTGTCGGGTCATTTTTGCTTAAGCGCCTCCCGAATGCCAGAGCCCGCCGGTCTCCTCTTCACGATCTGCTCCGCAGACGGGCTAAATTCGGCGGAAAGTCGCGGAAAATGACGGCGCGCCTGCCGTCCTAACCCGAAATGAGTCCCGCTGGTGGCAGAGTTTCGATTGTTAGTAATGCCAGGGTGGAGGATTTGTATGCAGGATCTACGGCTTGTAGGCGTCCACGACGACGGAGAGCATCTCCTGTTGAGTGGCACCGGCGGCGAGATGTTCCAGCTGCCGATCGATGAAGCACTT
>JBKPBZ010000239.1:0-5332 GCA_046727115.1 Actinomycetota bacterium | reverse complement strand
CGGCGTCGAAGCCGTGAAGGGTGGAGTGCACCCCCGTTTCGGGACACGCAACATGATTATCCCGCTCGCGGGACACAAGTACCTGGAAGTCGTGGAGGTCCTGAACCACCCGGCCTCCGACAAGGCCCCGTTCGGCCAGGCTGTCCGGGCACGCTCCGAAGCGGGCGGCGGCTGGATGGGCTGGTGCGTCGAGGTTGACGACCTCGCGCCGTTCGAGGAGCGGCTCGGCCGCGCGGCCGTGAACGGCAACCGGAAGTTTCCAGACGGCCGCGAACTGGTCTGGAAGCAGATCGGCATCCTGGGGCTCATCGCCGACCCCCAGGTGCCCTACATGCTCAAGTGGGAGGGCGACCCGGAGCTGCACCCGTCCAACGCCTACGCGAGCGAAGTCAAGATGTCCGCATTGACCATTGCCGGTTCGGCGGCGCGCGTGACGGAGTGGCTGGGCGAGCCGGTGGAAAAGCCGCTGGAAGACGTCGCCGTGAACTGGATCGCGCCGCACGGTACTCCCGGCATCCTCTCCGTCACCTTCGAGACCGCCTCCGGAGCGGTCACGATCTAACGCTCCACCTGCCCCACGCTTCGGCCGCCATCTCTTAGGTGCCAACGATGTCACCTAGGAGACGGCGGCCGAGATCATTTAAGGGCCGGCCCCGGCACTCAGTCCGGTAGTCAGCCCCGGCGCTTCCCCCGGCACTTAGCCCAGGCCGACGGCCTTGCCGAACAGGCTGAACCCCACGAACGCCACGGTGTCCAGGATGGCGTGGGCGATCACAAGCGGCATCACCCGCTTGGTCCGTAGGTAGACCAGGGCGAAGATGACGCCCATGAGGGCGTTGCCGATGAACGGCCCGAACCCCTGGTAGAGGTGGTAGCTGCCGCGGAGCAGGGCGCTGGCGGCGATGGCTGCCGGCACGCTCCAGCCCAGTTTCCCGAGCCGGTCCAGCAGGTAGCCCACCACAATCACTTCCTCCACGATCCCGTGCCGGATCGCGGACAGCACCAGCACCGGAACGGTCCACCAGTACGGGTCCAGGGCACTGGGGATGATCGACGTCGTGATCCCCAGCGCCCGGCCGGCGGCGTAGAGCCCCAGGGACGGAATGCCGATCAGCGCGGCGAGCCCCAGACCCTGCAGGAGGTCCTTGCCGGGCCGGGCAAAGTCGAAGCCGATCCGTCGGAAGGCCGAGGTTCCGCGCTCGCCGGCTGGCCAGTGTTCGGTGAGGAAGTAGATCACCAGGGCCACCGGGACCAGGGCGAAGATGATGTCCAGCATCTGGTAGGTGAGGTCGAAGTATTCGCGCGGGCTCTGCGAACGGTTTAGCGTGGACGTCCCCTGGGCCAGCGGCGCCGTGGTCATCTTGTCCAGCAGTTGCACCAGGGAGTAGATCGCGGACTGCCCCAGCGACAACCCCAGGACAATCAACATTTCGAACCGCAGCCGACGGCGGGAGGGAACCAACATGTCTCTATCTTGCCTGCAGTTGCCGATAGTTTGCTGGTGCCCGCGTGGTGCCGGCCGCGCCGTCACCACCGGCTTTTGGGAGCCCTATGCTTGGGGATTATGAGTGCGCCCCGGAAAATCATCATGATCCGGCACGGCCAGTCTGCCGCCAATGCCGATACCTCGATCTACAACCGTGTTCCGGACTACCGGATCCCGTTGACGGCGCTGGGCCTGGAGCAGGCCACCGCGGCCGGCGCGGAGGTCCGGCGCCAGCTGGACGGCCGGCCGGTGTGCGTCTATGTCTCCCCCTACCTGCGCGCCTACCAGACGCTCGAGGCGCTCAACCTTGGCCCGCTCGTGGAGCGCGTGATCGAGGAACCGCGGCTGCGCGAACAGGACTGGGCCAACTTTCAGATCGCCGGCGACATCGAGGACCAGAAGGAGCTCCGCAACGCCTACGGGCACTTCTTCTACCGCTTCCGCGAGGGCGAGTCCGGTTCCGACGTGTACGACAGGATTTCCTCCTTCATGGAAACCCTGCACCGGCACTGGTCCAAGCCCAGCTATGCGCCCAACGCGCTGTTCGTGACGCACGGACTGACCATGCGGCTGTTCTGCATGCGCTGGTTTCACTGGTCGGTGGAATATTTCGAGTCCCTGAACAACCCGGAGAACGCCGAGGTCCGCACGCTGCTGCGCACGGCGCGCGACAAGTACGAGCTCGACAAGCCCTTCACGCAGTGGGAGAAGAGGCGCGTGGACGAGACCGTCCTCGACGCTCCGCCCATGATTTTCTAGCCGGCCGTCTGGCTGGCCGGCCGGCTGGCTAGCGGACCGGCTGGCTAGCGCACGGGCTGCGCTGCGCCGGCCCGCCACACCGTGTGCGTCAGGGGGATGCCGGGCCGGTAGGCCAGGTGCGTGGCCGAGGGCGCGTTCAGCAGGTGCAGGTCCGCGCGGTGTCCGACGGCGATCGAGCCCACCGCGCGTTGGCCGTCGACGTCGTTCCCGGACTCCCGCCCCAGGGCCAGCGCGCCGCCGTAGGTCGCGGCACGCACCGCCTCGTGGACGCTGAGCCGCATCTGCAGCACGGCGGTGGTGACGCAGAACGCCATGGAGCTCGTGTAGGACGTGCCGGGGTTGCAGTTGGACGCCAGCGCCAGCTGCACGCCGGCGTCGAGCAGTTCCCGGCCGGGGGCCAGCGGCTGCCGGGTGGAAAGATCGCAGGCCGGAAGGCAGGTGGCCACCGTGCCCCGCGTGCCGTTGCCGGAGGCCGCGTCCCAGCCGGACCAGCTGGCGGCCAGGGCGTCGACGTCCGCCGCCGAAAGGTAGTTCACGTGGTCCACGCTTGCGGCGCCGACTTCCACCGCCAGCCGGACACCGGGGCCCTCGCCCAGCTGGTTGCCGTGGACGCGCAGCCCCAGCCCGGCGGCCTTGCAGGCCAGGAGCACCCGGCGGGACTGGTCCTCGTTGAAGGCACCCTGCTCGCAGAAGACGTCGGCCCAGCGCACATAAGGCCGGACTGCGGTGAGCATCGGCCCGCAGACCAGCTCCGTGTATTCCTCCGCGTCCATCCCGGCGGGCACGAGGTGCGCGCCCAGGTAGGTCACCTCGTCCGCCACGGTGGAGGCGATGCGGGCGCTGCGGGCCTCGTTCTCGAGATCCAGCCCGTAGCCCGTTTTGGTCTCCAGGTAGGTTGTGCCCTGCGCCACGGCCTCCGCGACGCGGCCCATCGCCAGCCGGGTGAGATCGAAGTCGCTCGTGCTCCGGGTGGCCCCGGTGGTGACGGCGATCCCGCCGGCGCTGTAGCTCTGCCCGGCCATCCGGGCCTCGAACTCGGCCGTGCGGTCCCCCGCGAAGATCAGGTGCGTGTGCGAATCGACCCAGCCCGGCAGGAGCGCCCGGCCCCCGGCGTCCACGGCCTCGTCGGCCGCCGGAGCATCGGCCGCGGGGCCGAGCCAGGAAATCCGCTCCCCCTCGATCACCACCGCCGCGTCGCGGAGGACGCGGTGTTCCGCGTCCTGGGTCATCAGTTCGGCGATGTTGGTGATCAGGGTGCTCATGGGTCCATTCTTCAGCGCCGGATGGACCAGCGGGTCGCCGCCAGCGCCTCCGCTGTCCGGGATGCCGGACTGGCCTCGGCGGGCGGGGACAGGGCCGGGGTCGGGGCCGCGGCCGTGACGGCGGGCCCCTGACCGGCCAGGATCAGGCTGGCGGCAAGCTCCGCGATGGCGGATGAAGTCTGGAAACCGTACCCGCCCTGCCCGGCGAGCCAGAAGAATCCGGTCGCCTCGGCGTCGAACCCCGCCACCGGGACGCCGTCGGCCGCCTCCGTCCGCAGCCCCGTCCAGGCCGTGCGGACGCTCCGGATCCCGAGCGTCGTGATCGCGTTGAGTCGGGCGATGAGCCGTTCGATGTCGCCGGGATAGGGCCGGGCGTCCTCGGGACCGCTGGGCACGTGCTCCGCGGGCGAGATCAGGACCTGGCCGTTGTCGGGCCGGAAGTAGAAGCTGTCATCGGCCGCTGCCACGAACGGGGAGGCCGCCGGGAGGGGATGGTCGACGTCGACGATCGCCGCTGTGCGCCGGTACGGCTGGAGGCCGAGCTTCTCGACGCCGCTGAGGACGGCGAGCTCGTCCGCCCAGGCGCCGGCGGCATTGACCACGACGGCGGACTGGAAGCCTTCCTGCCCCGCGCCCAGTTCCCAGCCGGTGCCGAGGCGCTGGGCCGAATGGACCCTCGCGCCGGTGATGATGTCCACGCCGCCGGCCACGGCGCGGCCCCGGTGGTCCTCGAGCAGCACGGGGGCGTTGCACGCGAAGGATCCGGTATCCAGGCCGGCGGCGCTGAACGAGTCCGGGACAAGGGCGGGGCACAAATGCAGTGCCTCGGAGTGCGTGATCCGGCGCATCTGGCCGCTGGCCTCCGCCCGGACGGTGGCGTCGTCCCCGATCAGCAGGAAGCTGCGCGGCGTGAGCACCGGTACCGGACGCTCGGCGTCCTGGGCGGCGATGAGGTCCAGTGTCCGGAGGGTGAGTTCCTGGACCACGGGCGGGCCGTAGCTGGGAATCAGCTGCCGGGCCGAGCGGGCCGAGGTGTGGTACGCCAGGGTCTGTTCGGCTTCGATCAGGGCCACACTGCACTGCCCGGCCAGCGTGGAGGCAAGGGACAGGCCGGCGATACCGCCGCCGACAATTACGACATCGTAATGAGCTGACATGGTCCCATCCTTGCAGATTGTCGCGTCAGGCCGCGCCGAGACCTGCGCCGGGGCGGCCGGCGTCGACTGTCTACCGCGGAACAGGGTCCAGGTGGCTGATGCCGGCGGTGGTCACCTGCAGGACCTGGGCCGTGGCAATGTCATAGAACAGCCCTGTCAGGTGCAGTCCGCCGGACCGCAATCCGTGCTGCAAGCTGTGGTGCCGCTGCAACTGCTCGAGCTGGACGGCGACGTTGACCATGGCCAGTTGATCCACCTCGCCGTATCCGGCGTTTGCCGCCGCGGCCCGCACCGGATGGCCCGCGCGGAACGCGGCCAGGCTCTGCCGGGCGTGGTCGAGCCAGGCGTCGACGGCGCCGCGTGCCGGGTCCGGCGCGGTTTTCGGCGAGCGCTCCGGCGCCGCCTTCGCTTCGGCGGTCAGGGCGGACATCGCCCCGCAGCCTGAGTGTCCGCAGATCACCACGGACTGGACGGCGAGCTCACCGAGCGCGAACTCGAGGGCTGCCTCCACCGAGGGATCGAGACGGTCATGGCCTGCAGCGTTCCCTACAACGTTGCCCACGTTCCGGACCGTATAGAGGTCTCCCGGGCCGCTGCTGGTGATCAGGTTCGGCACCAGCCGGGAATCAGCGCAGGTCAGGAAGAGCGTGTCCGGGTTCTGGCCGGCG
>JBKPBZ010000238.1:0-4578 GCA_046727115.1 Actinomycetota bacterium | reverse complement strand
ACGGAGTCCTCGAGCCTGTGGGCGATCTCCGTCTGGCTCCAGAACCCTGGGGCGCCGCTCCCGCCGGCGTCTCCGGACCGGGAGTGGAGGGCAAAGCCTGCCACGTCTCCGGCGCTGAGGCTCAGGCGCGCGCGCACAGTGCCTGCGTCCGTGCCAGCATCCGTTCCAGTGTCCGTACTCAGCGGGAACGCCGCCGGCGTCGAGACCGACAGGACCGCGTCTTCCGCGCCGATCAGGATGCCGCCGTCGGCGACGCTGAGAACGGGCCTGGCGAGGCCGTAGTCAGGCCGGGCACTGAGGACGATGTCGACCTCGACCGTGCCCTGCGTGCAGGACACCTGGCGCAAAAGGGTGCCCGGGGAGTCCGCGCCGAGCTCATGGCCGCGCCGGCCCTCTCCGAGGGCAAGGGCATCTGTGACCGTCACCGACCCTTCGGCGGTGGTGTGGGTGGTTTCCAGCACCAAGGTGGGTCCGAGGTAGCGCCGGGTCGAGGAGTGGGCGCCGGCGGGCCGGATCGACCAGAAGCCCGCCTCCGGGCCGAGAAGCCGGCCGAACACCGACGGGCTGTCGAAGCGCGGGAAGCAGAGCCAGTCCACGGAGCCGGCCGCACTGACCAACGCAGCGGAACAACAGTCGGACAGAAGGGCGTAGTCCGCAATGGGTTCACTGCCCTGGACACTATTCATTGGCATACTCTGACCAGTTTTTGGGCAAAGGGGAAGCCCCATCAGCGTTAGCCGTTGGTGGGGCTTCGACTTTTCGATTGTCACGTGACGTCTTAGACAATCTGGCAGGATCCTTAGACTTTCAGGTCTTCCTACCTCGTCACCGGTAGCCATCATCTGACTTTGCCGAAGGCTGCGTCGGATGAGTGTCACTGAATCTTTGGTTCCTGCGTCCCTCTTCTTTCGAAGTGGGTAAGTTCTATTGTTGTCCCTCGGTTTCGCCTGCACAAGAGCCCCGGAAGAACTACATCGGAGTAGTTTTACCGGGGCTCTTGGCGGCCCGGGCAGGGTGCCCGGCGCGGTGTTTTCGGGCCTAGTTGAAGACCGGGCTTTCGGTCCGGCTGCGCTTGATCTCGAAGAAGTAAGGGAAGGATGCCAGGGTCACCGTGGCGTCCCAGATCTGTCCGGCTTCCTCGCCGCGCGGGATGCGGGTCAGGACCGGACCGAAGAAGGCCGTGCCGTTGAAGGCGACGACGGGTGTGCCCACGTCCTGGCCGACCAGGGAGATGCCTGCCTCGTGGCTGGTGCGGAGCTGCGCATCGAATTCATCGCTCTGGCCGGCGGCCGCGAGCTCGGCCGGCAGGCCGGCCTCGGCGAGGGACTTGGCGATGACCTCGTCGATATCCTTGTTGCCCTCGTTGTGGATCTTGGTGCCCATGGAGTCGTAGAGCGGCTTGATGTACTGCGCACCGTGCTGTTCAGCGGCGGCGGTGATGACGCGGACAGGAGCCCACGCCTTCTTCATGAACTCCCGGTACTGCTCGGGCAGCTCCTCGCGGCCCTCATTGAGCACGGCGAGGCTCATCACATGCCACTCGGTCTTGATGTCGCGGACTTCTTCGACTTCGCCGATCCAGCGGGAGGTCACCCAGGCGAACGGGCACATCGGGTCGAACCAGAAGTCGGCTTTGTTGGTCATGGTTTCAGGCACAGGTGTTCTCCTTAAGGACGTCTGCGGGAAGCGTGCTGCGGTGGATCACAGACACGGCACGCCACGGATTACAGCGACCGGTACGGCTGATTTATTCCGAACGAGCTTTGTTCCGTGAAGCAGGCGGTCAGGCGGACTTGCGGCGCTTGACGTCGTGGGCGATCATCGTGGGCGCTGCCTTCTTGGCCACGACCTCTTCCGTGATCACGACGCTGGCGACGTCGTCGCGGCTGGGCAGGTCGAACATGACCGGGAGCAGGACTTCCTCCATGATGGCACGGAGTCCTCGGGCGCCGGTGCCCCGTTCCAGCGCCTGGTCGGCAATGGTGTTCAGTGCCTCGTCCTCGAAGATGAGCTCGACGCCGTCGAGCTGGAACATCTTCTGGTACTGCTTGACGAGGGCATTCTTCGGCGTCGACAGGATCTGGATGAGCGCGGCGCGGTCCAGGTTCGAGACGGTCGTGATGACGGGCAGCCGGCCGATGAATTCCGGGATCAGCCCGAACTTGAGCAGGTCTTCCGGCATGACCTCGCCGTAGGAATCCGCGGTGTTCTTGACCTCGTTGAGCGGGGCGCCGAAGCCGATGCCCTTGCGCCCGGAACGCGAACCGATGATGTCCTCGAGTCCCGCGAAGGCACCGGCCACGATAAACAGCACGTTGGTGGTGTCGATCTGGATGAATTCCTGGTGCGGGTGTTTGCGTCCGCCCTGCGGCGGGACCGAGGCCACGGTGCCTTCGAGAATTTTCAGGAGCGCCTGCTGTACACCCTCGCCGGAGACATCCCGGGTGATGGAGGGGTTTTCGCTCTTGCGTGAGATCTTGTCGATCTCATCGATGTAGATGATGCCCTGCTCGGCCTTCTTGACGTCATAGTCGGCGGCCTGGATGAGCTTGAGGAGGATGTTCTCGACGTCCTCACCGACGTAGCCGGCCTCCGTCAGGGCCGTAGCGTCGGCCACAGCGAACGGGACGTTGAGGCGGCGGGCCAGGGTTTGGGCCAGGTACGTCTTGCCGCAGCCGGTGGGGCCGATCAGCAGGATGTTGGACTTGGCGATCTCGACGTCGTCGTGGTGCACGCCGTCGGCGAGGCTGCCGCTCTTGGGCGCGTGGCCGGCCTGGATCCGCTTGTAGTGGTTGTACACCGCTACGGCGAGCGACCGCTTGGCCGGTTCCTGGCCGATGACGTACTCCTGCAGGAAATCAAAGATCTCGCGGGGCTTGGGCAGTTCGAAACTGCCTAGGTCGGCTACTTCCGCGAGTTCCTCTTCGATGATCTCGTTGCAGAGTTCGATGCACTCGTCGCAGATGTAGACGCCGGGCCCGGCAATGAGCTTGCGAACCTGCTTCTGGCTCTTTCCGCAGAAAGAACACTTCAGCAGATCAGTGCTCTCGCCAATCCGAGCCATGTGGGAACCCCTTTAGTAGCTTGCTGCTGCCTGTGACATGTTCCACTCTAGGTCACTTTGGGCCCGATGGGTGGAAAGCGGACGCCGGTGCGGCCAAGTAAAAGTGCCGCACCGGCGTCGCGAATTACTGATTAGCGCGCGATTGCCTGGGGCTTGATCTTGCGGGAATCGAGGACCTGGTCGATGAGGCCGTATTGCATGGCCTCGGCGGCCGTGAGGATCTTGTCCCGCTCGATGTCGTTGTTGACCTGCTCCGGGGTACGGCCGGAGTGCTTGGCCAGCGTGTCTTCGAGCCAGGACCGCATGCGCATGACCTCGGCGGCCTGGATTTCCAGGTCGGAGGCCTGCCCGCCCTGTCCGCCGGACAGTGAGGGCTGGTGGATCAGGACGCGGGCGTTCGGCAGCGCGAGGCGCTTGCCCGGCGTGCCGGCCGCGAGCAGCACGGCCGCAGCGCTGGCCGCCTGCCCGAGGCAGACGGTCTGGATCTCCGGCCGGATGTACGTCATGGTGTCGTAGATCGCGGTCATGGCGGTGAAGGACCCGCCCGGGGAGTTGATGTAGAGGGTGATGTCGCGGTCCGGGTCGGTGGACTCGAGCACCAGCAGCTGGGCCATCACGTCGTCGGCCGAGGCGTCGTCAACCTGGACGCCGAGGAAGATGATGCGGTCCTCGAACAGCTTGGTGTACGGGTCCTGGCGCTTGAAGCCGTAGGGGGTGCGCTCTTCGAACTGGGGCAGCACGTAACGGCTGCTCGGCAGGTTACCGGCAGTCGAACCGAAGTTGTAGTTCATGTTCATTGCTCCTGAATTCATTGCTGTCTACCTGCCGGTCAGTTCTCGGTGGCTGTCGCAGCGCCGCCGCTGTTGCCGGAGCCGTTGGCGTTGGTTCCGCCGCCGCCTGCCACGGATCCGGCGTGCGCCGCGATCTTGTCGAAGAAGCCGTATTCGAGGGCTTCCGGGGCCGTGAACCACTTGTCGCGGTCGTTGTCCTTGAGGATGGTGTCAACTGTCTGGCCGGTCTGGTCAGCGGTCAGCTCGGCCATGACCTTCTTCATGTGCAGGATCAGCTCGGCCTGGATCTTGATGTCCGACGCCGTGCCGCCGATGCCGCCGGAGGGCTGGTGCATGAGGATGCGGGCGTTGGGAGTGGCGTAGCGCTTGCCCTTGGTGCCGGAGGAGAGCAGGAACTGGCCCATGGACGCGGCGAGGCCGGTGGCCACCGTGACAACATCGTTCGGGATGAACTGCATGGTGTCGTAGATGGCCATGCCGGCGGTGACGGAGCCGCCGGGTGAGTTGATGTAAAGGTAGATGTCCCTTTCAGGATTCTCCGCCGAGAGCAGCAGCAGCTGGGAGCAGATCGCGTTGGCGTTGTCGTCGCGGACCTCGGAGCCGAGCCAGATGATGCGCTCTTTCAGCAGGCGGTTGTAAATGTAGTTATCCTGGGCTGCCGGATCGACAGTAGCCATCCGGGGTGCCCCTGCTTGCTGTGACATATGTACTTACCTCTCGCTG
>JBKPBZ010000237.1:0-4125 GCA_046727115.1 Actinomycetota bacterium | reverse complement strand
GGGGCGCCCAGCTGGCCGAAGCCGCCGAAGTAGTCCTGCTGTGTGTAGCCATCCCGAGGCTGGTTGCTCTGGTTGCCGGGGTTGTTCTGGTTTCCGGGGAACCGGCCGAACTGTCCCGGCGTGCCCTGGTTCCGGCCGCGGGCGGACCGGCGGTAGAGGCGCATGGCCACGGGAATCAGGAACGACAACACGATGATCCAGAAGAACATGCTGCTCACGGTATGGGGCCTTTCAGCTGCTGGGCCTTCTCATCTGCGGGCTCATTTATAGGGCCGGAGAAGTGTTCCTCCAGCTTATGCCCCGCAGGCTCAGGACCGCCGCCTCAGGATCGTACGGGGTCCTCGGCCCCGGGCGGACCTTCGCCGGAGCCGAGCGGAACGCCGGGACCGAACACCGGGCCGGCCAGGGGCCGCTTGGCCGTCATGCCGTCGCCCGAGGACCTGTGCCGCAGCCGCCGCACCACCCAGGGGACAAAATACTCCTTGGCCCACACCAGGTCCCCGCTGCGCGCCTCGCGCCAACTGCGCTGGGGCAGCGGCTTGGGGGAGAGGGGCTGAAGGGTGTGCTGGACGTTCAGCGAGTCCAGCACCATGGCCGCGATCGTGTGGTGGCCCAGCGGAGAGAAATGCAGCCGGTCAGCATTCCACATCTGCGGGTCATTGAGCTGGCGCAGGGACCACATGTCCGCGATCACGGCGTCGTGGCGCGCGGCGATGGTGCGCAGGTTCTCGTTGTAGATGGCCACCTTGCTGCGGATCCGGCCCAGCACCGTGGAACCGGTGTCGGGGCCGTTGAACAGCACCACGGTGGCGCCGCCCAGGCTCAGGATCTGCACCACCGAGTCGAGCTTTTCGGCCAGCACGTCCGGATCACCGCCCGGGCGGATGAGGTCGTTGCCGCCCGCGGAGAGCGTGATGAGGTCCGGCTTGAGGGACAGGCAGTGCGCCATCTGCTGGTCCACGATCTGCTGCAGCAGCCGGCCGCGGACGGCCAGGTTGGCATATGCGAAGTCGTTGTGGCCGCGGCTGAGTTCCTCGGCCACCCGGTCCGCCCAGCCCCGGTGGCCGCCCGGGCTGGCCGGTTCCGGGTCGCCGATGCCTTCCGTGAAGGAGTCGCCCATGGCCACATAGCGGGTCCACGGGTGGGTTAGGACAGTGTCCGCTGAGGGGTCTGGTGAATTTTCCATGGCTCCGGTTTCGCTCACCGTCTTATCCTGCACTGTTCACGTTAAGCTACGCCACCGTGAGTTGTTACTGACGGGTAACTGTAAGAATGGTTCCATGACTCACGCTGATGCCCTCCCGGCCCCTGTTGTCCTTTGGTCCAAACCGGAGCAGGAACGGGCCGGCAAACCGTTGCTGGTCCTGCTGCATGGCTACGGCGCCAACGAACAAGACCTGCTCAGCCTGGCGGAGATGCTCCCGCAGGATTTCGCGGTGGCCTCGTTGCGCGCCCCGCTCCCGGAGGGTCCGGGCTTCACCTGGTTCCCGCTGACAGGGTCCATCGACTATTCGCTCGACGCCGTCAAGGTCGCCGCAGCGTATGTCCAGGAATGGCTCGACGGCGTCAAGGCCAACCACCCGTCAGTGACGCTGCTGGGGTTCTCGATGGGCATGGCCATGGCCACCACGTTGCTGCGGCAGCGTCCGGCGGACTTCGCCGCCGTCGTCGGCCTGTCAGGGTTTGTCGTCGACGCGGGCGACGATCCCAGCTTCCACGACGGCGAACTGGACGGCACAGTGCCGCTGTTCTGGGGCCGGGACCAGCAGGATCCGGTGATCACCGAGGACAAGATTGACTACACCATCGGCTGGGTCCGCAAGCACGTGAAGCTCACCAAGGTCCTCTACACGGGCATGTGGCACGGCATCAACCAGCAGGAAATCGGCCACGTCTCGGAGTTCCTGACGCACGTGGTGCTCAACTCCAAGAAGTAGCCGCTCGGGTAGCAGCGCCCGCGACAACGAAACAGCCGCGGGAGATGAATTAGGGCGCGCCCGAGCAGCTAGGGGCCGCGCGCCCGGGCAGTCAGCTAGGAGGCCGCGGGCGCGCTGATCCGCACGGTCCGGGCGTTCACGGTGACGGTGTCGCCGTCGTGAAGCTGACGGCCCCGGCGCTCGTCGATCTCCCCGTTGACCTTGACCAGCCCGTTCTTGATCAGTTCTGCGGCCTCCACGCCGTCCTCCACCAGATTCGCAAGCTTTAGCAGCTGGCCCAACCGGATCATGCTGTCGCGGATGGTGATGTCTTCGAATTCCGGATTGCTCATACAAGCAATAATGCCTGACCTAAGGTGGCACCAATGACCCACACCCCCCGGCTCCCGCTGATCGTGGGCCTGCCCATGGCCGTCGCGACCGGACTGTTCATCCCGGTCCAAGGCCGGATCAACGGCGCCCTCGGAGCGGTGCTGGGCGACGGCATCGGTGCCGCCGTCGTCAGCTTCAGCACCGGACTGGTGGTGATGGCGGTCATTTCGCTGGTCCTGCCCAAAGGCCGGGCCGGCATGGCCCGGATCCTGCCGGCCGTGCGCGAGCGGCAGTTTCCGCCCTTCTACGTGATGGCCGGATGCATCGGGGCGTTTTTCGTCTTCGCCCAGTCCTTCACCGTGGGACTGCTCGGAGTTGCCCTCTTCACGGTGGCCGCCGTGACGGGGCAGACCCTCAGCGGCCTGCTGGTGGACCGGATGGGGATCGGGCCGGCCGGGAAGAGACCCATCACCGGGATCCGGGTGCTCGGCAGTGTGCTCACCGTCGCCGCCGTCGCCTGGGCGGTGTCGCCCAGATTCAGCGCCGGGGAATCCGGGCTGCAGCTGCTGGTGCCCGTCATGCTTCCACTCCTGGCCGGATTCCTGATGAGTTTCCAGCAGGCCATGAACGGCACAGCCACCGTCCACTACGGCACCCCCATCGCCGCAACTCTCGTGAACTTCATCGCCGGAGGCGCCCTGCTGTGGGTGGCCTGGCTGATCAAACTCGCCGTGGCCGGCGCCGGCAACCCCCTGCCGGCGCAGTGGTGGTATTACCTTGGCGGCCCGCTGGGCTGCATCTTCATCGGCATCGGCGCCCTCCTGGTCCGCAGCCTGGGCGTGCTGGTCACCGGCCTCGGGATGATCGCCGGACAGCTGCTCGGATCGCTCGGACTGGACCTGATAGTGCCCGTGCCCGGAACTGTGATCGCGCTCCCGACAGTCCTCGGCACCGTGCTGACGCTCGGCGCCATCATCCTGGCCACCCTGCCCTGGCCCCGCGGCGCGCTGAAGCGGTAGCGGGCCGGTAGGCTTGGAGTTTGCATCGCACTGTTCGTTCCCCCGTCCGGCAACCAGCCGGTGACCCGGGGCTGACACCGCGGACCGCACCCAGCGGCCCTGTACAAAATTGGAGTTCCCATGGCAGCAAAATCCGTCCTCGACCAGATCATTTCCCTCGCCAAGCGCCGGGGATTCGTTTTCCAGGCCGGTGAAATCTATGGTGGCTCCCGTTCTGCCTGGGACTACGGGCCCCTCGGCGCCGAGCTCAAGGAAAACATCAAGCGCCAGTGGTGGCAGTCCGTGGTCCGCGGCCGCGAAGACGTCGTGGGCCTGGATTCCTCCGTCATCCTTCCCCGCCAGGTCTGGGAAGCGTCCGGCCACGTCGATGTCTTCTCCGACCCGCTGGTGGAGTGCCTGTCCTGCCACAAGCGCTACCGCGCGGACCACCTCGAGGAAGAGTACGAGGAGAAGAAGGGCCGTCCCGCCGAGAACGGCCTCAAGGACATCGCCTGCGCCAACTGCGGCACCCGCGGCCAGTGGACGGAGCCCCACGAATTCTCCGGCCTGCTCAAGACCTACCTCGGCCCCGTCGCCAGCGAGGAAGGCCTGCACTACCTGCGGCCCGAAACCGCCCAGGGCATCTTCGTGAACTTCGGCAACGTCCT
Organism: Actinomycetota bacterium; assembly: GCA_046727115.1. Lineage (GTDB taxonomy): Bacteria > Actinomycetota > Actinomycetes > Actinomycetales > Micrococcaceae > Arthrobacter. Next base: position 210 of record JBKPBZ010000237.1, on the reverse strand, counting down.
GACCACCTCGCGGAAGAAGCCGCCGTTCGGCATCGGCCAGATCGGCAAGTCGTTCCGCAACGAGATCACGCCCGGCAACTTCATCTTCCGCACCCGCGAGTTCGAGCAGATGGAGATGGAATTCTTCGTCGAGCCCGGCACCGACGAGCAGTGGCACGAGTACTGGATGAAGGAACGCATGTCCTGGTACACGGGCCTGGGCATCCGCGA
>JBKPBZ010000236.1:0-4649 GCA_046727115.1 Actinomycetota bacterium | reverse complement strand
GTCAGCAGGCCTTGATGGCCTCGCGGGCCAGTTCCTGCTGCCGCGGGGTGCCGATCCGGTCGGCCCACTGTTCGGCGAGCTGGAACTCCACCATGGCCTCGGTGCAGCGGCCGGCGTCGTGCAGCGTCCAGCCGAGGTTGTTGTGCAGCGAGACGATCCAGCGTTTGGTCCGCTCATCGTGGACCGTGGAGGCATACTCCAGCGCGCTCCGGGTCCAGGTCTCGGCATGGGCGGAGTCGGCAATGGCGAGCATGTGCAGCGCGTCCACGGCCAGGAATTCCTCGCCCAGGTGGTCCGCGAGTTCGGCGGCCTGCTCAAAGAGCGGCACGGCCATCCCGGGGTGGCCGCTGGAATTGAGCACCCGGCCGCGTTCCAGCAGCACGCGGACCGCGACGGTGGGCTCGTCGGCGTCGACCGAATCCAGCAGGGCGTCGGCTTCCTCGTAGCGGCCCTGCAGCCCGATGGCCCGGCCCAGCTGGGTGGTGAGTTCGGCTCGTTCGTCGGCGTCGTAGCTTTCGTCGGCGGCGGCCGCCCGGAAACGGGCTTCGGAGCCGGCCGCGTCGTCAAAATTCCACAATTGGTCAAGGGTCTTCTGTTCCAGCATCCACCTGCTCCTGCTCAGTTTTCACCTGCGGCCAGTTCGTGTGCACTCCCAATGTATCGGGAAGTGACATGCCTTTGTGCGCGTCCCGCGAGGGCACGGCCGGCCGCGTAAAACCAGTTGGACGGCCTGCTGAAGGCCGTGATTTTGAGGAACACCCGCCCCGCGGCGTCGATCTCCACTTCGAAGGACTCCTCGCCCCGCACGGGATGACCCGGGAGTGTGCCGTATCCGAACCCGGCCCGTTGCGGCCCGCCGCCGGGCACCGGCCGGCGCACCCACACCACCTCGCAGGGCGCGTTGATCCGGAAGGGCCCGACGCCGAATCCGCTCACCACGCGCGCGCCGGGCACGACGGCGTCGGAGTCGGTGCGGACCCGCAGCCCGGAGCGTTTCTGCAGCTGCCAGGTCAGGATCCCCTGCGCCACCTTCCGGTACAGCGCCAGGCCGTCGCCGAGGTACACCCGGGACACCAGGCAGGGGAAGCCTTCCGGAGCCTGCCCGTGCTCGGTGGAGCCAATGCCCGGATAGTTCAGCCCTGCCCGCGCGCCGGACGCGATGCGGCCGGCGTCCGGGTCGCCGCTCATGTGCCTTCGCCCCTCGCGAGTCCGGCCCAGCCGAGCTGCTCCCGCTGCTTTCGACTGAACGATGCGACCACCAGGTCATAGGAATCCTCCACCATGTCCCGGATCATGTCGTCCGGCAGCGATCCGTCCAGCCGGACCCCGTTCCAGTGCGTCTTGTTCATGTGCCAGGCGCCGGTGATTTCCGGATGGATGGCCCGCAGCTGTTCGGCCAAGACCGGCTCGCATTTGAGGCTCACGGACCAGTCTGCCGGGTCCATGGCGGATGCCGCGAACATCTTGGCGTCCTGCCGTGCCCCTCCCGCCACGGCGGCCCGCACCTTGAACACGGATGTTTCCGGGCCGAAGGGAAAGTCCTCGAAGGCGCCGGGGAAGCTCAGGCAGATCTCGCGGAGGGTGGCAACGTCCATGACACGAGCCTATCCGGCTGCGGCCTACCCGGCAGCGCGGGCATCGCCGATGCTGTGCAGCCCTTCCGGGGTGGTGCCGTTGACCTCGTAGTCGCCCACGGTGCGGGCCTTGAACACGGCGGGGTTGTGGGTGGCGACGGTCCGTGCGTTGCGCCAGTGCCGGTCCAGCGACTTGGACTTCGACGTGGCGGACGCCCCGGTCACGTCGAAGAGCTGCTGCGCTGCGGACTGGACGAGCTCGGGCACCAGCAGCTGGGCCTTTTCCACCGCGATTTCGCCGCGGATGTAGCGCTGGTCCGGGGTGAGATCCAGGTCCGGGTCGGCACCGGCGTCGAGCTCCCGGGCTGCGGCCAGCACCACGGACTCCGCCGCGAAGACCTTGGCGGACAGCTGGCCGACGAGCTGCAGGATCAGCGGGTCGCTGCGGAACAGCTCGCCGGAACCTGTGTTGAATGTGCGCTTGCGGTCGCGGACCAGTACCCGGGCATCGGCCAGCGCCGCCCGGCCGATGCCCGCCAAAACGGCGAGCAGAACCAGTTGGAAGAAGGCCGGCTCGTGCGTCGTGGATTCCGAGCGCCGGATGATGTTGGCGTCAGGAACGACGGCGTCGCGGAAGATCGTGGTACCGGTGCCGGTCAGCTGCTGGCCGAAGCCGTCCCAGTCGTCGAGGATCTCCACCCCCGGCTGGGTGGTGCCGACCACGGCGTACTGGCGGCCCTCCTCCCCCTCGGTGCTGGCCATGACGGCAATCCACTCGGCGAAGATGGTGCCGGTGGTGTAGTACTTCCTGCCGTTGAGCAGCCAGTCCCCGCCGTGGCGCGTCAGCTTGGTTCCGGTGGTTCCGAGGACATTTCCGGACTTCTCCGTGGCCGCGTTTCCAAAGATCTCGCCCGCCACCACCTTCGGGTACCAGCGGTTCCGGAAGGCAACGGATTCCAGGCCGACGGTTTCCACGAAGGCGAAGTGCGAGCGGTAGAGGTGGGCCACGGAGGAATCCGCCTCGGCCAATTCGATGAGCAGCCGGAAGAAGGGCTCAAAGCCGATGCCGTCGCCCCCGTGTTCTGTCGGCACCCGCAGCCGCCCGAAGCCTGCCTCGTTCAGCCAGCGGACCTGCTCGAAGGGCAGGACCCGGTCCTGCTCGCGGGCCAGCGCGCCCTCGGCGATCCTGGCAAACACGGGCCGGAAACGCTCCGCCAGCTTCTCGTAGGCGGCTTCGGCCGAGATATCAGCGGTCTTCAGTGCCTCGCTCATCGCGCGTCCTCCAGGACGTTCTGTGCCTGCTCGGCCGTTGCCGAGTTGGCGGTGAAGGCGCCGCGGTAGCCGCGCGCCGGGTGCCGGTCATTGAGCCCGGCGCCGTTTTCCCCGGCGCCGAACAGCTTTTCCCGCAGGGTGCCTTCCGCGTAGTCCTGCTGCGCCAGGCCGCGCCGGCGCAGCTCCGGGAGCACGTGTTCGATGAAATCGGTGTACGAATCCGGAATCAGCTGGTTGATGATGTTGATGCCGTCCACCCCGGCGTCCTGCCACTGCTCGAGGCGGTCCACGATCTGTTCCGGGGTTCCCAGGACGCGGTGGGCACGGCTGCGGAAATTGGCCACATCACGCAGGGTCGGGTTGCCGCCGGGGACCGATTTGCGCAGGCTGTCCAAGTGCCCCTGGGTGCCTTCGGTGTGGAAGTCGCCAAGCGGCGTATCGAGATCGAGGCCGCCGAGGTCCACGCCGGCTCCGCCGCCGATGTGGGCGATCAGCGCCCCGGAATCCAGGTACTCGTCCAGCTCGGCGGCCTTGCGGGCGGCTTCCGCCTCGGTGCTTCCGACGATGAAGTGGAGCCCCTGGAAGAACTTCACGTCCTCGGCGAGCCGCCCGGCGGCGACGGCCTGCTGCCGCACCGACGCCGTGTATTCTGCTGCGGCGGCCGGGTTCGGGGACAGCATGAAGGTAGCCTCGGCGTGGGCGGCGCAGAATTGCTGGCCGCGGCCGGAGCTCCCGGCCTGGAACAGCACGGGTGTGCGTTGCGGCGAAGGTGCGGACAGGTGCGGGCCGTCGATGGAGTACCGGTCGCCGCGGTGGTAGATCTTGTGGACCTTGTCCGGATCCGCGTGGATGCCGTTCTCCTTGTCCTGGACCAGCGCGCCGTCGTCCCACGACCCTTCCCAGAGTTTGTAGGCGGCCGCCACGTATTCGTCCGCCCAGGCGTAGCGGTCATCGTGGGCGACCAGGCCGTCGCCGAAGTTTCGGTGGGCATTCTCCGCCGCGCTGGTCACGATGTTCCAGGCCGCACGCCCCTGGGAGAGATGGTCCAGGGTTGAGATCTGCCTGGCGAACTGGAAGGGGTGGCTCTGGACCACCGATGACGTCGCCGCCAGGCCGATGTTGCGCGTCGTGGCGGCCAGGGCACCAAGGAGGATCAGCGGGTCGTTGGCCGGCACCTGCATGCCGCGCCGCACATGCGGGGCCCAGCCGCCGTCGTCGTTCCCGTACAGGCCCACCACATCGGCGAAGAACATCACGTCGAACTTGGCGTCCTCAAGCTGCCGGGCCAGGCTGGTCCACAGTTCGAGTTCGTTGAAGCGGTGCTGCTGCGCCGCCGGGTGCCGCCATTGGCCGCCCATGATGTGGCTGGTGGTGTTCATGACGAAGGCGCTCAGCAGCAGCCTGGGCCGTCCGTTGGGGTGTGCAGTGTCAGCGGTGGCCATGGGGCCCCTTTCCTTGCAATGTGAAAATCATGGCAATGCCACATTCATGAAAAACGTGTGATCAGCGCACGACGGCGGGTTCCCGGCTTTCCGGGACAGCCGCCTCAGGTGCGCCAGGCGCCCCGCTGCCGCCGGCGGGGAGTTCGGTTTCGCCGAGGGCGCGGTCCTTCGTTTCCGGTGACTTGAGGGTGGCCACGATGGTGACGGCGGAGACGGCCAGGAAGTAGACGACCACCCAGACAGGGTTTCCGCCGCCGACGGCCAGCAGGGCCGTGGCGACCAGCGGCGCCAGCCCGCCGCCGAGCACAGAACCGATCTGGTAGCCGATGGACACACCGCTGAACCGGACGCGTGTGCTGAA
>JBKPBZ010000235.1:0-11454 GCA_046727115.1 Actinomycetota bacterium | reverse complement strand
GATAAGGACCACGGCCTGACCGGATCCGTGGTCCTCGTAGTAGAGCTCGACGTCTGTGCTGTTTTCGGTTCCAACCTTGATGTAAGCCATGCCAGCGGTCCTCCCGGTTGAGTGCGGTTCGGTTTGGTGGTGTGGTTCGGTTCGATGAGCAGTGCAGTCAGTACGTGGGCTCCACTTTAGCGGCCGGGACCACTCCCGCCGCTAGGGCCTGTTCACCATCCGGAAGGAGGAACTCTTCCGCGCGGGCGGCCCATTGCAGCCGGGACGGGCGGGTGCCAGCCCATGTTAGCGGCCCCCGGTCTCCCTAGCCTCGCTTGCGAAGCTCGACTCGTAGCCGGACGCGAGCGGAATACGCGCGGCACGTTCGTCGAGCACAGCCAGGGCCATCCTCGAGCGCGTCGGCAGGGGGGAGCAGGCCAGCCGCAGCCAGGCGCCGTCGGAATAGGCATGGAACCGGTCAGGGCCGATGTGCAGCTCTTCCGCGGCGGCCAGGACCCGGGTGTGGGCCGCCATATACCGCTCCAGCGACGTACGGGGGTGGCGGGCATGCAGTTCCAGATGAACGTCCAGGTTGGCCAGATCCAGGGCGGCCTCGGCCTGGGCGGTGTCGTCGAAATCCAGCAGGCCCAGCGGCGAGGAGCCGCCGGCGGCCAGGATTTGCTTGTCATGGAGGTCGCCGTGTGCCCAGACCAGTGGATCCGGTGCCGTCCGGAGCAGGTTCTGCGCCACTTCGTCGGCCCGGGCGCTCAGAGCGGCTCCGTGCGCTGCAGCTTCCGGGATGCCACTGTAGTGCTTCAGCCACCGCTTCACCCACCGCCGCAGATCCGCGACCTCCACCTCCGGGGAATGGACGGGCAGGGTGCCCAGGGCTGCGTGCCCGGCGGAGCCGCCCACGTGAGCGGTCCAGGCGAGCTGCCATTGCTCCCAAAGCCGGTCGAACCCTGCATCGCTGACACCCGTGTGGTCGTCGGCCATATCCCCGAGCGTCCGGCCGGGAACGGCGCTGAAGACGATGACGTCGGGAGAGTTCCGCAGCACCCTGGGCGCCGTGAAGGTCCCGGGGTCCAGGAGAAGTTCGGTTTGCGCGCAGCGTTCGGCGGGCACAATCGCGCCGCCGGGCAGGAAGACCTTGATGTAGCCGGCCGCCGCCCGGATGACGGCGCGCATGTGCGGCCGGTAGGACACCAGTTCCCCGTGCCGGGCCTCCGCCCGCAGGGACGGCAGCGCCGGATCGTCCTCGGGCAACAGCTCGAACGCTCCGGCACGCAACACGCCGCCCCGAACGCCGGGCTGCCCCGCCGCAACGACCTCCAGGACGTAGTCGCCGACCGTGCTGTCCGGCCACGCCCGGTGGATCTGCCAGGTTTGCCCGGAAGAGTCGACGGCGGACCGCGGGACCGGCGAGCGCCAGCTCATGCGATCAACTCCAGGGCTCGGCCAAGGACCCAGTTCAGGCCCGGGATCCGGATGTTGCGGACCGCCGGAGCACGGTCAGCTTCGCCCCGCTGTGCCTGCAGCCGTTGTCCCTTCAGCCATTGTCCCTGCGGGGCGCTGCTCATTCCGGCACCTTGAACAGTTCACCCGGTTCTGCGGTCTGCTGCCGGTGGACCCAGCCGGCAAAGCGGGAGTCTGGATCGGCCAGCAAGGACTGCGGCGGCCCATCTTCGAGGATTTCGCCGTCTTCGAGCCAGATCACCCGGTCGCACGATTGGGCCGAGTTGACGTCGTGGGTAATCGTGATGGAGGTCCGGCCCTCGGTCAGTGTGTCCAGGGCATCGAGGACCGAATCCCGCGAGGCCGGATCAAGCCCGGCCGTCGCCTCGTCCAGGATCACGATAGGGGCCTTGCGGAGCATGGCGCGGGCGACGGCCAGCCGTTGACGCTGGCCCCCGGAAAGATCATTGGCCGACTCGCCGAGGACGGTTTCGTAGCCCTCGGGCAGGGCACGGATGAAGCCGTCGGCCTGGGCAAGGGCCGCCACCGCCTCGATCTCCTCATCGGTGGCATCCAGGCGGCCGAACCTGATGTTCTCCCGGACCGAGGTTCCGAACAGCACGGAGTCCTGGAGCAGGATTGAGACATGCGCACGCACGGAAGCGATCTTCAGGGCCCGCAGGTCCTCCCCTCCCAGGCTGACGCTCCCCTCCCAGGGGTCCACCATCCGAAGGATCATGGAGGCCAGCGTGGACTTCCCGGCCCCGGAGGGGCCCAGCACGGCGCAGTGTTGACCTGCCGGTATGGTCAGGGTGATCCCCTTGAGCACCGCGGCTCCGTCGAAGTGCCCGGCCCAGACATGGTCGAACACGATGTCCGGGTGCGGGCTCTTGAGGGCGACGGCGTGCGGTGACTCGGGAACGTCACTTTGGGCCTCGAGCAGGTCCGCCACGCGTTCCCCGGAGGCCGTCGCGCGGGCGATACGGCTGGTGTACCTGGCCACATCCTTGAGCGGCCTCATCCCGGTTTTCAGGTAAAACAGGAAAACGGTCAGATCTCCGGGGGTCATCGCATGCTGCATCACCCTCCATCCACCGGCAGCCAGGACAACCCCCGTCGCGATTCCGGTCAGGACGTCGGTTTTCCGTTGCAGGCTGGCGGACAGCCGCAGCGTGGCCACCCCCGAGCCAAGCGCTGCCTGGTTGCTCTTTCCAAAGCCCGAGCTGAGGGTGTCTTCGAGTCCATACGCCTGGACTTCGCGCATTGCTCCCAGGGTCTGTGCGGCTGTGGTGGCCAGGGCGCTTTCGCCCTTGCGTGATTTGCGGGCCGCGGTGGTAATCGATCCCGAGCTCTTACGGGACAGCACAATGAATATCCCGATGGACAAGAACGTCACCAGAGCGATGAAAGGATCGAGCCAGAGCATGATGATCATCATTGCTACCAAGGACACGATGTTGCCGATGAGAGGGAGCCCTGCTGTGACTGCCACGTCCTGCAGCCGGGATACGTCCCCGACGAGACGCTGGACCGTGTCGCCGGTGGAGGCGCGGCTGTGGTGGCGCATCGACAGGCTCTGGAGGTGGCGGAAGGTCCGGGCGCGCAATTCGGAGGAAACGCGGGTACCCACCAGGGCAAACGAGATCGCGGACAGGTAGCTTGCCACGGCCCGGATCAGGCTGATGACAATCACTGCGCCGGCGCAGAGAAGCAGCACCTCTGCGCTTGCCTCCACGCTGAGCGGGGACTTGCGCAGATTGGCGCCGAGGGAGTGCGAGACGGAGTCGAGGACGATCTTCACCGGCCACGGCTCAAGCAGCCGGAAGAGGATTTCCACGGCCATGGCAATGAATCCCCAGGTGATGAGCAGCCTGTGCCCGCGCAGATGCGGGCGGATGCACCGCAACGTCCGCAGCATCGGGGTGGGTTCTGCCGGTGCGTCGGCGCGGGTCTTCCGCCACAGGGTCCGCCAGCTACGGGGGTGGGTATGCCTGGAATCGGCGGTCATTGCCTTGCCAGTCTGCGTGCAGGCGGGAGTGCCCCGGTGATCCGGGACAGCACACCGCTCCAGCTGAACCTTTGCACGGCGTCGTTGCGGGCCTCGCGCCCCAGCCTGTCCCGCAGATTCGGGTCTTCGCCGAGCCGAATGAGAGCACTCGCGAGTGCGGCGGTGTCCCCGGGTGGGACGAGTATTCCGGTGCGGCCGTCCTGGATGATGGACGGGAGCTGGCCCACGGCGCTCGCGATCACGGGCAGCGCGGCCGCCATGTACTCAAAGACCTTCAGCGGCGAGAAGTAGTCGTCCCGGCCGGGTGCGTCCGGGGGATAGGGGGCGGCGGCGGCGTCGAATTCTGTCAGGAGTCCGGGCACGGCAGCCGGCGGAACGGCGCCGGTGAAAACCGTTGGCACGCCCAGCGACTCGGCGAGGCGTTCGAGATCCTCCCGCCCGGGGCCGTCACCCACCACCTGGACCTGCCAGCGCAGGCCCGGGTCCAGGGTCTGTTGGTTGGCCAGGGCCACACCGTGCAGGAGGCCGGGGACCCCGTGCCAGGGCTTCAGCGTTCCGACAAACCCGACCGTCAGGTGGTCCGGATTCCGGCGCCCGGGGCGGCGGGCCGAGATCCGGTCGACGTTCACGCCGTTCGCTGCCAGCACGGTCCTGGCGGTCGGCACCCGGCCCCGCACCCAGCGGACCACGGGATCCGAGACGCAAGCCACGACGTCGGCCGTTGCGGCGTTGCGACGGAAGACGGTCTCAGCCTTCTTCACATCCAGCAGCTGACGGTACCGCTGCTGCTCCTCGATGAGCGGGGCGTTGACCTCAAGTACCGACGGCACGTCCAGGATGCGGGCCACCACGGACAGTGCCGGGCTGAACAGCGAATAACGCTCATAGAACAGCCCGCAGCCGTTGCGCAGGACCTCGTCCGCCAGGCCCAAGGCGGCGTCCTGGACGGCCCGTTCCCGCGCGGGGCCCGGGACGGATTCCGGCCTGACTTCGACGACGTCGAGATCGGCGAGATCGCTGGGCCGCTCGGTGCCGAGTCGGGTGCAGTAAACCGTGACGACGGCGCCGGTCCCGCGCCACGCCCGGACGATTTCCTGGACATGCACCGAGGAACCCTTGGTGCCGAAAACAGGCACGCCGGGGTCGGCGCACACGTATGCCACGCGTGTCATGCGACTCTCCTTTCCGAACGCGAGAGGGACCTCAGGAGCTCGGCCTGGCGGTGGACGTCGTAGTCCTCCTCGATCACGGCGCGGGCAGTGCGGGATATGGCAAGCCGGTCTGTGAGGGGGGAAACGAGCGTGCGGATGCCGCGGGCCAGGGCGTGCGGGTTACCCGGCTGAACGAGGATCCCGGTGGAACCGTTCCGGACCACCTCGGGGATCCCGGTGACGGACGTGCTGACGCAGGGGACGCCGGTGGCCATGGCCTCCAGCAGGACCGTGGGCATGCCGTCGGCGTTGCCGTCGGCGCCGACCACGCAGGGCGCGACGAAGATATCGGCGGAGTGGAGCAATTCGTGGACCTGGTCCTGGGTCTGGGGGCCGAGGAGGCGGACGTAGCCGCCGAGCCGGAGCTGATCGATGCTGGCCTGCAGTTCCTCGGCCATGAGCCCGGTCCCGGCGATCCGGAGGTCCATTTTGACCCCCTGGTCCAGCAGTTCGGCGGCCGCGGGCAGCAGATGCTGGAAGCCTTTCTTCTCCACCAGGCGGCCGATGGCGGCGATCCGCAGGCTGGGTCCGAGCGGGCGGGGCTCCCGGTATGGGAAGCGCTCCAGCTCAAGGCCGTTGCGCACCAGGTGGAGCCGGGACGTGGAGCCCGGGAAGCGGCGGCGCAGGTAGCGCATGTTGTACTGGCTGATGGTCACGGCGTGGTGGGCCTGCTCGAGCTTGAGCCGCAGATCATCGTCGCGGACCGATTCATGGAAGATATCCACCGCGTGGGCCGTAAACGAGAAGGGGATGCCGGTAATGAAGGACGCCAGCCGGGCGACCGTCGTGGCGCCCGAGGCGAAGTGGACGTGCATGTGCCGGATGTTCCGGCCCTGCAAGGCGGTGGCCAGGTTGATGGCCTGGACGGCTTCGTCCGCCGTGACGGCGGCGAGTTCGGCGAAATTCCGGCCAATGGCGGCAGTGAGCCCCGCCTCCCCGGCCAACTGGAGGGCCTCCCACAGGGCCACCGTCTTGATGGGGCGGTCAATGTAGGTCACCGGTGCCTGGACCCGGGCGAGCTCGGGGTGGAACCGGGCGTCGTTGGTCGGCAGGAGCGAGAAAATCTCGATCCGGTCCCCCGCCGCCTCGCGGGCCAGGATTTCCGCAACGATGAACGTTTCGGAGAATCGCGGGTACATCTTGAGGACGTAGGCGGTCCCCGGTTCAGACGGCGACACGGCTCGCACCGTCCTTCGAGGGGGCTGCGGCAACGCTTTCGTCCGCCGGGAACTGATTTGCCCTGACCTGATCGGAATTTTCCAGCGGCTGCAGCAGCTCGGCGGCCAGCTGCGGAACCCGGATCAGGCCGTCCAGCACCGCTCGACGGCGGTCCACGGTGGTGCCGAGGCGGGCGGCCAGCCAGCCGGCCAGGCCCTCGGGGGTCAGCGTGCCTATGTCGTGCTGCTCCAGGTACCCTGCCGCGGCCAGGGACGCGGCCCGGATCCTCTGCTCGGCGCGCGACTGCGTGCGGGGCACGATCAGCGCGGGGACGGGGGTGCTCATGATCTCGCACACCGTGTTGTAGCCGCCCATGGCCACGACGGCGCCGGCGTGCCGGATGTGGAACTCGATGTCATCCACTACGGGCACCACTTTGACGTTGGGGCGGGCGTGCTGCCGGAGGTCGTTGAGCTGCTCCGCGGGCATTTGGGGTCCGGCGACCACAAGGTGTCCCAGCCCGTCCGGGACCGGCGCGGCGACGGCGACGCGGGCCAGGGCATAGCCGTCCGAGCCCCCGCCGACCGTCGTCATGCAGTACCGGCCGGGCATGCAGCTGGTGCCGGAAACCGAAGGTCGGCCATCGGCGAGGTAGCCCGTGTACCGGATGAGCGTTCGGAGAGCGAAGGGTATTTCGCCGGAGGCCACGGGATCGTGGACTGCGGGATCGCCGTAGACCCAGATGGCATCGAAGAGGGCCTTGACCACGCGGGGTCCGCCCACCTTGGCCCATTCGCTGAGGGCCGCGGCGGGCGAGTCAAGGACCTCGCGGAGGCCGAGGACCACGCGGACGGGTCCGGCGGTGCGGGCGCGGCGCAAGGCAATTTCGAGTTCGCCGTGGACGCCCGTGGCATGCCGGTCCACCACCACCAGGTGGGGGGAGAATCCGGCCAGTGTTGCCTGCAGCAGCCTGGCCCGCAACGGCACGAGCTCATGCATGGGCAACGCCAGGTTTCGGGGAAGGTAGCCCGCGGACCCTTTCGCCACGCCGGGAAGCAGCACCCAGTCCCAGCCCTCGGGCAACCGGAACGCCGGGGCCAGAGCTGTGCCGGTGATGAGGATTCCGGTGACGGGGCGGCCGATCAAGCCGGGAAGCTGATTGTTCAGCGCGTGGGCCAGAGCCAGATTCCGACGCACATGTCCCAGGCCCACTGAATCATGCGAGTACAGCACTATCCGCATTGGCTCCACAGCAAATCCTCCCCCGCCCCCTGGTGCCCCGGGCTTGGCTGCGATCGCAAGTGTGCCCGGTGCCGGCGCTGTCCGATGATAAGCACCAGCCTGCGCCCCAAGAGTGAGGCTGGGATGAGGGGAAGATTAAGGATTTCTCAGCCAAGGCCCCGCATCGGCGCCCCGCGCTGAGGCGGGCGCCCGATTACGTGCGGGGGTTAGCCAGACGCGGACGGTTCAGACGCGGACGCCGGCGGACTGCAGGGGGATCCTGATCAGGAATGTGGCCCCGTGGCCATATTCGGATTCCACTGTGGCCACGCCCCCGTGCGCCTGGGCGATTGCCGCAACGATTGCCAGGCCCAGTCCCGAGCCCTCCCCGCCGCGGCCCGTGTGCGCCCGGCCGAACCGTTCGAAGATCCGTTGCTGGTCCTCGGCAGCGATGCCGATCCCGTCATCGCGCACCCATAGCAGGAGAGTGTCCTGCGGGGGCAGCGAGGTGCCGTCGTCCGGCGTCGGGCGTTCAATCCGGGATCCGAGCGCGATCGTGGAGGATGGGCCGGTGTACTTGACGGCATTGGCAGCGAGCTGGACCAGGGCCTGGGTGAGGCGCTGCGGATCCGCCTCCACCACATAGTCGGCCCTCTCATCGATCTGCCAGTGGCGGTTGGCCAGGACGTGCACTTTCTCCATGACCTGGTCCAGGAACTCCGGGATCCGGACGGATTCCCGCCGGATGAAGCCGGGGTCACCGGAGTTGGCGAGCAGCAGCAGGTCGTCCACCAGGCGCTGCATCCGGTCCACCTCGTCCAGCAGCACCTCACGCGTTGCAATGACATCGTCCGGATCATCCACTGTCAAGAGTTCGAGGTGCCCGCGGAGAATGGTCAGCGGGGTCCGCAGCTCATGGCCGGCGTCGTCCAGGAACTGCTGCTGTTGCTGGGCACCCTCATCCAGTCTTTCCAGCATGGTGTTGAACGTCTTGGCAAGCAGCGTGACGTCGTCCTCGCCCTTTCTTACCTCCACCCGCTGCGTGAGGTCTTCGGGGCGTACAGCCCTGGAAGCCTCGCGGAGGCGCCGGAGCGGGTCGAGCAGCCGCCCGGCGACGACGGCCCCGATCACCGCGGCCGCTGCGAGCATGCCGAGGGCCACCAGCGAATACGTCTGGACGGAGCTTGCGTTGTGCTCGCGCTGGTCGGCCGCGTCCCGACCCACCAGGAGGAATGTCCCGGTGACGCCCCTCACGGGCAGCACCACAGTCCTGAGCGGGCGGCCGTCCGAATTCAGCTCGCCGAAGGACGCGCCGGCCGGATTCCTGAGCTCGGCGGCGTCGGCGAACAACGTGTTCTTCAGGAGGGCGTTGTCCCTGTTGCCCTCAACGGTCCACGCCACGCGCCCGTCCACGATCCCGGCCATGACCTCATTGTTACGCGGCTCGATATCTTCCGCGGCCTCTTGAAGGGCACTGATGTACGTCCTGTCGGCGTAGTCCCCGGAGGTTTTCTTCTTGGTCTGGACGAGCTTCACCACGGCGTGGGCCCTGTCCTGAAGCGTCTGGTCGAGCCTGGCATCGGACTCCTGGAACTGGACCACGAACGTGACCAACCCCGCGGTGATGAGCCCGGCGAGCATCATGCCCAGCATGGCTGCCACCACCCGGAAACGTACCGAGTGGATCTTGGCGCCCCAGCCGGACGGGTCCTGGAATTCCGACTCAGGTGAGGCAGCTGCCGGCCCGGCCTGCGCGTCCCCGCTGGGACGTTCGTCCCCGCTGGGACGTTCATCCAAGGTGGCCACTCTGTTCCCTTCCTGTGACGATCAGCTGGCCCTGCAGCGTGCCTAGCTGAGGCGGTACCCAGCGCCGCGGGTGGTGAGGATGCGGTCGGCGCCGAGTTTCATCCGCAGCTGGCGCACGTACACATCCACCACGTTGGACGTGCCGTCGAAGTCGTAGCCCCAGACGTGGCTGAGCAGCTGCTGCCGGCTCAGGACCTGGCCGGGGTGGAGCAGGAACATTTCCACCAAGGCGAATTCGCGGGCGGAGAGCTCCACCCTCCGGCCGTCCACGCTGACCGTGCGGGTGAGCAGGTTCAGTTCGAGGGGCCCGTAGCGCATGACGCTTCCCGCCAGCACATCGCCGGTGTCCCCCTTGCGGATCCGGGCCCGGATACGGGCCACGAGCTCCTCGAAGTGGAACGGCTTGACTATGTAGTCGTCGGCGCCGCCCTCCAGCGCGGCGACGGTGTCAGTGGACGACCCGCGGGCCGTGAGGAAGATGACCGGGATGCCCACCTGGCCGCGGCGCAGTGCCGCCAGGACGGCGTAGCCGTCCAGGCGGGGGAGGCCGATGTCGAGGAGCAGGAGATCGAATTCGCCGCTGGAGGCGTAGTCCACCGCGGTGACGCCGTCGGCCACCACGGTGGGCGCGTAGCCTGCCGCGCGCAGGCCCTTTTCGATGAACCGGGATATGCGTTCTTCGTCTTCTGCGATGAGGATGCGGATCAAGGTGACTCCCTGGAAAAAGCCCGGATCCGGGAGTGCCCTCTGGGCCGCGCGTCAACGCGGGCCTTATTCACGGGATCCTGGCTTGCCCCACTACTGCGGCGTCTCCGGCTCACGAGTCGGGAGGAATCCGAGGCCCCAGCGGCCTCGATCTGGCAGGAGTGCGGGCGGTTCCGGGCCCCAATGGTGCGGGGCCCGCGGTTTGGGCGGCGCGTTCCGGTCAGGGCGGCGCGGCGGGCCGTGGGAAACCGGGGGTCCCGGCTTGGGCGGGACGGCAGGTACGCGATTCAGAAGGAATGGACATCTGGTGCTCCTCCAGAGGACGGCCCATGATCGTGGGATTCCATCGGGCAGTTGCGGCTGAGACTATTCCCGCTTCTTTCATCCTGCCCCCGTAACGGAGCGGGCGCTACCTTTGATCGGTTGATTTTCAGACTGTTAACAGCTCTCGCGCAGCTGCCCGCTGTTACTGCCCGAACAGGGCATCCGTGACCTGGTGAGTCAGGTCGTGAATGAGATCCAGACGGTCGGCGCTGTCGGCGTCGTTCGGGCCCCACGTGTAGATGACCACCGCGTAGGAGCGGTCCCCGGCGCTGAGCAGAGCGGCGTCGTGGACGTAGCCCAGCACCACGCCGTACTTGTGGTGCACCGTGATGCCGGGGGCGAGCGCCGCCGGGATGAGGCCCTCGTCATTGGTGTGCTGCATGTAGCCCAGCAGCTCCGCCGTGTGATCGGCGTTGAGCAGCTTGCCCGTGGCGAGCTGACTCAGGAGCCGCGCCATGTCCGGCGGCGCGATGAGGTTTTTCTCGGGATCGTAGGTGATGCCGAGCGTGGCGGCGTAGGCGGTGAGGTTGGGGTAGCCGATGTCTTGCATCAGCAGCAGCCAGGCGTCGTTGTTGCTGGCGTTGATCATGGCCTTGAGCTGGAACGCGGCGTTGAACGCGCCCAGGGGAGCGTCGAGGGACTTATCGCCGGTTTCCACGAGGTGGTAGTACGCGGCGGCGGTCAGGACCTTCGCGGTGCTCGCCGCCGTGTACGGTGCCACGTCGCCGTAGCTCTGCAGTTGGCCGTCGCGGGTGTCCATCACGGCGACGCCGATCCTGTGGCCGGGGTGTTCGCCGATGATCCGCTGGATCCCGGCGGAGAGGTCGACGGCGGCCGGCGGGGGCGCCGGGGCGGCCGCGGACGGGCTCGGTGTCTGCTGGGAGGCCGTCAGGAAGTCACCGGTCAGGAAGTCTTTGGTCAGGAAATCAGTGGACGTTGGCGGGACGGTGCGGATGGCGCCGAGAACCACGACGGCGGCCAGCACCAGCGCGGCGGCTGCCCAGACCAAGAGCGTGTTCCTGCGGTGGGTGGGAGCGGTCGGCCGGGGGGCCGGTTTCGTCATGTGCGTGGGCCTTCCGAACTCGGCTGGGTACTGTCTCCGACGTTATGCCGGGCCGGGGGCGAAGTCCACGCAGCGCGCGGGGAGCGGCCAAAGTCGGACAAAATCCCGCAGCCGGGTCCATTACGCTGGCACCCATGAGCCGGAAAATTACTGTCAGCCTGCCGGACGCCGCGTTGCGCGAATATCTTCAGCCGCACGCGGACGTCACCATCCTCGAGTGGGACCTGGCCGGCGAGCCGCCCCTGCCGCGGATCGACATCGTGGTGCCGCCCTACATGGGCGGCCCAGAGGTCCTGCAGGGCCTGGACTCCGTGGAGACGGTCCTGGTGCAGAGCCAGTCGATCGGTTACGACGGCGTGGCGGAGTTCCTGCCGGCCGGACGGGTCTTCGCCAACGCGTCCGGCGTGCACGAGACCTCCACGGCGGAGCTGGCGCTCGCCCTGATCCTCGCCAGCCAGCGCGAGTTGCCCCGCCTGATCCAGAGCCAGCAGGAAGGCCGCTGGGATGTCAGGCCCACTGCCAGC
>JBKPBZ010000234.1:0-4177 GCA_046727115.1 Actinomycetota bacterium | reverse complement strand
TGGCACTGGGCCCGGTCCTGGCCGTGGCTGCATGCAGCGGGGATGGCGCTCAAGGGGGTGAGCGGCCGCTCTTCACGTCCATTTCGGCGTCGCCGGCCGCACCGTCAGGCGCCCCGGGCACCGGCACCACGGGCACCGGTCCTCTGGGCGCCGGCCCGACGTCGGCGACGCCGTCGGGAACTCCGGGCGGTGGTGCCGCGGCTGGGCCCGCCCCGGCGTCGGTAAATCCGCGTGCGCCCCAATCCGTGCCCGCCCCGGTCCGGACCACGGATGTGACAATGACCGGTGACCTGCCGGGCTGGAAGCAGGTGTTTGTCGAGGACTTCTCCGCCGGCGACGTCCCGCTGGGCCGCTTCCCCGGCCCGCTCTACAGTGCGCGGTGGAGCGCCGGCTACAAGGACGGGACCCCGGACACTGCCGGGCAACGCAGCGGCGGGAAGTCCGGCTACTACCCGTCCAAGGTGCTGAGTGTCCGCAACGGCTCGCTGGATTGGTACCTGCACTCGGAGAACGGGATCTCGATGGGGGCGGCGCCGACGCCCAGGATCCCCAACGCCAGCTCCAACCCGCCGCGTGCCAACAGTCTCCTCCATGGCCGGTACTCGGTCCGCTACCGGGCTGACGCGCTGCCGGGATTCAAGACGGCATGGCTCCTCTGGCCGGACAGCGGCATTTGGCCCCGGGATGGCGAGGTGGACTTCCCCGAAGGGGACCTGGCCAAAATCATTTACGGCGCCGTCCACTACGACCGGAACGGCAAGGATGCCTGGGAGAAACTCGATTCCGACCAGTACGTCACTTCGTGGCATGTGGCCACGATGGAATGGAGCCCCGGGCGGGTCGAGTTCTTCCTCGACGGGCGGTCCCTAGGCGTCAGCACCAAGGCGCCGACGTCGCCCATGCACCTGATCCTGCAGACCGAGTCCTGCCTGACCGGCTGCCCGGCCCCGGCGGCCCGGGGCCATGTCTCGCTCGACTGGATCAGCATCTGGGTGCCGGCTTGAGGCTCTGCGGAGCCCCCGGCAGATGACACGGCGACTGCCGGCGTCCGAGTACTGGCGGATCACTTGCGCTTGAGCGTGAAGGAGTCCGAGAAGGTGTAGCCGTCGGCGGGAACGAACCGGGCGGCAAGTTCATCCGCCGTGGCCGTGACATCCAGGGTCCCCAAGGCTGGTTCCTGGTTTTTTCCGGATGTGCTGGCGAAATAACGCATTTCCGGGTCATCGGGTCTCACGTTGTAGAGTCCCACGCCGCCAACGCCGACCGTCGCGAACACGGTCCCCGAGCCCTGCGCCATGGCGCCGTCGGTATCGGCCAGGCATCCGGAGGTGAAACTGGCGGGAACGAGTTCCGCGCAGCTGCCGCCCGTGGCCAGCTGATGCGTGCGCTGATAGACGTGGTCGTGGCCGGACAGCACCAGGTCCACCTCCTTTTCGATCAGCATGTTCGTGAAGTCCTGCCCCGCCTGGCAGTCATAGTTGCCCACGCTCAGGCACGGGGTGTGCATCCCCACCACCGTCCAAGGGATGTTCTGCGATTTGGCGTCGTCGATGGCGTCCGCGGTCCAGCGCCACCGCTCGGATCCCCTCGAGTAGTCCAGCGGCTTCCCGCCCCGGAAGTCGATGCCGGGGGAGACCAGAATGAAGCGGACAACGGGATTCTGCTCGGGGACATCGACCCGCCACTGGATGCCGTATTGGCCCTGGAGGCCGGGCAGCTTGTTGGGCAGGCACCGGATATATTTGTCGATGTCGCCGTCGTGGCCGTCACTCTCGTGGTTGCCGGTCACGAGCTGGTAGGGGAAGTCCGCGCCGAGGCGGGCGGTGACCATGTCGCAGAACTGCTGTTCGAGCCCTGCCTCGTAGGCGAAGTCGCCGAGGGTGAGGTTCAGATGGGGATTGAGGCCGGCCACGACGTCGAGCACCTTTTCGGCGCCCGAGCCGACGCCGATGTCCCCCTGCGCGGTGAAGTGCACGGACTCGCCACCTGGCGGCTTTGCGGACGACGGCGGCGGCGCGGCAGACGAGGCCGGCGGCGGTAGTGAGGACGGCGGGGCGGACGACGGCGTGCCCGGGCTCGGGACGGGTTCCGGCGGACCGGGCAGGCAGGCCGAGAGCAATAGACCCAGGCACAGCAAGAAAGCACCGATGCCCGCCTTGCCACGTTTCCCCAGGGACCCGGCCACGATTCCTCACATCACTTGGTTGATCAGGACTGTGCGAATAGTTCTGCGAAATTCGGTGAATGCCCGGCATTTATAGGCCAGAGTAGCCCGGCCGCGGAGCGATGGCCAGAGAACGTGTCCGGCCCGAATCGCGGAGTCCGCCGTCGGAAATCCGGAAGACTCAAGCCGGCGGATCCGCCTTAGTGCTCCGCGTCAAAGGCCGACCGGACCTAGTCCGGGACGGGCTTCCTCGCTAGCATGCAAAGTGGGGAAGACACCCATCGACCCCCGGCGGAACAGGTCCGCCATCGCTCGAAGGAGACCGTTGTGACTTTGCCCGAAGGTTTGACCCCCGGAGTGTGGACGCTGGACATGTCCCACAGCGAAATCGGCTTCAGCGTCCGTCATGCTGGCATCAGCAAGGTCCGTGGCCGGTTCAACGAGGCCTCCGCCGAGGCCCGGGTGCGCGAGTCGCTGGCGGACGCCAGCCTGCACGCCACGGTCAAGACCGCCAGTTTCGATTCGGGGGACGCCAACCGCGACGGCCATGTCCGCGGCCCCGACTTCTTCGATGTCGAGACGTACCCCGAGATGACCTTTCGGGCCACCGGGATCCGCGGTGACGGGGAAGATTACGTGCTGACCGGCGATCTGACCATCCGCGGCGTCACCAAGCCGGTGGACCTCGAAGTCGAGTACACCGGCGTGGCGGTGGACCCCTTCGGCGCCACCCGGGCCGGATTCAGTGCTGAGGCGGACATCAGCCGGAAGGAATTCGGCCTGACCTGGAACGCCGCCCTCGAAACCGGCGGGCTGCTGGTCAGCGACAAGGTCAAGATCAACGTTGAGGCCGCCATGGTCAAGCAGGCCGACACCTAACCTTAAAAGCGGCGGGGGCGGCCCCGGGCGGCGGTTACCGGCACCTTGAAGCCGGTTGCACTGCCGGAGGCGGCCGGACGCGAAAGCCAGGGATTTCTCCGGGTGAACCACTCATCCGAATGTCACTCCTACGGGCGAGAATGAATCCATGAAGACACTCCTGAACATCATCTGGCTGCTCTTTGGCGGACTGTGGCTGGCCCTTGGATATTTCCTGGCCGGCGTCGTCTGCTGCCTGCTGGTCGTCACCATTCCGTGGGGGTTGGCCTCGTTCCGCATCGCGTCCTATGCACTGTGGCCGTTCGGCCGCATGGTGGTGGACAAGCCCGGCGGGACGGGCATCTTTGCCCTGCTGGGAAACGTCATCTGGCTGCTTGTGGCGGGAATCTGGATCGCGATCGCGCACGTCGTCACGGCCTTCGCCATGGCCATCACGATTGTCGGCATCCCGCTGGCGGTCGCCAATCTGAAGCTCATCCCCATCTCGCTGATGCCGCTCGGCAAGCAGATCGTTCCGAGCAATTCGCGCTATGTGACCACGTACAGCCCCAGCCGACGCTAGGGCGGCGGCGCAGCAGCCGGGGGCCGGGGCGCTTCCCCTATCAGTCCAAGCAATCCGAGGGAGAGGACCATGAGCGAACCGACGTCCGGGGACAACGACCTCATGCTGGTCATTGTCCGAGAGTTCAGGGCCCCGATCCAGGGTGTGTGGTCTGCGTTGACGGACCCGGACCAGGCACCGGAGTGGTGGGGCCCGCGCGGCTTCCATGTCCCGCGTGAGAGCGTCGACGCGGACCTCGAAGTCGGCGGCCTGTACCGTGCCTGCATGATCCAGGACAGCACCGGGCAGCAATTCTGGTGGAGCGGGGTGCATACCGACATTGAACCGCCGCACCTGTTCGTGTTCACCCATGCCTGGGACAGGCCCGATGGCACCCGCGGTTTCGAAACCGAGGTGACCATCCGGCTGGAAGAGGTCGACGGCGGCACGCAGATGACGTTCACCCAGGGGCCGTTTGATTCCGCGGCCAGCCGCGACCGCCACGGCGAAGGGTGGCGTGAGTCGTTCGACCGGCTGGCGAATCACCTCAGCGTTGCCGCGTGACCTCGGCGGCTGCCGCTGGGCTGCCGGGG
>JBKPBZ010000233.1:0-5096 GCA_046727115.1 Actinomycetota bacterium | reverse complement strand
CTCTCCGCCGGCAGCGCGTGGACGCAATTGCGCGCACTGTGGCAGTTCAACTGGAAGATCACGACGGCGGCGTGGGCCTTGTTCTTCAGCATCCTGCTGGTCTACTACCTGTCGCTCACGTGGATGCCGCGGATCCTGATCGGCGCCGGCTTCGAGGAGTACAAGGCATTCCTGACCACGGCGTCGATGGCCGCCGTCGGGCTCCTGGGCGTGGTGGTGGCCGCGCTGCTGGTGGAGCGGGTGGGCCGCAAGTGGATCCTGGCGATCACCGGCCCGCTGTCCGCGCTGACCCTGGTGATTGTGGCGATCGTGGTGGACATCCCCACGGCCGCGGTGTTCTGGCTCCTGGTGTTCGGCTTCGTGGTGCAGGTGGCCATCCCGGTGCTCTATGCCTACGTCTCCGAGCTGTACCCCACGGAGCTGCGCGGCTCCGGCTTCGGCTGGGCCTCGACGTTCTCCCGGCTCGGAGCCGGGTTCGGGCCGCTGATCTTCGCGGCCTTCCTGTGGCCGGAACTCGGGCTCGCGACGTCGTTCGCGCTGGCCGGCGGCCTCGTGCTGATCTCCGTGCTGTGGATGGCGTTCTTCGCGCCCGAAACCAAGCAGCGCCGGCTCGAATAACGCAGCCCCCACCACTCGATGCGCTATCACTCCAGGTGGTTCTCAGGCCTGAGAGCCACCGGAAGTGAAAGCGCATCGGGGAAATCACGACGGCGCCCCTCACCTGCGACAGGTGAGGGGCGCCGTCGTCTGTGGTTCGGTCGCCCGGCTACTGGATACAGGTCACGGACACCGTGAGCGCGTTCTGCTTCAGCTGGGTGACGGACCAGCCGGTAGGCTGACCCGATCCGCCCAGGACCGGCTGGCTGGTCACGACCTGGTTGCCGTTGCTGTTGTTGATCGAGAAGCCCCCGCCGGTGGCGACGTGGCCGGCCGGGCAGCTGGCCACAACCGTGAACGTTGAGCCGCTGGCCGAGGCGACACTGACACTGGTGGAGGCTGCGGCACCGGTTGCGCCGGTTGCACCCGTCGCGCCCTTCTCACCTGCAGGGCCGACCGGTCCGACGGCGCCCATGGGGCCGGCAGCGCCGGTGGCACCCGTCTCGCCCTGAAGGCCGGCCTCCCCGGCAGCGCCGGTGGCGCCGGTGTCTCCCTTGTCACCGGTATCACCCTTCTCGCCCTGGACGCCTTGGGCGCCCATCTCACCGGTGGCACCTACGGCACCCGTCTCGCCTGTGGCGCCCGTGGCCCCGGTATCCCCCTTCTCACCGGTATCGCCCTTCTCGCCCTGGGCACCCGTTTCACCTGTGGCCCCCGTGGCACCGGTCTCACCCGTGGCACCGGTCTCGCCCGTGGCACCGGTCTCGCCTGTGGCACCGGTGTCACCCGTCAGGCCGGGCAGCCCCTGGATGCCCTGCGGACCCGCAATGCCCGGGATCCCCTGGGCACCGGCGATGCCCTGGATGCCCTGGACGTTCCAGGAGATCGCGGTTTCCTTCTTGGAATCGCACGAAGCGCCCGCCGGGAGTACCCGCAGCTCGCC
Source organism: Actinomycetota bacterium (assembly GCA_046727115.1). Lineage (GTDB taxonomy): Bacteria > Actinomycetota > Actinomycetes > Actinomycetales > Micrococcaceae > Arthrobacter. Next base: position 3,556 of record JBKPBZ010000233.1, on the reverse strand, counting down.
GCCGTTGTTGTTGTTGAAGCACCCCTTGATTTCCCCACTTGCAGATGTTGGGGTCGCCGCGATGGCAGCAGAAAGAGCGCCCGTTCCGAGAACGAGCGCCGCAGTGAGACACAGGACTTTTGGACTGGTTTTGGCAATGCTGAATCGAGACACGGAGAACCCCCGGAGATGCGACGAATGAATGAGACTGCGTCAGACTATTGCCCATTTCACTACTTGCACCGGCACGGAAATACCTGTCTTTGGCCCGGCAGTACCTGACTTTCAGACCGAGTACTCACTTTTGCGGGTCTGACTACTTGGTATGGCCGAAAAAGCCGCAACGTCCGCCATTTCCACTACCCGTTGCGCTATCACTTCGGGCGGTTCTGAGGGCTGAGAACCACCCCAAGTGATAGCGCAACCGAAAAGTTAGGCGGGGAAATTAGGCAGGGGCGTGCCGGGCTGCGGCCAGGGAGGCCAGGGTGGAGACCAGGAGCCGGCGCTCCACCACCTTGATGCGCTCGTGCAGGGATTCCTCGGTCTCGCCGTCCCCGATCGCCACGGCTTCCTGCGCGATGATGGGGCCGGTGTCCACCCCGGCGTCGGCCCAGTGCACCGTGCAGCCGGTGACCTTCACGCCGTAGGCCAGCGCGTCGCGGACACCGTGGGCGCCGGGGAAGGACGGCAGCAGCGCCGGGTGCGTGTTGAGGTACTTGCCGCCGAACGCGTCGATGAAGTCCGCGCTGACAATCCGCATGAAGCCTGAGGACACCACCACATCAGGGGCGTAGCCGGCGACAGCCTCGGTCAGGGCCGCGTTCCAGGCCGCCCGGTCAGGGTAGGCCTTGAAGTCGACCACGAACGTGGGGATGCCGGCGGCGGCGGAGCGTTCCACCCCGAAAGTCCCCGGCCGGTCGGCGCCGACGGCGGCGATCTCGACGTCGAGTGCGCCGGCATTAACGGCATCGATAACTGCCTGGAGGTTGGAGCCGGTGCCGGAAACGAGGACAACTATGCGCATGGTCCTAGCTTATGGGGCCGCTCGCGTAGGCTGGAAAACATGAATTCCCCCACGGACTCCGGCAGCGGCCAGCCGGGCCGGCATCCGCGCGGCCAGGCGGTCCAAGAATCCACCCGGCTGACCCACACCCTGTTCCGGCTGTTCATCGTCGCGGTCCTGGGCTCGTTCTTCGTCTTCCAGCTCGACGTGAGCTACCTGTGGCTGACCGCCCTGCTCACGGCGGCCGCAGTTGTGCTGGGCATCGTGGTGCTGATCCGGGCGGCAAAGTACAAGGAATCGCGGCTGGTCCTGTTCGGCACGATTTCCGGGCTGGTGGTCTCCGCGGTGATGCTGCTGGTGATCCTGGCCTCGACGCTGTTCTTCAACCAGATCCGCGACTACCAGCAGTGCGTCCGCTACGCCCTTACGCAGCAGGCGACCTCGGAATGCCGGACGCAGCTGGAGAACTCCATGCCCACGCAGCTGCGCTAGCCGTTCTGCTGGCAGGTCCGCCAGCGGTTGCCCAGGCAGTGCGTCAGGGAGCGATTGTCAGCGGCTGTTGACGGTCTCGAGGTCAGCCTCGCGCAGCTTCTGCTGGCGTTCCAGCCAGGGTCCGGCCGCATAGCCGATCACGACGCCGATCCCCACCTCCGCTGCCACGAACAGTGCCATGCGGAGCGGATCGGGCCCGATGTCCGTCAGCCGCCCGATGCCGGCCGAGCCGCGGGCCAGCCAGGCGAGCCCGGCCGCGAGCAGCCCGGCCACGGAGCCGATCGCCGCGCCCAGCACCAGGGTGGAGGCCGCTGCGGTAAACCAGCGGGCCCGGATCTTGATGGACAGCCATTCGTCGAAGTGGTTTTCGCCTTCACGCAGGAACCACCAGCCGGCCAGCGCCCCGGCCAGCGCCGGCACCACCAGGGCCACGAAGCCGAAGTCAAGCGAGCCGGACGGCAGCGCGGCGAACACCGGAACGGACGGCAGCGGGCCGACAGCGGTCCCGAGCGGCCCGGCCAGCGAGCCGACGCCGAGGGCGAACCCCGAGCCGCAGATCCAGGCCAGGGCAAACACGACGAGGTTGGGCAGGAAGCCGAGCTGCACGATGGTGAGCACGCCGCCGCCCATGGCGCCGGCGTCGAGCCCTTCATAGACGGCCACCACGAGGTTCCAATGAATGAAGAAGTCCACGGCGAGCAGCGCCGCCGACATCGCCAGGCTCGCCATCAGCGCCACCGATCCGGCCTTGATGGCCGAGCCCAGGTAGGACCCGGCCCAGCGGGAGTGCTGGCTGGTGCGGGACAGCCAGGCCACGGCGTCGACGCCGATCAGCCGGCTCCACGAGCCTGCCTCGCGGCGCGCGCCCACCACCATGCCAAGCCCGAACGGGATGAGGGGAATGAACGCGGCGGCCCAGAGGCTGATGCCGACGTCGGCCGCGCGGCAGACGAAGCCGGTGGTGATCCCGAACGCCGCGTACACCAGCCAGGACCCGAGCAGTGCCTGCCAGAGCTGGTCCGTGTAGGAGGCGCGGGCCAGGCGCCGCCCGGCACGCCAGGCGAGCAGGAACGGGAGGAGGGCCAGGCCCAGCGGGATGAGCGAGAGCGTGCCGGATTCCGGGTACGCGGCGGACCCTGCGCCGGGGGTGTCCAGCAGCAGGGGCACGCCGTGGATCAGCAGCCAGGCCTGGCCGGCCAGGCGGGCCAGGACGTCGAATCCGCTGTGCTGGAATCCGGCCGTGGCCCAGACCATGACGATCGGCGCCGCCACCACCAAGGCGGAAATGACGGCGGCCTGGGCGGACTCGAGGGCACCCTGCAGCCACAGGGGCATAGGAAGGCCACGTTGTCCGGTCTGATCAGCGCGCAGTTTCATCGAGATCCATGGTGCCACGGGCCCGGCATCCGGCCGGTTTCCGACAGGCACATTGCCCAGATCCGCGGTAATCGGCGTCCAGGCCTCCCGGCGCTTTTTCCAGACCCGGGTCGTAAAATTGTTAGTGTCCGCAGTCAGTGGTTGGAGGCAGAAAATGACTACCGCATCTCCCCATGCGCATGGCGTTCATTTCGGTCGAACAGATGTACAGAACGTTGGCATGGGTGTGGGTATCGTCCTGATCGTCGTGGGCATCTTGGGGTTCATCCCCGGCATCACTACGAACTACAGCGAACTGAGGTTCTTCGGGCCTGATTCCAAGGCCCTGTTCCTGGGCCTTTTCCAGGTGTCGATGTTGCTGAACATCGTTCAGCTCGCGATCGGCGCCACCGGCCTGACCATGTCCCGGACTGCCATCGGCGCCCGGAATTTCCTCATGGGCTCCGGTCTGCTGTACATCGTCCTGAGCATTTACGGTTTCATCGTCGGCGTGGATTCGGCGGCCAACTTCCTGTCGCTGAACACCATGGACAATTGGGCCTTCATGGTAATGGGCGTACTAATGGCCGGCGCAGGCTGGCTGATGACGAGGCACCTTGAACAAGACGTAGAGACCCGGTCATCAACCCCCGGGACATAGGGAGCCGCGAATGAGTAACGTTTCATAGTATTCAGAAAATTCGTACTACCTGCTGGTGCAGTGGC
>JBKPBZ010000232.1:0-12757 GCA_046727115.1 Actinomycetota bacterium | reverse complement strand
TGGAGGACGGCGATGTCCGTGCCGACGTTGGAGCCGTCCGAAGCCACTATGGAATTGCCCGGACCGCCGAACTGGCTGAACCCGAACGTCCCCAGGGTCCCGGCTGCCGCGCCCGTGCCGGCGCCCCCGGCCGCCGGTGCTCCTGCCGGAATTTCAATCAAGGCCTGCTTCGCGGCGCCGTCGGCGGCACAGTGTCCGGCCGTCAGGACCAGAGGTTTGCCTTCGGGGCTGAAGGCTCCGAATCCGGCCGAACACACGGTCTGGCCGTCAATGATGTACCCCTGGCCGCCAAAGAAGTCCTCCTCAGTGGCGATCGGCGATCCTTTTTCCAGCGCCACGTTGGCGTAGCGGGCCACGAAATCCGCCGCGGACATCTTCGGCGCCGCGCCCGGCGCTGTCGCCGGCTGCGGATCCGGCCCGGAGGCAGGAGCGGACTGCGCCGTGTTGGTGCCGCCGGTGCGGATAACGAAGTGGCCGTCGGTGTAGGTGACGGCCTGCAGCCCGGCGGCCCCGACGTCGCGGACGTAGGCCTCAAACAGTTGCCGGGTACTGGAGGCCAGGAGTTCCGAGGACGAGGGTGCAACGGCGGCGGTTTTGGGTTCTGCAAGCACGAAGGTGGCCGGGCCGGTCCCGTTCAGTTCGGCCACGCGGGCCAGGAGCTCGGGGCCGCTGCCTTCAACCGCGACCTTGCCGCCGGTGAGGCTGATCCCCACATAGCCGGGGAGGGCCCGAAGGGAGGGCACAGCGTCGGCGGCGCGCCGGGCCAGTGCACCTGCGGCGTTAAATTCCGCAAGGGTCATGCCGAGGTCCCGCTGCACGGCCTCGGCGAGGCCGGCGTCGCCGATGGGCGTCGCGGCCGGGGCGGGAGAAGAATCAGCCGGAGGCGGGTTCGACGGCGCCGCCGTCGTCGTCGGGACCGGCGTCGGGGCCGGAGTCGATACCGTCGTTGGGACGGGCGACGGCGATGGCGTCGAGTCCGCCGGTGCCGGGGCCGTTGTGCCGGTGCCGGTTTCCGCCAGCGCCGGCACCGCGGACAACGCAGCAGCAGGCAAGGTGCCGGCCAGCGCAATCGCGAGGGCCGCGGCGGCGCGCACCATCGGCTGGAACTTCGGAGTCATCACTGGGCCACCCTACCTGCCAAGCTTTGCCAGGATGGCCGCGAGCTCGGCGGAGGTCACACCGTGGCGGCACAGGTAGTCAGCGGTGTTCAGGGACCGGACAAATTCCAGCAGGCTCTTGCCCCGGGATTCCAGCAGGGGCGTCAGGACGTCCTCGGGCAGAAAGCGCTCGTGGGGATGCGGGACGGCCGCGTGCCTGTGGTGTTCGTTAATGGCCCGCATGGAGCGCTGGTAGCCATGCACAATGGCCTCGTCGCTGTGGCCGGCGAGGTCCTGGAGCATGGCCGCGATCATGCCGCTCCGGTCCCGCCCGGCGGAGCAATGGATGACCACCCCGCCCTCAGCCGCGGCCACCGCCCTGAAGACACGGGCCAGCAGGTGCGGGAACAGCCTGGCGTTGTCGGCATAGCAGGCGGGGTCGTTCAGGTAGGGCACGCAGAGCTGGCGGAATTCGCTGTTGCCCGGGTCTTCGGTGGGGGCCAGCACGACGTCGAAGCCGGCCAGGGCTGCCGCCCTCACCGGCGGGTCGGTCTCCCGGCGCCGGATTTCGGCTTCGTTGCGGAGGTCGATGACGGTCCGGATGCCGCGGCGGTGTGCCTGCCGCCAGCCGGCCTCGGTGAGCCACTCCCGGCGTCCCATCCGGAACACGTCCCCGGCCACATGCCACGCGTTGACGGCCCCGTCCCACTCCATGGCTCCGGGCGCCGCCGTCGTCCTGGCGTGCTCTGGTGGCCCGGCGGGAATTGTCATCCTGACAGCTAAGCACAGGCACCGGCGCCGATCCACGGTGGAATTCAGGAAAGATCCGCACAACGGGACTATCGGTCTGGTGCGGGTCCGGGCTTCGGCATAGGGTGGCGGTGAACCCGGCAGCCTCCGGGCTCTTTTCAGCTCGCCTGCGGCCGCGACTGACACCTCTTCGCGGCACGTTGTCACGGCACAGGCGCTGAAACCAGCGTGCTACTGAGGGGAACACCATGGGATCTCTGAAACTTCGACGCCGGCGGACGGCTCTGGCGGCCGGGCTCGCCACTATGGCAATGGCAGTCGGTTTGGCGACGGTGCCGGCGCAGGCCGTGGACAAGACCAGGTACATCGCGCTGGGAGACTCGTACGCCGCCGGGCAGGGGGCGGGGCCGTACCTGGACGATTGTTACCGCAGCGAGAACACGTATTCCGAGCTCGCGGCCGAATCGAAAGCCATCAAGCTGGTCACCAACGCGGCCTGCAGCGGCAAGACGACCCAGGACGTTGTGAACACCCAGCTGAGGAAACTGAACACGAGCACTGAGCTCGTCACGATCACTGCCGGCGGCAACAACCTCCGGGTCGGGGCCATCTTCACATCCTGCGCCGCCGCCATGGTCAACCCCGCCGCGGGTCCGCAGTGCGAGGCTGCCACCGCCTACGCGGCGGGCGAGATCGCCAGCAAGAAACTGGCCGGTGACGTCATCGCGATGATTCAGAGCGTGAAGGCTGCCGCGCCCAACGCCAAGGTTGTGGTGACGGGGTACCCCTACCTCTACGATCCGGTCGCCCCCGACCAGGGGGATCCGATGTCGCTGTTTATCAATAAGGCCACACAACTGGCTGACGGCCTGAACGGCTCCATCGCCGCGGCCGCCTGGGCCACCGGAGCGGAGTACGTCGACGTCCGGGCCGCCTTCGCCGGTCACGGCATTAACTCTGCAGCACCGTGGGTCAATCTCGACCTTTCGGCCCCGACCAGTCCCGACAACTTCCACCCGAACGCCAAGGGCTACGAGGCGTACCTCGCATCGCTTAACCGGGCCAAGGCCTACTCGGAACGTTAACGCCGCTTGGCCAGCCTGGACTCAAGGGCGTTCCGGACCATCGGCCACTCGTGTTCCAGGATGGAAAACACGACAGTGTCCCGCAGCGCACCGTCCGCGCTGCGCGTGTGGCTGCGGAGCACACCGTCCTGCTTTGCGCCCAGCCGCGCGATCGCCTCGCGGGACTGGTGGTTGAGCCAGTGCGTGCGGAACTCGACGGCGGGGCAGCCCAGCGTCTCGAAGGCGTGCCGCAGCAGCAGTAACTTGGAGTCCGGGTTGCTCCCACTGCCATGGGTCGACGCCGCGTTCCACGTGGAGCCAATCTCCACCCGGGGCGTGGCGGCGTCGATGTTCATGTAGGTGGTCATGCCGATCACCCGCCCCGGTCCACCCGTGGCGGGGTCCAGCAGCCGGGTGGTGAAGGGCAGCATGTCGCCGCTGTCCTGCAGGGCCAGGCGCCGCTCAATCTCGGCGGCCATCTGTTCCGGAGCGGGCACACTGGTGTACCAGAGCTGCCACAGCTCGCCGTCGCGGGCCGCCTCGACCAGGCCGTCGTGGTGGTCCAGGCTCAGCGGCTCAAGGACGACATGTTTGCCGGTCAGGGTGATGGGGGCGATCGCGGGACGGTCCAGGGAAGTCACCGCACCATCCTAGGGGTCCGGACGGGCACCGGTCACTTGGTCCAGTCGAAGAAGCCCTTGCCGGTCTTGCGGCCCAGTTCCCCGCGGGCAACCTTGTCCCGCAGGATCTGCGGCGGAGCGAAACGCTCCCCCAGCGTGGACTGCAGGTACTCCGCGATGCCGAGGCGCACATCGAGGCCCACGATGTCGGTGGTCCGCAGCGGGCCCGTGGGGTGCTTGTAGCCCAGCACCATGGCGTTGTCGATGTCTTCCGCGCTGGCCACGCCCTCTTCCACCATCCGCATCGCTTCGAGAGCGATGGCGACGCCAAGCCGGGAGGAGGCGAAGCCGGGCGCGTCGTTGACCACGACGGCGGTCTTGCCGAGGGCCTCGACCCAGCCGCGGGCGGCCTGGGCCAAGGCATCGGACGTCTGCTCGCCGAGGACCACCTCGATGAGCGTCGACGCCGGCACCGGGTTGAAGAAGTGCAGGCCCAGGAAGTTCTGCGGCCGCTTCAGCTCACGGGCCAGGCCGTTGACCGACAGCGACGACGTGTTTGACGCCAGGTAGGCGCCGTCGCCGAGCCGTTCCTCGATGCCGCGCAGCGCGGTGACCTTCAGGTCCCAGTCCTCCGGCACGGCCTCGACCACCAGCTGCCGGCCGGCGAAGTCGTCGTAGTCCACAGTGACCGCGAGCCGGGAAGCCATCTCGTCCAGGTTGCCGTCCACGGCGCCTCGCTCAATGCTTTTGGCGGCAGCTGACTCGACCCGCTCCCGGGCGGCCTCGGCCGAAGCCTCGTCGCGCTCGACCACCACGACATTGGCTCCGTTGATCAGGAAGGCGTGGGCGATTCCGGCGCCCATGCGGCCGCCGCCGAGAACACCGACGGCTGCGGGAAGGTTGGCGGGGAGTGCGGAGTTGCCCATGTCTATTTCTGCTTCCCGGATTCTTTGGCTGAATTCTTCGCTGATTTCTTATCAAGAAAAGTCTGCATACGGTCGAATTTGGCCTGCGACTCGAAGAGGATCCCCTGCGCCAGCTGGTCTATGAGGGGGTGCGCCTCGGCCGGGGCGTGGAACACGGATTTGGTGATCCGGACGGCGAGGGGGTCCTGCGTGGCGATCCTGTCGGCGAGCCGGTGGGCAGCGTCCATCAGCCCGGACGGTTCGTGGATCTCGGTGATGAGATTGACGGCGAGGGCACGTTCTGCGCGCAGCACGGACCCGGCCAGCAGCATTTCCTTGGCGACGGGTTCCCCCACGAGTTCCTTCAGGCGCCAGCTGGCACCGGCGGCGGCCAGGATGCCGAGACCGGTTTCGGGATTGCCGATCCGGACGGACGGGGTGCCGATCCGGAAGTCGGCGGCGTAGGCCAGTTCGGCGCCGCCGCCGAGGCAGAAGCCGTCCAGGGCTGCGATGACCGGCATCGGCAGCTTGGCGATACGGACGAAAATGGTGGAGTTGATGCCCTGCAGGGCATCGTCGCGGCGCCGGTCGCGCAGCTGGCCGATGTCGGCGCCGGAGGCGAAGACCCCGTCAATGCCGGAAATGATGAGGACTTTCGGGTGCTGTTCGAGATGGGCGCAGACAGTGTGGAGCTCGTCGACCATCTGCTGGTCGATCGCGTTGCGGACCTCGGGGCGGTTGAGCACCACCACCACGCGGTCCTCGCGCTCTTCGACGAGGAGCGTGCTGAACCCGGCCGCTTCGAGGGCCAGTGCCGCGGCCGCCACTACACGCGCTCCAGCAGCATGGCCGTGCCCTGGCCGACGCCGATGCACATGGTGGCGAGGCCGATCTTCGCGTTTTCGCGTTCCATCCGCCCCAGCAGCGTGATGGCGATCCGGGAACCGGACGACCCCAGCGGGTGGCCCAGGGAAATCGCGCCGCCGTCGCGGTTCACAATCTCCGGGTCCAGGCCGAGCCGGCGCATGCTGGCCAGGGACTGGGTCGCGAACGCCTCGTTCAGTTCGACGGCGCCAAGGTCACCGACGCTGAGGCCGGAACGGGCAAGCACCTTCTGGGTGGCCGGGACCGGGCCGATGCCCATGATTTCGGGCTCGCAGCCGGCAGAGGCGCCGTCGATAATGCGGGCCCGCGGCGTGAGGCCAAGCTTCTCGATGGCGGCTTCCGAGGCCACGATGATGGCGGAGGCGCCGTCGTTGAGGGTGGAGGAGTTGCCTGCCGTGACGACCGAGCCGCCCTTGACTACGGGCCGGAGCCCGGCGAGGACGTCCATGGTGGTGCCGGCGCGGGGGCCCTCATCGGTGTCCACCACGGTCTCGCCCTTGCGGGACTTGACCGTTACGGGGACGATTTCCTCGGCGAAGCGGCCGGCGGCGATGGCGGCCAGGGCCCGTTCATGGGAGCGGACGGCGAAGGCGTCGGCGTCCTCCCGCGAGATGCCGTCAACCCGACCCACTTCTTCCGCCGTCTCGGGCATGGAGTAGGTCATTTTGCCGTCCCGGGAGAGCTCGCCCTTGGTGAACTGCGGATTGACGAAACGCCAGCCGATGGAGGTATCAAAGATTTCGCCCGGTTTGGCGAAGGCCGTCCGGGGTTTTTCCTGGACCCAGGGGGCCCGGCTCATGGATTCAACTCCGCCGGCGATCACGATGTCCGCGGCGCCGGATTTGATCATGTGGCTGGCCATGATGATGGCGCTGAGCCCGGAGGCGCAGAGCCGGTTCACGGTGATGCCGGAGATGTGGAGGGGCAGCCCGGCAAGGAGGGTGGCCATGCGGGCCACGTTGCGGTTCTCTTCGCCGGCGCCGTTCGCGTTGCCGAGGATTACCTCGTCGATGGTGTCCGGATCGACGCCGGCTCGGGACACTGCCTCGCGAACCACCAGTGCGGCCAGGTCATCGGGGCGGACTGCGGAGAGGGCGCCGCCGTACCGGCCCACCGGGGTGCGGGCGCCGCCAACAAGAAAAGCCTCGACCATGAGAACATCCTTCACCAAGAAAGCGGGGCCGGCAGCAGAGTAATTTACCGACCGTTCGTTCTATAAAGATTACACGGCGGGGCAAGGGGGTCAACCGGATGCCACCGGATTACGCGACGACGACGCCCAGATGGGCCGCGAGCAACGGCGCGAGCAGGGTGAGTTGGTAGTCGTCCACCACGAGGCCGGCCAGGCTGCCCAGCCCGCTGATCGTGCGGAAATCAGTGCCCCGGAGGTCGAAGTCCTTGAGCCGGGCGCCGGTAAAATCAAGGGTCCCGATCGTGCAGTTCTTCAAGGCGACCCTGGTGGCGGTGCAGGAGCCCAGATCGAGCTCGTTGATAATGCAGTCGCTGATCTGCACGTCCGTGAGCTTGGACCCGCGCAGGTTCACATAGTCGAGTTTGCCGCCGTCGATCCGCACCGACTGCCAACCGCTTTCATAGAGTTCCGCGGATCCCCAGCGGGGGTTGCCGATCTCCACATCCCGGAGGCTGGCCCGGGCAGCCGTCAGCACCGGGGCGTAAACCTCGGTCAGGATGCAGTCACGGAACGTGGCGCCGCGCAGCTGCGTCTCGTTGAAGGACACTCCGGTGAATTCGCATTCCGCAAAGTCCGTGGCGCCAAGGTCCAGGCCGTCCGCCGACGCGCGGCTGTACCGGACGCCGTCGTACCGAACACCCCGCCGGAACTCCGGGTCAGGATCATCCCGCAGCTCCCCCGGCCGGACCGGCGCGAGGCGGGGGGCCGTGATCTTGGGAGCTTTGTCCGCCGCGGCGCGCCGCACCATTACAGGGACTCGGCTTTGGCGGCGATGTCCGCCAGGTCTTTCGCAAGCGCCTTGCGGGTGATGCGCATCCCGAGCGGACCGAACACGGCGAGCATGATCCTGCTGAACCGGGTCGGTTTGAGGACTTCGGCGCCGAAGGTCAGCGTGAGATCCGTTCCGCCGTCGCGCTCCGCCAGCGAAAACCTGGACGTGTAGTCGGCGCCGCCCTGCAGAGCCTTCACCGTGGTACTGCCGCCCCGGCCGCCCGACGGCGCCTCGGACTGGGAAACCCACATCTCCACCGTTTCCGAGCGCCCCAGCATGGCGCGGGTTTCCTTCCACCGGGTGCCCACGGCATAGGGTCCGTCGGTGAGCATCTGGATCGAGTCGACGCCGGACAGGGTCGCGGCAGATCCTGGGACGTCCGACACCACCTTCCAGACCGAGTCCGCCGGAGCCTTGATGTGCTGCGTGAGAGTGGTCTTGTGGTCCATGGCCTCGAGCCTATCGGATCACCGCGCGGCATCACCTTGAATTAGTAAGCATGCTTTGTGTTATGGTGGTCGGACAGTGAATTCAAACCTGAAACGAAAGGTGGCCAACACCATGGGTGTCGGAGACAAGATTCAGAACGAAGCAGAGAACCTGGGCGGCAAGGCCAAGGAAGCTGCCGGAAACGCCACTGACAACGACCGGCTGCGCGCCGAGGGCCAGAAGGACCAGGTTGTGGCCGACGCGAAGAAGGTCGGCGAAAACGTCAAGGACACCTTCAAGAAGGACTAGTTCTTCCAAACTTTGCGGCGCCGGATCTTCCTTTGGGGGATGTCCGGCGTCGCTTTTTTGTGCCCGTTTGCGAGAATGACCCCACATCGGCTCCGCTTTGTAAATGACTCCTACAACGTCGGAGCTGCTGTGCCTGCTGCCGAGGAAATATCGCCTGCGCTCACTGTGAGGAGTCAGTCCCCGGCTGCTGGGTTCTCCCGTGCTTGGAAGGTGAGGTCCAGGCTCCAGTCTTGGGGAGCCGAGGGACCGAGCTGCCAAACATACTCGTTCTTGAGCTTCGCTCCGTCAGACCTGAACGGGCCTGTGCGTTGCGGATAGAACGCAACCGTGGGCAGGCTTGTGTCAGGTGATGTGAGGATTGCGTTGTTGAAATCGCCGTTCATGCCTCTGAGTTGCTCAAGGATGTATCTCCTGTAGGCAACCTCGTCCAAGGTGCGCTCGTGGGTGGCTTTCGCGGTGAGCTGCAACGCGATGTGAAGCTGTCGGTTTCCCTGCTCATCTTCGAAACTGACGAGGCGGTGGTTCTCCACCGCCGCAAGAAGGTTCCGGTCGCCGCTGAGGACGTCGCGCAGTGCATCCGGTGCGACGACGGCTCCGTTGAAGTCGACGGACAGGTCGCTCCTGCCGTAGTGGAAGAGCAGGGGGAGATCGAGGAACTGCTGCCGAACGATGTGTTCGAGCCCGAATTCCTTGAGCACAGCGTTGAGGTCGCGCACGCGCAGCACGTGTCCGCGGTCATGAATGTTGTATCGGATGCGAGGATTGACGTTCTCTTTCCGCACGATCGTGACGACCAGTTCTCCGTCTTCGTTTGTTTCTATGAGGTAGTCATAGGGGTTGAACTGGAAGATCATCGGCAGCACACCGTATTCTGCCTGCCTGGTGAGCCGAGCCGACAGCGCAGGGTTGGCCGCGATGGCCTGACGGAGCTCCACTGTGTAGTCCGTCTCGATGGCGAGATTGATCTCAAGGTCGGAAGCCCCGTAGGAGCCGAAAGCGCTGTGCGCGTACTTTGTGATGTGCGCGCGCATGTTCTCGCTGATGCCCTCGCCGCCGAAAGCCGCCACGATGTCGTAGGCTTCCCAATTGATCCGATCATCTTCAAACAACGCCTTCAGGAAGGGCGGGTAACTGAGGATGATGTAGGTGTAATCCGTCCCGAACTCGAGCATCGTGGCGATTACCTTGTCACGGTCCGGGCCAATGGATTTGATCATGGTGACGTCCGTGAGGGAAGTAGAAACGTTCATTCCTGTCGCCCATGCTCCGAGCGAGAAGCAGTTGAGGACGAATGGCTGCTTTTTGAGGGTCTCCGCAGTGCGCGAGAAGCCAACCTGGAGCAGCTGTCGGGTGGCGAGGCGTTCGTCAAGGCCACGCACCCAACTGGTGGGAACGCCTGAACTCCCCGAAGATTCGTCGACTACGACACCGTGGCGGGGAAGAACGCCGTCGACGCTGCGGGATGGAATGGTCCAGCGTTTGATATAGCTGTCTTTGTCCATCTCTGGCAGTGCGGCGAAGGCCTCCGCAAGTGTCTTGCCCTTGAGCGAAAGCTTTCCAGATACACCACGTTCGAAGAGGAAATCGCGATAGGCCGGTACGCGTTTGGCTGCCATCTCAAAAGTTCGCCAAGCCCTCCAGCGTCCGGCGGCCCACCGGAAAGGCTCAATGCCGGGCATCAGCAGTATTCGGTGAGTTGAGACCCTTGGCGTGAACAGCCCGACAAACCTGTCCATCAGAAAGACGAATGCGAAAACGAACGTTTTGTTCAAGGAGTAGCTCCTGTCGGGACGTGTCCCTCGGGCAAAAGACCGAGCAGCATCGAGGTGGCGGGGCGGCGGTGTGCAGTTGGAGGGGTGGAGCTGTAGCCGAATCTGAAGAGCATCCACGCCATTCTGTTCCCGGACTCGTGGATTCCGGCCTCCAAAACGAATTCGGCGTGGGAGGCCGGGTTTGTGATCACGGTGCCGAAGGGATGCAGGTACACGCCCCTTGCAGAGAAGAAGAGCCAGATCCGCATAAAGGTACGCCCGGCTTCGAGAAAGTGGGCAGGCTCTGCGAACGGGCCCTCCAGCCACCCGAGCTGTCGTACCCCGCGCATCGTGCGCAGATACAAAGTTCTAATGAGGCCGCCGATTATGGGGAAGGACCAAAGACCGCGGTGCCGCATAGCGAAGCGAAGCACTGGACCCGGCATGATCATGGTTTCTGCGCTCAGCCCGTCCGCCTGCGCGGCCGCTTCATCCTTTGAGAACCGCAACCACTGCATAATCTCGGCGTAGACCGCGTCATTACGCAAGTCGGAAAAAAGAGTCTGCTGATTGATCCGAACAAGCGAAGAGACAATGCGGGCGTCGGTTGTGCAGCGGAAATCGAATCCTTGCTCGGCGGCGATCGAAGAAGCTGCGGTCAGAATCTCATCGCCCACGATCCTGCTGTTGTAAGGCCGGCGGGAAGTCTGCCTGAACCGGAATGCAGCCAGCCGACGTTGAGCCGCGGACCGGGTATTGGTGTCCGGGACCGTCGGTTCCAATTGCACTGTGCCAATAAGATGCAAACGGTCTACGGCTTCGAAATCCATTTCGGAGTGGTCAAGGGATTCGATGGTGCGGTAGCCGCGGGCTGCGGCGACCACAGACAACGACTCCAGGAAGACGCCCGCGCAAACATGACCGAAGGGGATACCAAATGATTCGGCAGGCAGCCCGAGGTCAAGGTCGTAATAAACCCGTGCCACTGTCTCGCTGATGGCCCTCAGCTTGATTGGCTGGGAGTTATGGGGCGAGGGATACCATCGAACGTCCTCGGCGATATCGAGCCATAGAGCCCCAGCATCTTTAGTCATGCCGCCAATCTAGGAGACACCAGTAACGATAGCCAGCAACCGGAGCACTTCCTTCGGTAAGTAGTTCGAGAAACCGGCGAACTGAGCCCATAAGTCAGGGAAGAGCGACTACCAGATCGGGAGAATGAGGGTTATCAAAAGCCCCGGCCTGAGTACGGCTACTATTGCACTCGCGCCCCTCAGGTAATGTCGCACAGGTCGTGTCGGGGCAGACATTCCGTGTTCGCTGACTGTCGACAGCGCTTGGGCCGGCCAGCCGGTCGTCTCCTCACCGAAATCAAGCGCATCCAGGCCGTCAAAAGCTCGACACCCTCACCTCTGCAAGACCGGTGATCGAAACGTTCCCGTTGCCCTCGGGGGATCCGGGCCGGCGAGGCGCAAACGGCCCGGCGCTGCCCGCATACGCGTAGCGCCGGGCCATTGCCGTGTCACGGAACGTTATCCGAAGCGGAACCGGCTTTCGGCCTGGCCGGGATGTCCGCGTTCGCCCCCGCTCCCCGCGTGACGACGCTCCCTCCCAGTTACTCGGTGCCGGGTCCCGCTTCACCTCTACGCACCCCCGGAATTGTGCGGGTACGTGGAGGTGCGATCAGCAGCAACTGGGCGGGAGCGTCACGGTGCCATCGGAAAGTGCCCGTGCCTGGCCGGGATGTCCGCGTTCGCCCCCGCTCCCCGCGTGACGACGCTCCCTCCCAGTTACTCGGTGCCGAGCCCCCGCTTCACCTCTGCGCACCCCCGGGATGGTGCGGGTACGTGGAGGTGCGCCCAGCAGCAACTGGGCGGGAGCGTCACGGTGCCATCAGAAAGTGCCCGTTTGCCGGCGGTTAGCCCGCGTGGTTCTGGAATTCACGGGCGCGGCTGCCGGCCCGCAGGAGGGGCGTGAAGAAGGCAGCGAGTTCCGCCGTCGCCGTCAGCGGCAAGACGCTGGCCACGTACTGGTCCGGCCGCACCACCACCACGACGCCGCCGCGATCGATCCCGCGCAGTTCGAAGATGTCCGCCGTCGGATCCGTGGCGTAGACGTTCTCGAGGTAGGTGAGCTGGAACGGACCCACCTGCGGCTTGAACACCGCCGGCACGGCGCCGATGTCGATGTTCGTGTGGTCCTGCTGGTAGATCACCTTCACGTCGAACCAGGCGTCGCGGTCGGCCCCCTCGGGGGTGGCGGCGAGGGGCGAGTCCGGCGCGTTCGCGATCCAGTCGGCGAACTCGGCGGCGGGCGACCCGGCACTCTGCTGTCCGGCGCCCTGCTGGCCCGTACCCTGCTGGCCCGTACCCTGCTGTGCAGCCTGGGGTGCTGCCGCGTCCGCGAAGACGTAGATGCGCCAGCGCCCGTCCGCCTTCGCCTGGTGGCCGAGGTGCACCGGGTTTGTGTCGCAGACCCGCACGACTGGCGCGGACTTGAAGCGCTTCCCGATGGTGAACCCGGCGGCCAGGTCCTGATGCCCCGGCCCGCCGATGAGCATGGAGGGGGCGTACTGGGTCATGAAGCCTGCCGGGAATTCGGCGGTGCTGACGTAGAAGTCCTCGAGCTCGGAGGGGTTTTCGAACTCCTCCGGCTTCTTCGCCATGAGCGTGGACCACTCCTTGTCGAAGTCGATGAGGTTCTTCGCGATGACCTGGCGCTCGGCAGAGTACGTGGACAGCAGGCTCTCCGGGCTGCGGCCCTCGAGCACGTGCCCGAGTTTCCAGCCCAGGTTGAAACCGTCCTGCATGGAGACGTTCATGCCCTGGCCGGCCTTGGCGCTGTGGGTGTGGCACGCGTCGCCGGTGATGAACACGCGCGGCGTACGGGTGTCCCGCTGCCCCGGGAGGACGTCGTCGAACCGGTCGGTGAGGCGGTGGCCCACCTCGTACACGCTGTGCCAGGCGACGTTGCGCACGTCGAG
>JBKPBZ010000231.1:0-4630 GCA_046727115.1 Actinomycetota bacterium | reverse complement strand
CGCTGGATCGAGACGGCCTTCGTCAACGACATTCCGGCCTGGACCCCCACCGGCACCGAGACTGAAGCGCCCGACGCCGGCGACCGCCAGCGCGTCGTCGTCGAGGTCGGCGGCAAGCGCCTGGAAGTCGTGCTGCCGGCGTCCCTGGGCTCGGTCAGCAACACGGGCGGCTCCAAGCCGGCCAAGGTCAAGAAGCGCTCCCGCGGCGGCGGCGCAGCCGCGGCCGCGAGCGGCAACGCCCTGACCTCCCCCATGCAGGGGACCATCGTGAAGGTGGCCGTGGCCGAAGGTGACACCGTCGCCGAAGGCGATCTCGTCGTCGTGCTCGAAGCGATGAAGATGGAACAGCCGCTCACCGCCCACCGCGCCGGGATCGTGATCGGCCTCGCCGCGGCGGCCGGCGAGACGGTCGCCGCCGGCGCCGTGATCGCCATGATCGAGGACGGCGACGCGCAGTAAGCGACGGCGAACAGTAGGACGGTAGGACTGTACGACGCTGCCGGTCGCGGGCGCGCCTCTGGCGCCTCCGTGACCGGCCAGTAGAGACTTGGAGTGTGAAGCCATTCCTGCTCCTCGCCTCGCGCGCGGAAGACACCGCCGCCGAGGACGAATACCGCGCCTATCTTCGCTACTGCGGACTCAAACCGGAGCAGTTGCACCGCATCCGGATGGAAGCCGCCCCGCTTCCTGACCTGGAGCTGTCCGACTATTCGGGCGTTATTGTGGGAGGCAGTCCCTTCACCTCCAGCGACCCGCCCGACCATAAGAGCGCCGCCCAGCACCGGGTGGAGCGTGAACTCGCCGGGCTGCTGGACAGGATTGTGGCCGAGGACTTCCCGTTCCTCGGCGCCTGCTACGGCGTGGGCACACTCGGACTCCACCAGGGTGCGGTGATCGACCGGACGTATGGTGAAGGGCTCGGCGGCGTCACCATCAAACTGACGGCGGAAGGGCTGCAGGATCCCCTCCTGCGCGGGCTGCCGGAGAGCTTCATTGCGTTCACCGGCCACAAGGAAGCCTGCACCGTCCTGCCCGCCCACGCGGTGCTCCTGGCGAGCTCGGCCGCCTGCCCGGTGCACATGTTCCGGATCAAGACCAACCTGTACGCCACCCAGTTCCATCCTGAGCTCGATGCCGAGGGGCTCGTGACCAGGATCGATATCTACCGCCATGCCGGCTACTTCCCGCCGGAATCGGCCGAAATGCTCATGGAAGACGCCCGGCGGTTCACTGCGACCGAGCCGATGAAAATCCTGCGGAACTTCGTGGAACGCTACGCGAGCTAAGGCCCCGCCCCCTCCCGCCCGGCCCGGCCGCGGCCCGCGTTCCTGCCCGGCCCTGCCGCGCCCCCGCGTTCCCGCCCGGTTGCTTTCCGGCCGACACGGAAATGCCCGGCGTGTCCGAGGAACACACCGGGCATTTCTGTCAGCAACTGGGAAGGAGCGTCAGGCTACGTTGTTCTCGTAGTCAAGATCGCGGGTTTCCTTGCTCACGAACAGCGCAATCAGCGTCAGCACGGCCATAGCGGCGAGGTAGACACCGACCAGCGCCGGGCTGCCCTTGCCCACTTCCCAGAGCCAGACGGCGATGAACGGAGCCACGGCCGCGCCCAGGATGCTGGAGAAGTTGTAGCTGATGGCAGAGCCGGTGTACCGGACGTTCGTCGGGAACAGTTCCGGCAGCAGCGCACCCATGGGGCCGAAGGTCAGGCCCATGAGGGAGAAGCCGATGATCAGCAGCGCCATCGTGCCCACGAATCCGGCGCTGAACAGCGGGACGAACAGCAGACCGAAGGCCAGGATGCCCGCGGTAACGGTGATGAGCATCTTGCGGCGCCCGAACTTCTCGGCGAGCGGGCCGGAGACCAGGGTGAAGATGCCGAAGAACACGACGCCGATAATCAGCATCCAGAGGAAGTCGTTGCGCGTGTAGCCCAGGCCTGGGACGAACGCGGCGGCCGCGGCCTCGGTCATCGGCTTGCCGGCCTTCTCGGCTGCGGCCTTGGCCGCATCCAGGCTGGAGGCGCGAGTTCCGTAGGTCAGCGTGAACGTGGTCATCAGGTAGAAGAGCACGTAAGTGGCGAGCATGATGAACGTACCCAGGATCAGGTGGCGCCAGCTGGTCTTGAAGACCCGGGCGAGAGGCAGCTTGGCGACCTCTTTGGATTCGATGACCTTGGTGAACGCGGGCGTTTCGATCAGCTTGAGCCGGACGTAGAGGCCGATGATCACCATGACAGCGCTGAGCAGGAACGGCACGCGCCAGCCCCATTCCATGAAGGCCGTCGGCGACAGGGTGTAGCTGAAGACCAGGAAGATCACGTTGGCGATGATGAAGCCGATCGGGGCCCCCAGCTGCGGGAAGGTGCCGTAGATGGCGCGCTTGTTCGCGGGAGCATTCTCGGTGGCCAGCAGTGCCGCACCGCTCCATTCGCCGCCGAGGGCAAGGCCCTGGAAGAAGCGCATGACGACCAGGAGGGCCGGGGCCCAGAATTCCCAGCCTTCCACCTTCGCCGTCGGCAGGCAGCCGATCAGGAAGGTGGCGATGCCCATGGTCAGGAGCGAGGCAACGAGCGTGCCCTTGCGGCCGAACTTGTCACCGAAGTGGCCGAAGACCACCGAGCCGAGCGGGCGGGCGATGAACGCGACGCCGAACACGGCGAACGAGCTGAGCAACTGGGTGGTCTCGTTCTGCGCCGGGAAGAACAGGGAGGGGAAGACCAGCACGGCAGCGGTGGCGTACACGTAGAAGTCGTAGAACTCGACGGTGGTGCCGATCAGGCTGGCGACAATCACGCGGCCGCGCGAATTCACCTGCTTGGTGGACCCATGCTCCGCAGAGGTTGCAGTGGATGACATGTAGTAACGCTTTCATGAAGACCGGTCGGATGTTCCCAAGGGCCCGATGCCCGGGGCCGCCGGCTAGGGATTCGTATATGTCCGATGTTAGTTCCCGCCGTCCAGTCAATGGACAAATAGTCCGTTATTTGGACTCCGTGTCGTCGTCTCGCGTGGCGGTCGTCACGCCCATTCTCACACCGTCATAAAAGTCCCGATAGGCAAAAGTCACAGCGCGTTAATAAACGGCGACTGTCCCGGAAACGCGGCATCCCTACCTTTGAAGGACAACACCCCCCAAGGAGGTCTCCCAAGTGACTGCTGAACGCACCGCCGAAATCGGCACCGCAGATGCCGGCGCCGCCCGCACCGGCACCCTTACCCTCGACCACCGGCCCGGCCGCTGGATCGCCAACTGGGACGCAGAAAACAAGGAACAGTGGGAATCGGCCGGCCGCTCCATCGCCCGGCGCAATCTGAACTGGTCCATCTTCGCCGAGTTCCTGGGCTTCGTGGTCTGGCAGCTGTGGTCGATTGTGGTGGTACAGCTCCCCGCGGCCGGCTTCACCTTCACCACCTCGGAAATCTTCTGGCTGATCTCCATGCCCAGCCTGGTGGGCGCCACGCTGCGGATCCCCTACACGTTCATGGTCCCCCGCTTCGGCGGCCGAAACTGGACCATCGTCTCGGCGCTGCTGCTGCTCATCCCCTCGATCGGGCTGGCCATGTGCGTCTCCAACCCGGAGACCCCGTTCGGCACCATGCTGCTCGTGGCCGCCCTTGCCGGCTTCGGCGGCGGCAACTTCGCCAGCTCGATGGCCAACATCACCTTCTTCTACCCGGCCCGCGAAAAGGGCTGGGCGCTGGGACTGAACGCCGCCGGCGGCAACCTCGGCGCCGCCGTCGCACAGCTGGCCGTTCCGATTGCCATCACCCTCCTGGCCGCCGGCACCGTGAACCTGCCGATGGCCGGTCTGATGTGGGTCCCGCTGATCCTGCTCGCCGCGTTCGGCGCCTGGAAGTACATGGACAACCTCACCAGCGCCAAGGGCGATGTCGCGGGCTCGCTCGCCGCGCTCAAGGAACCGCACCTGTGGATCATGGCGCTGCTGTACATCGGCACGTTCGGTTCGTTCATCGGCTTCGCCGGCGTGTTCCCCAAGCTCATCAAGGACTACTTCCCGGCCTTCTCCTCGATCGGCGTCGGAACCGTGGCCCTGTCCCTCGCCTTCCTCGGCCCGCTGGTCGGCTCGCTGGCCCGCCCCTACGGCGGACGCATGGCGGACCGCATGGGCGGCGCCCGGATGACCGTTTCGGCCTTCGCCGCCATGGCCGTCATCACCCTCACGATGATCTGGACCCTGCCGCTGAAGAACTTCTGGCTGTTCCTTGGCCTGTTCCTGCTGCTCTTCACCGCCAGCGGATTCGGAAACGGTGCCACGTACCGGATGATCCCCATCATCTTCGCCACCTCGAGCCGGGCAGCACTGTCAGGTGCCAGCACGGTGACCACCCAGCGGCTCGCGTCCTCTGCCCTGGGCCTGATCTCGGCCATCGGTGCCTACGGCGGGTTCGTCATCCCGCAGGTGCTCAACGCCTCGAACTCCGCCAGCGGGTCCTACACCCCGGCGTTCTACGGGTTCGTCGGGGCCTACGTCCTGATGCTCGCCGTCTGCTGGTTCTTCTACATCCGCAATGCCAACCGAAACGCGATGGGACACGTCTAACATGACCTCCAGCGCCGACACGCACTGCCCTTACTGCGCCCTGCAGTGCGCCATGACGCTCACATC
>JBKPBZ010000230.1:0-46145 GCA_046727115.1 Actinomycetota bacterium | reverse complement strand
AGAACCAAGGCCGACCTGCCGTCGTCGAGCACGGTGATCCCCTCGGCATGGTCCTCACCCTCACCGAACGGCGCGTCAAATTCGCACGGCAAGTCGTCCTTATGCAGGACAGCCTCGGCCTGCGACGCCAGCGCGTTCCGCCAGCGAAACACGGCCGTGCGCCCGGCGAGCTCCATGGTGGGTCCCGCCAAGACGAGCAGGTCCTCGCCGTGACGGCAGAGATCCCGCACGCCCAGACCCTGCAAGCGAAGAAAGTGCTTGCGGTAACGACGATTCCCGGGACCGATCGGCTGCGGCTCCAGGCCGGGCCCGTCACCAACTTGGAGCTCTAGGATCATGGCCCACCCGCGCAGTACCGGACCGCGCAGACCGATGAACACCCGGTCGCCCGCTGCGGCGAGGCCCTCGCAGTCAATGCCATTTTCCTTGCCCGGCAGCGGCGGCCCGGCCGTTGAGGACTGTATGAAGCTCCCCAGGTGAGGGTCATCGGCCAAGAGATCCACCAGGTCCGGGCCCCGGCCGAGACCCAGCACGGCAGGGTGTTGCTCCTGCCCTGTCCGGCTGCCGCCCGGATCGAGGAGGGCCTGAGTCGGGAGCCGGGCCAGCACCCGCCGGCGCTGGCTGACCTCCACCGTCGCCAGGGACCTCTGCGCCTCGGCGGGCGTGGCGTTGTTCCTGACCTGTTTGCGGGCCGAGCTGTGCGATCCGACCAGCCACAGCGTGTCATTCTCAATATCGAGCCCTTCGATGTCCATCTCGCCCCTGTCCCCGGGAAGTTTCAGGAGCTGGGTGAGATCGAAGCTGCGGTGGGCGCCAGCACGGTGGCCGGCCTCCAGCGTGAGCCGTTCGACGCTGGTCGTCTCGTCATTGGCGACCCAAAGGTGGGATCCCTGGCGGGCGACGGCGGACAACCCGTCGCGGAGGTCGGCCTTCCGGTCAAGTGTGCTGCGCTGATCGAGCACGAGTGTGATTTCGCCGTTAGGCTCGTCCGGCCGCGGCCATCCGCTCACCGCGGATCACCCCATCCTCGTCAGCGGCGGTCGGTCCCTCATGTCAGCTCCCCTGCTTCATCACAACGTCCTCCTCCGCGGCGGGCTGACCGCGGCCTTTGTTCCCCGCCGCCCAGACTCGGGAAGCGCAGGGCTCACCGCGAACGTTTGACCACCATCGCAGAGCCGCCCCCGCGCCTCACCGGCTCAGCCGCGGCCACCAGGCGTCCCCCGGGCTTGAATTCGATTGCCGTCACCGCGCCGATCTCCGCCGCGGACGTCGACGGCGCACCCGGCGTCACGAGCTGATGACCGTACGGTGCCAACTGGTTTCCGTACGCGGCGATGAACCCCGACTCCGCTGTGACCGTTGCCGCGTTCCGCTGCGACGCACGCGGCGCAGCGATCGCCTCCGAGATGCTCATACCCAGATCCACCCGGTTCAGGACCGTCTGCAGGACGGTGGTGATGATCGTCGATCCACCCGGTGAGCCGAGCGCGAGGAACGGTTTGCCGTCCTTCAAGATGATGGTCGGAGACATTGAGGAGCGGGGACGCTTCTTCGGCTCAATCCGGTTAGGGTCCGTCGGATCATAGACGGCGGAGAAGTCGGTCAGCTCGTTGTTGAGCAGGAACCCGCGGCCGGGAACCACGATGCCGGACCCGCCCGTCTGCTCGATGGTGAGCGTGTACTCAACCACATTGCCCCACTTGTCCGCGACCGTCAGATTGGTGGTCGAGATGTTCTCGGTGTCCTTCTCGACCGCAGGCGCCGCGGCGGCAGCGGGGCACACGCCGTCGTACGAGGCCACGTCCCCCGGCGGGACAGGCTTCGTCGCCGCCTGCCGCGGATTGATCTGGCACGAGCGCTCCTTGCCGAAGCGCGGGTCAGTGAGCGCGGCGGTGGGGACGTCGACAAACGCCGGGTCGCCCACGTATTTGCCCCGGTCCGCGAAGGCCAGTGCGCTTGCCTCAAGGTAAAAGTGCAGGGCATCGGGTTTGGACATCTCGGTGATGTTGAGTGGGTCAAGGATGTTCAGCGCCTCCCCGACCGTGGTGCCCCCGCTACTCGACGGCGCCATGCCGTAGACGTCCAGGCCGCGGTAGTCCACGTGCGTGGGGGCTTGATCCAGGACACGGTAGGCGGCCAGGTCCGCCGTCGTCATCGTGCCGACGGGGACGGGCAGCTTTGTGCCGGGGGCCTTGGGCGGCGCCTGGACGGTGGCCGCGATCTCCGCCGCGAGCGCGCCGCGGTAGAAGCCACGCGCACCCTGCTTGGCGAGAAGCCGGTAGGTTTCGGCGAGTTCGGGATTCCGGAAGACACTGCCGACGGCGGGCGCGTCGCCGCCGGGCAGGAACAGCTTGCTCGTCGAGCTGAACGCCGCGAACCGGGGCTTGTTCTCCAGGGTCTGCAGCCGGAACGTGTCGTCGACCACGAAGCCCCTCGAGGCAACCTTGATGGCAGGTTTAAGAACGTCAGCCAGGCTCGACGTCCCCCAACGGTCGAGTGCGCGCTCCCAGGTGGCCGCCGTGCCGGGGACACCAACGGAGACGCCACTGGTGACGAGGTCGGGCGTGAAGGGGAATGGCTTACCGGTCGCCGGGTCGATGAACGCGTCGTGCCGCATCGCTGCCGGTGCGGTTTCACGGCCGTCGATGGTGCCGACCCTGCGGGATTCCGCGTTGTAAAACACGAAGTAGCCGCCACCGCCGATCCCGGCGCTGTACGGCTCGGTCACGCCTAAGGTCGCGGCTGCGGCTACAGCGGCGTCCGCCGCGTTTCCGCCGTTACGAAGGACTTCAATTGCCGCGGCCGAGGCCTCAGGATCCACGGTGCTCACCGCGCCGCCGTACCCGGTGGCGGTCGCGGCCTTTTCAGTCTCCCGCGGGTCGGCGAAGGCGGGGGCGCCAACGGTACCGCTGGCCATGCTTAAGGCCAGAGCCGCCGTAAGGGCAGCGAGTCGACGTCCCGCATGTGGCATGGTCGCTCCGGGGTCAGGGTGATGCGAGTAGACGGTGGAGTCACGCTACCCCTCCGCGGGGCGACACTCAACACCTTCAGGGCGTTGGGGCCGAACGGCGCTGGCTGAGGGTGCTAACCCGCCTGCGGGTAGCCGAGATGGCGCTTGATGGCATCGAGTTCATCGCTGAGCTCTTCGACCCGCAGGCTGTATCTGGCGAATGCGGCTTTGCGGCGCTGCGCATCCCGGCAGCTCACAATCAAGGTGAGGATGCCCAGTGGCACGGCGACAACCAATGCCCAGCCGGCTGCCGAGAGGTAGTCCAAGGCCACCGGAAGCGCGGCCCGGAAATCGTTAAATTCGTTGACGCCGTCCACGACTCCGCCGAGGACCGTGTCGAGGGAGCCCAGAAACTGTCCCACTACGGGGGTATCGGCCAGCGACGGAGCGCCGAGCCGGCCCGCGGCGCCGCCGCCCCAGCGGGAATCTCCGAGGTGGGATAGGACATAGATGCCCGCGCCGATGTTGGCCACCGCGTACACGAGGACTGAACCGAGTGCAGCCCAATGAAGCCGACGGGGCCGCCAGAAACACAACAGTAGCCCGGTGGCGACGGCCGCCAGCCAGGTCAGGGCTCTCAGCCAATCGCTGCTTACGTCGCTCAAAATATCCACCACACCGATACCTTCCCTAGACCCTTTGGAAGGTTACCGCCTGCTCTGCCGTTCAATCGCACCATGAGGTTCGACACGGGCGACTGCGGGAGCCCGGCAGATCCGACGGCGGGGCCACTGCGCCGTCGGTAAGATTCCTATGGTGACCATCTCCGATTCCCAGCTCCAGCCAGTTACTGTGTCCGTTGCCCGCACAGTCCAACCCGGCCGGACACGCCAGGCCAGCGCCTGGGCGCATGCGGGCCAGGAACTCGCCCGCGAGTGGCCGGGCTATCTCGGCTCCGGCTGGGTACGTTCGGCCGCGGACTCGAACGAGTGGCACATGCTGTACCGCTTTGCCAATGCCGGCCTCCTCAACGACTGGGAGCAGTCCGACGAGCGGCGCTGGTGGATCGACAGTGCGGCTGACCTCGTGGAAGTCACGCAGATCGAGCGCCGCACGGGCATTGAGGGCTGGTTCGCCCAGCCCGGCGATGTGCGCCTCAGCGTTCCCGAGACGGTTGTTCCTCCCCGGTGGAAGCAGATGGTGAGTATCTTCCTGCCGTTTTTCCCGCTCAGCCTGCTGGCGAATTTCCTCCTGCACCCGCTGGTTCAGGAGTGGCCCCTGGTGTTCCAGGTGCTGCTGGCCACCTGTCTCCTCACGCCCCTGATGACGTATGTCTTTCTTCCGGTCACCACCCGGCTGCTGGGACCCTGGCTCCGTCAGAAGCGCTGACGGAGGCGCCGCAGACCACCTGGCCGGTTCGCCCTTACCCAGCCCCGGGGAGGGACACCTCAACCAAACCGTTCTCGACACGTGTGCTGAACCGCGGCTGGCCAGCTGTCGCTGGTCCGCCCAAGACTTCTCCGCTCCGCAGCGAGAAGGCACTTCCATGCCAGGGACAGACAACGCAGGGCTCCCCGCGCTCTTCGACCTTGCCTTCATGGAGGGGCCCGGACAAGTGGCTGCACACATCTGACAATACGTGGACCCCGTCGCCCCGGCGGAACACGAGCAGCGGCATCCCGGCCACTGTCCTCCGCTCCAGCTTGCCTTCAACGAGCTCGTCGAGGGGGGCCAGGGTGTGCCAACCGACAGGGAAGCGGTGAGGAACATCCTCGCTGTGGTTAACTCCGGCGGCCTGACGGTACGTGAGGTGCCCGCCGAGGAACCCGGCGGCGGCAAGCGTCGCAAACCCCAAATAGCCGAGCAGCTTGCCTCGTGGCTGCCGCCCGCGGGACCGCTCCACCAGCGACGCGATATATAGTCCGGTGGCCGCGAGGTTCCCCGCGGCGTGGATGAGGCCCACGCGCTGCTGCTGCTCGTGAAGATCCGACCAATCGGTGAGGCCGGCCACGGCGGAGGGAACCGCAGTGATTGCTCCCACTCCAATCAATATGCCGGCCGCACGGTCGTTTCCGGGCACGGCATCCAAGATGGCGGCCGATGTCCATGCCCCCATGGGTATCTGGACTCCAAGAGGGTGAACCGGATGTCCCAGGGGCACCCCGTGGAGCACATCACGCAGCCACGGGAACCGGACAATCGAGTTCACGGTTCCTTTGACTCCTGCGACCAAGGGATCAAGCCAGCGACTGTCCTCCAGACGAGAAACGACGTTCAGCAGCGGCAACTGTTTCATGTGCTTCCTCCATCATCTAATCGTTCAGCTGAGCCTAGATTCTCGGCACTCATCTGCACAGCCCCCGGAGGGCCACTGGCGTCTCGGCAGCCGACCGAGCAGCGGCAGCCGGGCACTCACGCGTTTGCCGGGTCGCGGGCCTCCCGGGCTCTGCGTTCGCGCAGCCACGGGATGAGGCCACCGGCCAGGAGCATGTCCACCTGACGATCGGAAAGGCTGTGCCGCACAGGGTAGACCTCGCCGCGGGTCTGGTTCTGCACAAGGATCTCCTTGCCCGTCGCGAGGGCGTCGTGTAGTCCCGTCAGCAGGAGCACATCACCTTGTTCGATCCGGTCATGATCGGCGGCATTCGTGAACTCGAGTGCCAGGACACCGAAATTGGCCAGGTTCTGCCAGTGGATCCGGGCGAACGAGACGGCCACCACTGCCCGCAGCCCGAGGAAGCGCGGGGTGATAGCTGCGTGTTCCCGTGAAGATCCCTGGCCGTAGTTGGTGCCCCCGACCAGGATGTGGCCTGTCGAGTCGCGAGTTAGAGCGGCGCGGGCGGGGTAGGTAGGGTCGACCTGGTCGAAGGTAAATTCGGCGAGTTTGGGGATGTTGCTCCGGTAGGGCAGAACCCGCGCACCGGCTGGCAGAATCTCATCCGTTGAGACATCGTTTCCCACGACCAGGGCGACTGGGGCCTCGATGCGGTCGGCGAGGGGACCGAATACCGGAAGCGAGGAGATGTTTTCGCCCTTTGCCAGTGCTACTTTGCCGGCTTCCTCCGGCGCCAGTGGTTTCTCCAGCATTGCCACGTTCACGCTCGACACCTCGGGAAGTTCGATCTCGGGGTATTCCAGGTCGAAGAGCTCTGTCAGGTCCCGCGGGTCAGTGATCGTTCCGGTGAGTGCAGCAGCCGCGGCCGTCTCCGGTGAGCACAGGTAGACCGAGTCCTCCTTCGTGCCCGAACGGCCGGGAAAGTTGCGGGGCATGGTGCGCAGGCTGTTGCTTCCGTTCGCGGGGGCCTGGCCCATGCCAATACAGCCCATGCATCCGGTCTGGTGCAGCCGCGCTCCGGCGCTGATCAGATCAAACGTCGCGCCCATTTTCGTGAGGTCCTGCAGGATCTGTCGGGAACTCGGATTGACGTCAAAAGACAGTCCGGGGTGGCACTGCCGCCCCTTCGTGATTGCGGCAACAATGGCGAAGTCGCGCAGGCCCGGGTTTGCTGAAGACCCAATCACGACCTGCGCCACCGGCCTGCCTGCGACCTGCCGCACCGGAACGACGTTGCCGGGCGAGCTTGGCAGCGCGATGAGTGGCTCGATCGTGGCGAGGTCGATCTCGTCGGTCACGTCGTAAGTGGCCCCGGGATCGGCGAGGATTTCGGTAAAGTCGCCCTCGCGCTGTTCCGAGCGCAGGAAGGCCCTGACCTGGTCGTCAGCCGGGAAAACCGTGCTCGTCGCACCGAGTTCGGCGCCCATGTTGGCAATCACGTGCCGGTCCATCGCGCTTAGGGTGGCCAGGCCGGGACCGTAGTACTCGATGATCCGGTTCCGGCCGCCCTTGACGCCGTGCCGGCGCAGCATTTCAAGAATGACGTCCTTGGCGCTGGTCCATCTCGGCAGCCTGCCGGTAAGCCTTACGCCCCAAATCTCCGGCATCTTCAGGTAGAGAGGCTCACCCGCGATTGCCAGGGCTACCTCGGTGCCGCCGACCCCGATCGCCAGCATCCCCAGCGAACCTGCGGCCGGGGTATGGCTGTCCGAGCCGACCATGGTTTTGCCCGGAATGCCAAACCGCTGCATGTGAGTCGGATGGGACACCCCGTTGCCGGCTTTCGAGAACCACAGACCAAACCGGCGGCAGGCCGAGCGGAGGAAATCATGGTCTTCCGCGTTCCTGCTGTCGGCCTGCAACAGGTTGTGGTCCACGTACTGCACGGACACTTCAGTTTGTGCCCGGTCGAGCCCGAGGGCCTCCAGTTCAAGCATGACCATCGTCCCGGTTGCGTCCTGGGTGAGGGTCTGATCGATGTGCAAACCAATTTCACGCCCGGGAATCATCTCTCCGGCGACCAGATGGGATGCGATGAGTTTCTGGGCCACGTTGTTGGCCACGGCGGGCTTCCTTACTCGATGGCGAGGCCGGACGCATCCGTCGGCAATGAACCGGCCACCGGGCACTCCCCTTATCCCCAAAATAGCCCACTCCCGGCGCCGGGAACAGTGGAGATCAGGCGCCCTCAGGCTGGGATGCCGGGGCGGTCGGCATGCCCGTCATCGCGGCAGAGCCGGCCCCGGCACGCTCCTGGTGTTCCAGGAACTGAGAAAGGCCAGGGCCGCAGCCAATCCGGCACTGAGCACAACGGTTCCCAGCCACATCGACACGGGCCATCGAATCGATGACCCTAAAGCGATGCCGGCCAGTTGGCCCGTCCAGATAAGTGCAGCGAGTATTGCGGTGACCAACGGCAACCGGCGCCTCAGCCACGGCCCCTCCCGTCCGGCGAGCAGCACGTCCGCCGCCACCGCGACTATCGTGGCCCCGGCCGCACCGGCGACCGCTGCCGGGCGCAGCCCCGACATGGCCAGGGGCAGCCACGCCACCACGGCGACCAGGATGGTGGCAATGCCGTAAGGCGGCCGTCGGGCGCCGGAGAAGCTGTAGAGGAAGGGGCTGACGATCAGCGCCGTGGTCACCAGATAGCTGGCCAGCCCAAGGGCCGGAGGCAGCTCCGCCTGCGTGTGCCCGGGACTCCCGATCGGCGTCTGGAGATATGGGACGGCCGGCGGGGTCCGGACGAACGCCGAGCAGTAAATCAGGAAGAAGGCACCCAGTCCGGTCATGAGGGCGAGAGAGAGCACTGCGGGCGGCGTCCACTTAAAGGGCTCCGAGCCGCCGGCGGCACGTGCACTACGGACGCCGGTGCCGAGGATGAGGAAGAGGCTGAACCCCAGCAGCAAGTGTGTGGGGCTCACCAGCGCATCGAGGGAGACTTCGATGCCCAGGATCTCGTGCCAGGCCAGATCCAGAACGCCGGCGACGGCGAAGAGGACGAGTCCGATAACCGTGCCGTGGTAGCCGGCCGGTACCGCCCGGGTCAGCGGCCGCCCGGGCTGACGGTTCCTCCAGATCACGGTTGCCGTCCACGCGGCGGTGGCCACGAGGCCCGAATAGAGCGCGGCGTGCCAGGGAGTGAAGAAGGTTTCCAGCTCGGGAACGTGCAGGTGGGCCCAGCCGTCCAGGAAGACGGCCAGAAGGAGCCAGATGCCCAGCAGCTGCGTCACAAGGTCGTTCCGCACGCCTGCCCGGAGTGTCGGTGCTGCCGTGTCCACCATGGTCGCTCTCCTTGCACTGAATGTGCCGCCCCAACCGGCCGGGGCCGCCAGTATGTGGTCCCGCGCCGACTGGTTAAAGCTTGGACCTCCCGATGTCCGGCTGCCAGTGCCGCCGTCGCCGTTCCTGGAACCCGGGTGGGGTCAATGGAAGAGGGCGATTACCGTCCCTCACATGGGCGCGGTCATTTGGAGCCCGGGCAGCAACTCCGGGTGAGCCGGGACGAAAAGGGCGAAAACAATCAGTGAGACTCCAGTGATCCGGCTGAGTGCGGGTCCGTATTTCCACGTCTTCTCCAGGAAGATGACCACCGTGAGCACGGCCATCCATGCCAGGTTCATCACACCCACAGCAATCAGCACCACCATGAGCCCCCAACAGCAACCCACGCAATACACGCCGTGGTACATGCCGACACGGACATCCCGCAGGCGGCCCTTGTACCCGGAGACGTGCAACAGGAATGCTACGGGCGACCGGCAGTGCCTGAGGCAGAAATCCTTCAGCGGGGTCAGCTGGTAGGCGCCGGCCGCGACAAGCACTCCAGCTCCCACCCAGGGTGCGATGGCCGCCGCGTCCCCAGCCAGCAGCGCAGACAAGGCCGCCGCCGCGTAAGCGACGACTCCGAATCCGATCCACGTCAAAAGGTAACCGCCCACCAGGCCAGTTGTCCGGATTGCCCGGACCCGGCGGCTGCGGACGGCACGGATGGACCTGAGGTACGTCGCGGTGAGAGGCGCCAGCGCGGGCAACATCATGGCCGCCATCATCAGCGCCCACACCCCCAGGAAACCCCAGAGCCCCAGTCCCATGGTTCCCGGGCCTGCGGACATGCCGGCGATGCCTGAAAAAGTGAAGTACCACGCCAGTGCGGCGCACCCGATCAACGCCAGCTCTGCGGCATGGTGGCTGGCTGTCAGGCCGTTCCTGCCCCGCACCTAAGCGGACCAGGCGAAGGGGGCCGAGAAGGAGTTCTTCCCGGCGTTATCCCAGGTCATCCCGAACACGTCGACGCGGGCGGTACTGGATGTGCCGGCTGCCAGAGTGTCGGCCGGGAATCCGACCCCGCTGATTTTCACTCCCCGCCCTGTGGGATCAAAGGGAGACACGAAGTCCTCGACCGCCATATCGACGGCACTGCCTATACGCACCTGGTGGACCCGCCCGTCGTCGGCGTAGGCCATTTCCAGGGACTCCATGCCTGCCATTTCACCGATCAACGGAACAAGGCCCCCCATCGGTCCCCCGAGCTGTCCGCCGAAGACTGCACCGAGCGCTTCGGCCTGCTCGGCTGAGGCGGCGGCATCCATCAGAAGACCGACCTTCCAGCCCCCGTCACTCATCAGGGCCGGAGTATCGGCAACGACGCAGACTGTCAGACCGCCGACGTCGACACCGTTCACTTCGCCGGTTTCGACGTGGAAGGCCAGGGCCACGTTGCAGCGTTCGTTGTCCGCCGGTGCGGTCTGCCCTGATGCCGTACAAGGGCAGACCATGTCGCAGTTGCAATTTTCAAAGTATGTACCCTCGACATGCCACGGCATTTGGGGCTCCTTTCGAAGAGGCCCCCCAAAAATAAAGTCTCCTCGCGGCCCTGAACAGTGTCAACGGTGGATGGTGCCCCGTGCACTAGGCCTTTCAGGGGCGCTTTGCACGTCGAAGGGATGGGTGCAAGGAGCCAAAAGTTTGCCGGTGGGAAAGGCCGAGCGGCGGCACTGTCACCTCTTGGGGATGTGCCGCCGCTACTAACCGGCCGGCGTCACGACGTCCTCCAGCATTGATCGGTCGAAGAACCGGATCTCGCCCGTTGCCTGGAAAAACACGGGCACTACTGAAGTGTTCGCGTCCTTCGAGGTCTCGTAGATCTCGGGCGCGCTCCCGTGTTTTCGCGCGATGGTGCCCACCAGCTCGGTGCCGCGAACCCGGACGGTGCGATATTTGTAGCTCATGTGGACCCCTTCTCCTGCCGACCTCTTCGTCTGCCAAGCCAAACCCTACTCCTGAGAGGGCCTTGTGATGATCGCGGCCCGCAGTTCCTTGGCGGCAAGTGCGGGATTGTCCGCGCTGTAGATGGAACCGCCGACCACCGCGACGTCCGCACCGGCGCGGATGGCGGGTGCCGTCGTCTCGCCGACGACTTGCACGGTCAGCCCGAGGTGCATGAGCCGCAAAGCGGCCGTCTTCAGGACCAGACCGCTGCGGCCGGCGCCGACCACGAAGATCCTGTCGGCCAGCCTGAGCTCGGTCACCGGACGCCTCCTTACGAAAGTTGTTACCTCTTCATCCTCACCTGCCTGTGGGGCGGGTCCAACGCCTTGATTGAACGGCTTTTACTACCCAAAGGGATAGGCAATGCTTCGGATCCAATAAACTGGGCAGGTGGCAGTCCTCACTGATGCATCTGAAACTCATTCCCTGCCCCGGCTTGTCGGGGAAGCACAGCCCCTGCTGGAAGCCATCGCGACCCTGGCCGCTGCGCCGCTGGCAACCATTGCCCAGCGGCTGCGTGAAGCCACCCTCCCCTACATGGGCAGCACCGCGCTGGTCATCTTCACCGAGGACTGCACGGGACGGCCGCAGAAGAAGGCCGGCGACGAGTCGATCATCAGCCGCGTGT
The DNA here is from genome assembly GCA_046727115.1 of Actinomycetota bacterium. Taxonomy (GTDB): domain Bacteria; phylum Actinomycetota; class Actinomycetes; order Actinomycetales; family Micrococcaceae; genus Arthrobacter. Next base: position 34,961 of record JBKPBZ010000230.1, on the reverse strand, counting down.
CCATCCCCGAACTCGACCACATCCGGGCATCGCTTTCCGCCGGCGGGAATTCCGACGGCGGGGGTACCGGCAATGCTCGTGGCACGGTGAAGCCGCACTCGGCGGCGAGGAACACCGGGTCCTGGCCCTGTCCTCGCCGAGCAACGCGCTGCTGGTTCTCGCCGACCCGGAGCCCCTTCCGGATCCGGCCGACCATGCCGCGGCCGAGCACGTGCTCCACTACCTCTGGACGCTGGCCGCCGAGCGGATCCGGGAGAAGGTGGCCGATGCGCCGCCGTCGTACCTCATTGAATCCCGCGCGGCCTCGGCCGAGCGGGTCGTCAGGGTGACCGCCGAACTGGTGGACCACCACTCCACCACGCTCGAAACCCTGCTGGCCGCATTGCGGTCGCCCGCGCTGGGCGACGACGCCGCCCGGAAGTCCGCCACCGGCCTCGCCGCCAAGGCTCTGGTAGGTCTCCGAACGCTTAACGACCGCACCGCGGAGCTGGTGGAGGAACCCGTCGCCACCGCCTTCCAACGCCTCCGCGAGGACCTGTTGCCGCTGATGCATTTCAGCGGCATTGACGTTCAGTTCATCGAGCCGCCCGTCAACGGCCGTGCCCTGCCCGGTGAGGTGGCACACGCGGCCCGGGCGATCGTCCGCGGGCTGGTGCTTGCCATGGTGGACCAACCCGGCGTCCGCCGGATCCGCACGCAATTCGATTGCGACGGCGAGAACCTCCTGGTCAACGTCCGCGACGACGGTCCCGGCGAACTGTCCGCGGCGGCACCGGCCATGGTCCGGCTCGCCCAGCGCGTCGAAGCCCTTGACGGCAGCCTGTCGGTTGATGTGATGCCAGGCTGGGGAGCCGACGTCACCGTCGCCCTCCCCCTCGATCCGCCCGCCCGCCGCTTGGCCGACGTCTCCGATTGGAATCTCGGCGAGCGGGAACTCGAGGTGCTGCAGCTGCTGGCCGCCGGCCAGCGGAACCGGGCCATCGCGGCGAAGCTGCACATCAGCGAGAACACCGTGAAGTTCCACCTCCGGAACATCTACCGGAAGGTGGGCGCCACCTCCCGCACCGAAGCCATCGCGATGGCGATGGCCCACAGCAACGGACTGCGTTAGGCCGGGACCGGGACTGGGAGGCATCCACGATATGGCAATAGAGGTCCGTCCGGCGTCACAGTTCGAGGACGTTAGGATAATGGTCGGACCCAAGCGGCCCGATGCGACAGTGTGCTGGTGCCTGAGCCACCGCATCCCTTCCAAGCAGAATGTGCAGTTGCGTGGTACGGAGCGCGGCGCGCTCGTTGAACAACTCGTGGGGCAGGATCCGCCGCCCGGGGTACTCGCCTACGACGGCGACGAGGTGGTGGGCTGGGCCGGCGTCCATCCACGCTCCGACACCAGTTTTGCCCGCAACCGCAGAATTCCCCACGTGGACGAGCTCGACGTGTGGTCGGTGTGGTGCATCCGGGTGCGGCCCGGGCACCGCGGAGAGGGGATCTCCCGTTACCTGTTGCAGGGCGCCGTCGACTTTGCCCGTAGTTACGGTGCGCCTGCCATCGAGGGCTATCCAGTCGATAACCAGGGCAGCCACGTCGACCTGACCATGGCCTACGTTGGCACACGGAAGCTCTTCGAACAGGCCGGGTTCACCAAGGCTGCCGACACCGATTCCGTGATCAATGGCTTCCCCCGCGTGCTCATGCGATTGGAACTGCGCTGATGGCTGGACGTGTCAATCGACATAACCCAATGTCGGCCCCGCTAGACCTCACGGCATAGGATCGAAACGGTGGAACTAACCGAGAGGACGCTACAGGCGGCCTTGTGGCGGGTAAGCAAGCCGCAGAAACTACTCGAGAGTATGAATCATGGCTTCGAAAAATGACCCCGAATCCGACATCGATGCGGAGTCCGGCCAGCACGGCGGTGTCCAGTCGGTGGACCGTGCCCTTAAGGTCCTGGAAATCCTGGCGCGGGACGGCCATGCGGGCGTGAGCGAAATCGCCGACGAGATGGGCATCCACAAGTCCACCGTCTCCCGGCTGCTGGGCTCGCTGGTGAGCAGGGAGATGGTCCACCAGAATAGCGAGCGCGGAAAGTACCAGCTGGGCTTCGGCATCCTGAGGCTGGCAAGCTCGATCCCCGGGCGGCTCAGCCTGGTCCGCGAGGCCCGGCCCGTGCTGGAAAGCCTGGCGGAGGAATTCAAGGAGACAGTGAACCTCGCCGTCCTGCGCTCCAACTACGCCGTCAACGTGGACCAGGCCATGGGCCCGTCAACATTAGCCACCTACGACTGGGTGGGCAGCCTGACGCCGCTGCACGCGACCTCCAGCGGAAAGGTCCTGCTGGCGGCACTGTCCGCTGACGAGCGGGACCGCGTCCTGAAGGAGACCGGGCTTCCGGCCCGGACGCCGCGGACCATCACCAACAGGAACAAGCTCGAAACCCAGCTCCTCGATGTCGCCCGCGACGGCTACGGCGTGGTCCGGGAGGAGTTCGAAATCGGGCTCAACTCAATGTCCGTGCCGGTGTACAACCATGTGGGGACCGTAATCGGCGCCGTCAGTATCTCCGGACCAGCCTTCCGTTTTGATCCGGAGACGGCCCCGGGACTCCTCGAAGCGCTCAAACAGGCGGGGCTGCAGATCAGCGCAAAGATGGGCTACACCGGCGGCCGGTGATTGGCCCCTCAAGCCGGGCCGCGGTCCTTCGCATAGGGCCGCAACCCGGCGAAGCCTCAGCGACCAGTGGGTGTAACGTCCCCGACCTTCTCCTGGACCCAGTCATGGAAGGCGCCGATGTGGTGCCCGCTCGGCACCAGCACGCCGCCCTTCACCTTTCACTGGCTGACCTTGGCCAGCGTCTCCCGCTCCGCCCCGATAGTGGCGCTGTCCCCGTGGCCGGTGCGCACCACGGTGGTTGCCGGCAGCGTCAGCAGCCGCTCGCGGATGGAGGTGAGGATGGTGGGGTAATCGCTGTAGGACCTGCCGGTGGCGCCCGGGCCGCCCTTGAACAAGGTGTCCCCGGTGAAGACCGTGGCTTCCTCCTCGAGGTGGAAGCACGTGGATCCCGGCGAGTGGCCCGGGGTGTGGATGGCGCGCAGGGTCGCCCCGCCCACCTGGAACGCGTCACCGTCGGCGAGGTGGCGGTCCGGGGTGACGCCGGGATAGACCTGTTCCCAGAGCATCAGGTCGTCAGGTCATCACGCACTCGTCGTCGTTTCCCACGATCCAGACGTTGTTGTCCACGTCCCAGGTGCCGCCGTCGAGCGAAAACGTCCCCGAGGTGACCAGGTTCTCGATGGTGACGCTCATGCGGACGCCGCCACTGAAGCGCCGGCAGCGGCCGGGCGGATTTCAACCACGGAACGCAGGACCTTGCCCTCGTGCATTTTACCGAAGGCCTCCTCCACCTGGTCGATGGTGATGCGCTCGGTGACGAAGGCGTCCAGGTCCAGGTTGCCCAGCTTGTAGTGCTGGACCAGCATCGGGAAGTCGCGGGACGGCAGGCAGTCGCCGTACCAGGAGGACTTCAGCGACCCGCCGCGGCCGAAGACATCCAGCAGCGGCAGCTCCAGCAACATGCTCGGCGTCGGAACGCCCACCAGCACCACTCGGCCCGCGAGGTCGCGCGCATAGAACGCCTGCTTGTACGTTTCGGGGCGCCCCACCGCTTCAATCACGACGTCGGCGCCGTGGCCGCCGGTCAGCGCCCGGATGGCCTCTACCGGGTCTTCCTTGCTGGAGTCCACGCCGTGGGTGGCGCCGAGGGATCGGGCCATTTCCACCTTGTTGGCGTCGATGTCCACCGCGATGATCGTCGTTGCGCCGGCCAGCTTGGCGCCGGCGATCGCGGCGATGCCCACGCCGCCGCAGCCGATGACGGCAACGGATTCGCCCCGCTTGACCTCACCGGTGTTGATGGCGGCGCCGATGCCGGCCATCACTCCGCAGCCGAGCAGCCCGACGGCGGCGGGATCGGCGTCGTCGTCAACCTTGGTGCACTGCCCGGCGGCGACGAGGGTCTTCTCGGCGAAGGCGCCGATGCCCAGCGCGGGCGCGAGCTCCGTGCCGTCCTCAAGGGTCATCTTCTGCGTTGCGTTGTGGGTGTTGAAACAGTATTGCGGTTGTCCCTTGGCACAGGCGCGGCATTCTCCGCACACGGCGCGCCAGTTCAGGATCACGCGGTCCCCGGGAGCCACTTCGGTGACGTCCGGGCCGACGGCGCTGACCACGCCGGTGGCCTCATGGCCCAGCAGGATGGGGAAATCGTCAGTGATTCCGCCCTGCTTATAGTGGAGGTCAGTGTGGCAGACGCCGCAGGTCAAAATGTCCACGAGCGCCTCACCGGGTCCGGGATCCGGCACGAGGATGTTCTCGACCGAAACAGGGGCATTCTTTTCCTTGGCAATGACCGCTCTGACTTTATGAACCATGATTCCAGTGTTCCTTTCCTGAGTCCCGGGGGACTTGGCGACGGACACGCGTTGCCAATCTGGCCGTCTCGTTGCGGGTCGAAATCATCTGCCATCACTCAAAACTCCGAGGTTTTGAGGGTGACGGAACGTCCCGGACAACTTTTATAAATTGCGTATTACACAACGCGATGCACATAGCGCGTAGTTGAGAATATGGCAGTCATCGCATCGGGGTGTCAATAGATGCCCAAAAGCGGGACCTACGGGCGGGCCAGTTCGCTGATCTTTCGTTCCAGCGCCGCCCGTTCGGCCGCGTTCGAGCACAGCGCGACCGCCTGCAGCAGGGCGGTCTTTGCTTCTTCGCGCCGTCCGAGCCGTGTCAGAATCTCGCCCCTGACCGCAGGCAGCAGGTGCGAGCCGTTGAGCTCGCCCCGGGATGTGATCGCGTCGGCCAGTTCCAGCCCGGCCGCCGGACCCGACGCCATAGCCACCGCCACCGCGCGGTTCAGTTCCACAACCGGAGAGGGCGCCAGCCTCCCCAATGCCTCATAGAGGATCACGATCCGCTGCCAATCCGCCTCCGCAACCGAACCGGCCACCGCGTGGCATTCGGCGATGGAGGCCTGGAGCCCGTACGCACCGAGCCCGCGGCCGGCAGCCACGGCCCTCGCCAGGGCTGCACGGCCGCGCCGGATCGCCGACTGGTCCCACAGCCGTCGGTCCTGGTCCGCCAGGAGAACCGCCCGGCCGGACGTGTCAATCCTCGCGGGGAAGCGCGCGGCCGTCAGTTCCATCAGGGCCAGCAGGCCGAATACCTCGGGTTCCGGCGCCAGCCGCGTCAGCACACGGCCCAGGCGGCGCGCTTCGCCGGCCAGGTCTGCGCGCATCCAGGAGTCACCGCCTGACGCGAAGGAACCTTCCGTGAAGATCAGGTAGATGACTTGAAGCACCGAGCCCAGACGTTCGGGCAATTCATGCGTTCCTGGCACAGCGAACGGGATGTGGGCGGCGGACAGGGTCTTTTTGGCCCGGGTGATGCGGGCCTGGATGGTCGGCACCGGAACCAGGAACGCCTTCGCGATCTCCTCGGTGCCCATGCCGCCCACCACGCGCAGCGTCAAGGCGATTCGCGCTTCCTTGGACAATACCGGGTGGCACGAGATGAACATCAGGGCCAGCACGTCGTCGTCGATCGCGTCGGGGTCGAACAGAGTACCCGCGCCCGGAAGCTCTCCCGCGAGATCGCGGGCCATGAGGGCGTACTTTTCGTCGCGGGCGGCACGGCGCCGGAAGGTGTCCACCGCCCGGCGCCGGCCGGTGGTCAGCAGCCAGCCGACAGGCTCCGCGGGGATCCCGTTCACCGACCAGGACACGAGAGCCTCGGCGAGCGCCTCCTGTGCGAGGTCTTCGGCCAACGGGAAATCGCCCGTATAGCGGGCCAGGGCGCCGACGATGCGGGCGGATTCCATGCGCCACACCGCTTCGACGGCGGCTCTTGCCTCGGTGCTGCTCACTGCCAATTCCGGGCTGGCCGGTTCAGAGCTGGCCGGTCTGTTCCCGCCACGCGCGTTCCTTCTGGATCCATTCGTTGTCCTGCGGGAACTCGTCGATGGAAGGCACCCTGCGAATCTCGGTCTTAGTACCCGCCGTGAGGGGTGCCCGTTTTGCCCACTCGATCGCTTCCTGCTTCGAGGCGACATCGAGGATGTAGTAGCCGGCGAACAGTTCCTTGGTTTCGCCGTAGGGCCCATCAGTGACCACCGGAGTTTCGCCGGTAAAGTCCACCACGACTCCCTCTTTCGGATCGTCCAAGCCCTCGGCTGCCAGCAGGACCCCAGCGCGGATCAATTCGTCGTTGAATTTGCCCATGGTCTCGAGAACCTCGTTGAAGTCAGCGTTCGCAAGGTTGGCGTACGACTCGTCGGTCCCGCGCATGATCAACATGTACTTTGCCATTTCAATCTCCTAGGTTTTGGAAGGCCGCCCTTCGACCTTCCCACCCACAGGTCGAACAACGGGAGGGTCAATCGACACGGGCCAGAAAATTCATGCAGAGTTGACACCGGATGCCCTTCAAAAGGGCAAAATCACGGCGTCGCAGCAATCAGGGAAGCCCCGGACCTAGTCTTCGAGCGCTTGTCGTCGGGCGTGGCATCCCCATGCGATGCTCGACCCGGGCGCTACAGCGGCAGCGGCACCCAACGTCTATATTCAGTAGTCTTACTGTGCATGTTGCCCTCAGCGACTAGGAGATTGGGGTGTCCGGACATTTGAAATTGCTGGAGTCCTTGGACAATGGTTGCGTTCTGATGGTGGAGTCCGTGGGTGCTATGACTGGCCTCACGGACCTCGCGCCGAAAGTATCCGTAATGGGTCGAGCCTTTGCCGGGTACGGCGCTTGCGGGGGCCCTCAACTTAAGGTGGAGTAATGGTAGCGTCAGGCTCAAAATCCGGAAAAAAGCGCGGCGTCCTTTTCGATGTCGACGGAACCTTGATCGACTCCAGCTATTTCCACGCCCTTGCGTGGTGGCAGGCGTTCCGGCGCGAAGGGCTGGACATCCAGATCTCCGCCATCCACCGCTGCGTCGGCATGGGCGGCGACAAGCTCATCGAGCACCTGGTTCCCGAGTGCACCAAGGACATGCAGGAAGACCTGAAATCAGCGCACGGCGCAGTGTTCTCCACGTTCTGGCCTTCCCTGCGGCCCTTCGACGCTGCCCGGGACCTCCTCACCGCGTGCTCCGACGCCGGGCTGGCCGTAGGCCTGGCGTCATCAGCGCAGGAACGCGACCTGGAGGTCACCCGACGCCTGCTGGACGCTGGCTCATCCATCGATGCGTGGACCAGCTCCAACGACGCCGCCGAGAGCAAGCCCGCCCCCGACATTCTCCTTGCATGCTTGGACAAGCTTGAACTCAGCCCGGCCGAGGTCGTCTACGTTGGCGATGCCGTCTGGGACGTGCAGGCTGCCGCGGCAATCGGAGTTCCCGCCATTGCCCTTACCTGCGGCGGAATCAGCGAAGCCGAACTGCGGGATGCCGGAGCCGCGGAGGTGTACGACAATCCGCGGCACCTCTTGGAAAACCTTGAGAGCAGCGCCATTGGAAAGCTGAGCGCCGAAGAGTAGAGCGCCGGAGACGCCGTACTCTGAGGTCGCCAGACTCCGCCGATCACAGCGATTGCGCCCTGACCGTCAACAATCAGCCCAAGGCTTCCTGCACGTAGGCCCGGATGGCCCCGATCACCGGCGCCGATCCCTGTGTGCGGTAAACATCGATGGGTCTGGAGCCCAGCTGCACGTTGGGGCTGCACATCCAGAGCATGGCCTGGGCTGGCGTGAAAGCACAGTGAAGGTGCCCCACAAGGGCATCGAGATCCGCAAGCTGGAGCCGGCCAGCCGCGTTCGGCGCATCCTGGCCCGATGTCCACCGACCCAGGAGATCCGCGTTGACGCCCAGCAGGGGTGCCGCAGCATCCATGCCCAGCGAGTTTACTAGCCGTTCGGCAATTGCCGTTGGGCTATAACCAGGGGCGTCCCTCAATTCCGCGAGACTGGCGAAAACCGTGGTGGCCGACAACTCCGGTTCTTCCGCGCCCGTGTCCTGCAGCTGTTCCATGGCGCAATGCTATTTATTGGCGTTCCCTTGGAGTAGGGCCACAGGACCTCCCGCGCGCAGGCCGCCCTTGGGGTCTGCCTGGCGGGGAGACTGCAACGGGCTCGACGAGCAGCCCGGGGTCTCCCAGCGCGATATCCCGCTGATCCTAGCGTCGGGCGTTAATGGGTTGGGCGTGCTAGCTTCCTGTCGGTTCAGGGTGTTCCCGTGCGCGCTTTTCCTCTGGCGTCTCATCGCTCTCGTCCGGGATGAAAGTAGGGTCGAGTTCCGTGCCGAGGTCCCCGGCGCGGGGGGTGCTGGGGTTGTGGCCGACGCCGTCTTGTGCCGTGTCCGGTTCGTTCGGTTCTTCACTCATAGCCTCAATGTAGGCCGGGCATCCAAGGGTGTCGAGGCGCTTTCACCCCCTTGTGCCGGGGTGTCAATTCTGTTTCGCTGGAGTGGTCCCCTGAAGCGCGGGACAACGAGGCACGTGCACGGCCGCGTTCAAACCACGCTGAGGAGAACCCATGCGCATTGTCATCACCGGAGCCACCGGACACGTTGGCACAGCACTTTTGACGCGCCTCCAGGAGGCCCGGTCGGAGGAGGGTGCCGATCTTGAGCTCGTGGGTGTCGCCCGCCGTGAACCCGAGAAGGACTCGGCCCCGTACCGCGACGTGAAATGGCACTCCCTTGACCTCGGGGATCCCACGGACAAGCCGGCCTTGGAGAAGGCCCTCACCGGGGCTGATGCCGTGGTGCACCTGGCGTGGCTGATCCAGCCCAACCATGACCGGGAGCTCCTTCGCCGGACCAACGTGGCCGGCACAGCCCAGGTTCTCGCTGCGGCCCGTAATGCCGGAACCGGCCATATCGTCTGCGCATCGTCCGTGGGCGCTTACTCCCCCGCCCCCAAAGACCAGCGGACCAACGAGGACTGGCCGGCAGGCGGCATCACCGGGTCCCACTACAGCGAGGACAAGGCCGCGCAGGAAGGGCTCTTGGACAGTTTCGCCAAGGAGAACCCCGGCGTTGCCCTGGCACGGCTCCGACCCGCCTTGACGTTCAGTGCCGAGGCCGGCAGCGAGGTGGGCCGCTATTTCCTTGGCAGCGTCCTGGCCCGGCTCGTCCCCCGTAGGCCTTGGCTGCCCCTGCTGCCCATTCCGAAGGAGCTGGTTTTCCAGGCCGTGCACGCTGCCGACGTCGCGGACGCCTATTGGCGCGTGCTGCAGAGGCGGGCTGAAGGCGCCTTCAACATCGCAGCCGAACCCGTTCTCGATCCCAATGCGCTGGGTTGGGTGTTCAATTCGCGGCGGGTGCTGCCGCTGCCGCTGCCGGCACTGCGTGCCCTCGTCGAGGTTAGTTGGCGTTTGCGGTTGCAGGCGACCGACGGCGGGTGGATCGATATGGCGGCCGGCGCACCCATCATGGACACCGCGCGGGCGCACGAACTCCTGGAATGGACGCCCCGACGGTCCTCGCTGGAGTCATTGACTGAAATGCTGGAGGGTCTCGGCGCGGGCAAGGGGCGCCAGGGCTCGCCCCCGCTCACGAGACGGTGATGGTTCGCCCGCCCGAGGCAGCGTGGCGGCGACAGTCCGGCGAGCCCAAACCGAGCCATCGCCGGTCTTAGAGGGATGGTGTGGCTGGCGGGACCGGGTGGCCCACAGGTTCGGAGTGGGCCACGGTTTTAAGGAATGCCTGGTCCTCCGGGGATAGCGGAAGCTGGCCGTTACCGTCGATTCCCTCCACGCCGTCGTACTCCCCACTCGCCCTCAAGAGCGCCTCGGTCACGCTCCGCGGAAGGATGACGCTGCCGGGATTGGCCCTGAGCCATTCCTGCGCCTTTGGATCCAGTTTGTTCCACAGGTTTTCAATCGATGGCTTACTCACTGTTGTCCCTCCGATCGGGCGGGTGGTGCACGGGCCGGGCCACGGTGGCGGCGGCTACTTCGCGAAATCGTATGGATACCGGGACTCGGACGCGCCAAGACCTGACAGCTATTCTTCCGCGTCTCCGGCACACTGCTCAAGCCCTTGGCTCCCGGGCCCAGCCCATGGCCCAGCGACCGCCCAGTGAACACCGGCTCACGGCGCGCAGGCTACATCAATGTGACGCGTCGAGGCGGCCGGCGGCAGCACGGTCCGGACGTCGTAGTCCGTGCTGCCGCCGGGTGTCCGGCTGTCGTTTGCTCGGCGCCGTGCTGTCAGTTCACCCCGGCGCCGGCCCCTGCCTGTACGGCCCCGCCGGCGAGCCGGAGCCAGGTGTCCACCACCGTGTCGGGGTTCAAGGAGACGGAATCGATGCCTTCCTCGACCAGCCACTCAGCGAAGTCCGTGTGGTCGCTGGGACCTTGGCCGCAGATGCCGACATATTTGCCGCGTGCCTTGCAGGCCTTGATGGCCATGCTCAGGAGCTTCTTGACGGCAGGGTCGCGTTCATCGAAGCCGCCCGAGACAATCGCGGAATCCCGGTCCAGGCCCAGAGCCAACTGGGTCATGTCGTTGGAGCCGATGGAGAATCCGTCGAAGTAGTCCAGGAACTCGTCGGCGAGCAGGGCATTGGACGGAATCTCACACATCATGATCACCTCGAGGCCGTTCTCGCCGCGGGTGAGGCCGTTCTCCGCCAACAGTTCAATGACGCCGCGGGCCTCGTCCAGGGTCCGCACGAACGGGATCATGAGCTTGACGTTGGTCAGCCCCATCTCGTTGCGGACGAAGGACAGGGCCTCGCACTCGAGGTCGAAGCAGTCCCGGAAGGACGGCTCCAGGTACCGTGAAGCGCCGCGGAAGCCGATCATCGGGTTCTCTTCGTGCGGCTCGTAGGCGGGTCCGCCGATCAGGTTGGCGTACTCGTTGGACTTGAAATCGGACATCCGCACAATCACCGGTTCCGGCGCGAAGGCCGCCGCGATCGTGGACACGCCTTCGGCCAGCCGCTTGATGTAGTAGTCGCGCGGGCTGTCATACGCGGCGATCCGCTCCCGGATTTCCGCGGCGACGTCCGCCGGTTGCTCGTCCAGGTTCAGCAGCGCCTTGGGGTGGATGCCGATTTGGCGGTTGATAATGAATTCGAGCCGGGCCAGGCCCACTCCGTGGTGGGGCAGCTGAGCGAAGGTGAACGCCTGTTCCGGTGTCCCGACATTCATCATCACCTTGACCGGGGCCTCGGGCAGCTGGGTGACTTCGGTTTCCTCGACGCTGAAGTCCAGGAGTCCTTCGTAGATAGTGCCGGTCTCACCGTCGGCGCAGGAAACGGTCACGTCGAGTCCGTCGGAGAGGGCGTCCGTAGCGTCCCCGGTGCCGACGACGGCGGGAATCCCCAGTTCCCGGGCAATGATGGCCGCGTGGCAGGTGCGTCCGCCGCGATTGGTCACGATCGCGGAGGCACGCTTCATGATCGGTTCCCAGTCCGGGTCGGTCATGTCCGCAACGAGGACATCGCCGGTCTTGAAAGCGGCCATCTGGTCAATCGCGGTGAGGATACGGACGCTGCCGGCGCCGATGCGCTGGCCGATGGCGCGGCCCTCGACCAGCACCCGGCCGGTTCCGTTGAGGCGGAAGCGGCTCAGGCTGCCGGAGGCCCGGCGGGACTGCACGGTCTCCGGGCGGGCCTGCAGGATGTACAGGCCGCCGTCGATCCCGTCCTTGCCCCACTCGATGTCCATGGGACGGCCATAGTGGTTCTCGATGGCGACCGCGTGCCGGGCGAGCTGCTCGACGTCGTCGTCGCTGAGGCTGAAGCGGTTCCGCAGCGATGCCTCCACCGGTACGAAGTCGATGGTGCGGCCGATCTCACGGCTGCTCGTGTAGGTCATCTGGAGGGCCTTCTCGCCCAGCCCGCGCTTGAGGATGGCCGGCCGCCCGGCCTGCAGTGCCGGCTTGTAGACGTAGAATTCGTCGGGATTGACGGCGCCCTGCACGACGGCCTCGCCGAGGCCGTAGGAGGACGTGACGAACACGGCGTCCTGGAACCCGGACTCCGTGTCCATGGTGAACATGACGCCGGAGGCCCCGACGTCGGAGCGCACCATCCGCTGGATGCCGGCCGAGAGCGCCACTTCGGCGTGTTCGAATTTGTGGTGCACGCGGTAGGCGATGGCCCGGTCGTTGTAGAGGGACGCGAACACATCCTTGATGGCGAGCAGGATGTTCTCGATGCCGCGGACGTTCAGGAACGTTTCCTGCTGCCCGGCGAAGGAGGCATCGGGAAGGTCTTCCGCGGTGGCGCTGGAACGAACGGCCCAGGAGAGGTCCTCGGAGCCGCCATGCTTGTCCACCAGCTTCCGGTAGGAGTCCCTGATCTGCGCCTCAAAGTCCGGCAGGAAGGGCGTCTCGCGCATCAGCGACCGGATCTCCTGCCCGGCCGAGGCAAGGGCCGTCACATCATCGGTGTCCAGGCCGACCAGCCGGTCGGCGATCTTCTGGTCCAGACCGGAATCCGCCAAGAAGGTGCGGTAGGCATCCGCGGTGGTGGCGAAGCCGTCCGGGACCTGGACGCCGGCAGAGGTCAGGTTCTGCACCATTTCACCGAGGGAGGCGTTCTTTCCGCCCACCCGGTCCAGGTCCTTGAGTCCGAGTTCTGAGAACCACAGGATGTCTGTCGTCATTATTACTGCTCCTTTGCAGATGATGGCATGCAGATGGGCCGCCCCGCTTCCGGCGATGGCCGCTTGGTGGGCGCGAATCTTGTCCACAGTGACAGGTCTCGGGCGCTCTTTCCACATGACGTGCGCCACACTTTGTTTGTGAAACTTTTCCCTAATGTTTGAGGTTCATGCGCTGCAGGATGGTCGCAGCCATTTCCTCCACGGAAACCGTGGCTGAGTTCAGGTACGGAATCCGGTGGGAGACGTACAACTGCTCGGCGCTGCGCAGTTCAAAACCGCACTGCCGCAGGGATGCGTAGGACGAGCCGCGGCGCCGTTCGGTGCGGATCTGGCTAAGGCGCAAAGGGTTGGAGGAGAGCCCGAAACATTTCTCAACGAAAGGCCTCAGCGGTTTGGGGAGCCCCTCCCGCTGAAAGTCCTCGTCCACCAGCGGGAAGTTGGCGGCGAAGATTCCGTGTTGCAGCGCCAAATACATGGTGGTGGGTGTTTTTCCGCAGCGGGACGGTGCCACCAGGATGACCTGGGCCTTTTCCAGCGCGCGCAGGCTCTGGCCGTCGTCGTGTTCCATGGCGTACTCAACGGCGGCCATCCGGGATTGATACCGCTCCGCATTGCCTAAGCCGTGGGCCCGGCCGGGCTCGCCGCTGGCCGGCGAGCCTAGGGCCTGCTCCAGCTGTCCGAGATGCGTTCCGATCAGATCCACGATGATCCCCCGGCATGTCGCCAGGACCTGGCGGATCTCGCTGCTGACGGCGGTGGAAAAGACGATCGGCCGCAGGCCGGTGGCGGCCAGTTTGTCGATGGTTCGAACCACGGTCTTGGCCTGGTCGACAGTTGTGATGAACGGGACCGTGATGCGGTCAAAGTTGTTAGCGGGGAACTGCGTCAACAGCGTGTTGCCGAGCGTTTCCGCGGTGATGCCGGTGCTGTCCGACAGGAAGTAGACAGGCCGAAGATCGTCATTGGTCATGAACGCATTCTCCACCAGGAGCTGTCCCTGCCCGGCATCGGTCACCCGGCGGGTCCCTACCCGGCCTACCGGCACAGACGTAGACTGCTCGCGTACAACGCCACCAACTGTCGGGGAGATTGACATGAGCTATGCAGGTACCGGGAACGAGAAGGCCGTCGCAGCGAGCGACCTTAACCGGACACATGTCGGACTGACCGTGAGCTTCCAGCCAGACGAGTTCACCGTGGTCTTCGGCCGGATTGGCGCCATTGCGCGCAAGGAGGGCGGCGTGACCATCGCACTTGCGGGGGTGGACGGCACGGGTGGCCTGCCTTCCCACTTCAGCTTGCCTCCCGCCCAACAGGTGTACGTCCAGCCGGACATGCTCACCCATACGGAGTCGACCATCAAGGATCTGTTCGGCAAGGTGCAGGAGAATCTGCGGAGCCACAAGGGAGATCAGCGGCCCGACGCCGTCTAGGGATCGTTTCCTGCGGATCCAGTCTCGCGTCACTCGGAAGTGATTCGGCGGGCCTGGGCGCGTTGATCGGCGATGCTGTCCGGATGGCGCCGATGCTGGCAGCCATTACCAGGGCAACCGCTATGGCGTCCATGTATCCGAACTGTTGCCCGAGAACCGCAAAGCCGGCCAGTGCCGCCACGGCTGGCGCCGTGCAGGTCAGGACCGAGAACGTGGCGGCCGGGAGGCGGCGCAGGGCCATGAGCTCGAGGGAGTATGGGATAGCCGTCGAGAGCAGTGCGACGGCTAGGCCAAGACCAAGGACCGTCGGATCCAACAGGGCAGTCCCGGCCGTCAGTATCGCGCCAGGCAGCGAAACGACCGCACCGATGGCCATTCCGAGGGCCAGGCCGCCCAGCCGTGGGAACGTTGCTCCGGTCCTGGCGTTGCACAGGATAAACAGGGCCCAGCACGCCGCCGCACCGAGCGCGAAGCAGACTCCGGCGACGTCGAGATCGGCCAGCCCTTCCTGTCCTAGTAGGGCTACACCGATGAAGGCCAGCGCCGCCCAGAGTAGGGCTTTGGCACGTCGGCTGGCCACGACGGAGAGGACCAGCGGGCCCAATACCTCGATGGTGACTGCCGTCCCCAGGGGCAGCAGTGCAATGGCCTCGTAGAACAGTGAGTTCATCGCTGCCATGGTCACTCCGAGTCCGACGGCGGCCCGCCACGCCCTTGGACTGTGCCCGTGCAGCCTCGGCCTGGCAACGGCCACGAGGATGATGGCCGAGAACGCCAGGCGCAGCGTCACGATGCCCAACGGCCCGGCCGCGGGAAAGACGAGCACAGCCACCGCCGCACCGAGCTGCTGGCATAGCACCGCGGCCAGCACCAGCGCGGTTGCCGGAGCGTAACCGGGGTCGGGCAGGCCGGAGGAGGCCTGGGCGGTCGTCCTTTGCATGGTTCCTACGTTAGGAAAGTAAGCAGGCGGCGGGAAATACCATTTGAGTTGCTGTTATAACCTAGACGCATGAGCGTCGAGGCGCGACACTTGAGGGCATTCTTGGCAATCGCCGAAGAAGGCGGGTTCAGTTCAGCCGCGGCCGCGTTGCGGGTCAGCCAACCGGCGCTGTCCCGGACGCTGCGGCAACTCGAGGCACACCTGGGCGCCCAACTCTTTGACCGCTCGACCCAACGCGTGGCGCTCACTCCTGCCGGCGAGGCGCTGCGTCCGCGTGCCGCCGCCGCGATCACCGCCCTCGACGCAGCACTGGACCCCGCCGGGATACCTGTCCGGCCGCTGCTGCTGGGGTATCCGTGGTCCGCTCTCGGCCGCCGGACCGGACCCCTGCTGCGCCGCTGGCGCGAACTGCACCCGGGGACGCCGGTGGAGTTACGACGCGTGGACGACCGGTTCGGCGGTCTGGCCTCCGGGCGCGCCGACGTCGCCCTGATACGCGGGGATCCACCCGTGGCCGGGGGCCCGGCCGGCATGCGGCAATGCGAACTGGCCGAGGAGCCCCGGCTCGCTGTTCTGCCTGCCGACCACGAACTGGCAGGGCGCGAGGAGGTGCGTCTGGCTGACCTGTCTCACGAAGTTGTAGTCGTCAATACACTCACCGGGCTCACACGGCTGGACCTGTGGCCAGCGGGGATGCGCCCGAAGCACACGGTGGCCACTGAAAACACTGACGACTGGCTGCTCGCGATTGCCTCCGGCCGGGGCATTGGCATCAGCGGCACCTCAACTGCGGAAACCTACCAGCACCATGAGGTCAGGTACCGGCCGCTCGTGGACGCTCCGCCGGTCACCGTGTCACTGGCATGGCTTGAGCCGGTGTCCCACGCGTCCGTGCCCGCGTTCGTGAAGTTCATGGTCAACGAAGTGCCGCCGGACCTCGCGGCGGACTAGGACCGTCTGGCGGGCCTGCGGGTTTAAGGGTGCGGCCCAGGTTCCGCAGAAGGTCCGGCAAGGGCCGAAGCCTTCCGCCGATCCAGCGCCAGGCAGGGTCGCGTGGCTGACCGGAAAGGGTCGTGGCTGACCGGAAGTGGGCAGGCCTCTATTCGTCGTGGCCCTGGTCCCCGCTCATCTGGTCCTCGGCCGGGGGCGTCTCTCCCGGAGGCACTCCCCCGCCTGGCTCCAGCCCGGTGATATTGCCGCTGAGCGGATCCGGGTTGGTCGAGGCGGCGGGATCGGACGGGTGGTCACTGCTCGTGTCCGGGCGCTCCGGATGCTCCGCGTTTCCCGCCTCCCCAGGACGGTCCGGGTTGGCCGGGTCTTTTTCGGGATGATAGGTGCTCATGGTTGTGCCTTCCCCTCGAGTGGTGACTCTGGACTATGAGTAAGCATGCTGATAATTCTAGAACCGTCAAGGCCGGGAACCCGGGACTGTGACACCGGCCTGAGGTGAAGAAGGAGTGAGATGGTCGACCGGATAGCCAACATTTGGGGAACCCGGACCGCGTACGCCCGGGACGGACTGTGGCCGGTCCGGGTGGACCAGGTCCTGGACGACGGCATCGCGGAGGGCGACGTTGACCGGTGGGTGCAGTCCGCCTGCGTCCTCTGCAGCAACGGATGTGCCTGCGACATCGCCGTCAAGGACGGTGCGATGGTCGGGATCCGCGGCCGGGCGCAGGATCTGGTCAATCATGGCAGGCTCGGACCGAAGGGGCTCTTCGCCAGCCGCCAGGGCGTGTCCCACAAGGACCGCCTGACGAGCCCCCTGGTCCGCGAGAATGGCCAACTGGTCGAATGCGACTGGGATACGGCGATGCGCCGGGTCGCGGGCCGGAGCAGGGAACTGCTGGCGGAACGCGGCCCGCTCAGCCACGGCTTCTACACCAGCGGACAGCTGTTCCTGGAGGAGTACTACGCGCTGGCCGTGATCGGGAAGGCCGGCATCGGCACGCCGCACATGGACGGAAACACCAGGCTGTGCACCGCCACCGCCGCGGCGGCCATGAAGGAGTCGTTCGGCGCCGACGGCCAGCCCGGGTCCTATACCGACATCGACAGCTGCGACGCGCTCTTTCTGTATGGCCACAACATGGCCGAGACACAAACGGTGCTTTGGTCCAGAGTCTTGGACCGGATCGCCGGCCCCGACCGGCCCCGGATCGTCTGCGTGGATCCGCGCAACACGGAGGTCGCACGCCACGCCGACGTCCACCTGGCCATCCGGCCCGGCACGAACCTTGCCCTCATGCACGCCCTGGTCCGAGAGGTGCTGGCCCAGGGCTGGGATGATGCCGACTACGTCCGCGACCACACCCTGGGCCTGGACGGTCTCCGGAAGGTGGTGGAGCCTTGGACGGCCGAGGCCGCTGCCGCCGTATGCGGCGTCCCGGCGTCGGACATCAGGGACGCAGCCCGGATCTTTGGCACCTCCGACCGGATCGTGTCCACCGTTCTGCAGGGTTTCTACCAGTCCTCCCAGGCGACGGCGGCGTCGTGCCAAGTTAACAACCTGCATCTGCTGCGCGGGATGCTCGGCGCCCCAGGGCGCGGGGTCCTGCAAATGAACGGCCAGCCCACGGCGCAGAACAACAGGGAATGCGGCGCGGACGGGGACCTGCCCGGATTCCGCAACTGGGAAAACCCGGACCACATACAGGAACTGGCCCGGCTCTGGAACGTGGATCCGATGACCATCCCGCACTGGGCGCCGCCAACCCATGCCATGCAGATCTTCCGGTACGCCGAACAGGGCTCGATCGACTTTCTGTGGATCTCGGCGACGAACCCGGCGGTGTCCATGCCCGAACTTCCCCGGATCCGGGACATCCTCGCCAAACCCGATCTCTTCCTCGTCGTCCAGGACCTCTACCTCACAGAAACAGCACAGTACGCGGACGTGGTGCTTCCGGCAGCGGGATGGGGCGAAAAGACCGGGACGTTCACAAACGTCAACCGCATCGTGCACCTCTCCGACAAAGCGGTTGAGCCTCCGGGTGAGGCCCGCAGCGACTTGGACATTTTCCTCGACTACGCGCGCAGAATGGATTTCGCGACGCTGAATGGGGAGCCGCTGCTGGACTGGACCGGGCCCGAGGACGCGTTTGAGGCCTGGAAAGACTGCTCCCGAGGACGCCCGTGCGACTACACGGGAATCACTTATGACAGGCTGCGCGGCGGCAGCGGCATCCCCTGGCCGTGCAACGAGGACCACCCGAACGGAACGGACCGCCTGTACGGGGACGGCGTTTTCCCCACCGACCCGGATTACTGCGAAAGTTACGGCCATGACCTGCTCACCGGCGCAACGGTGGGAGCCCAGGCCTTCCGTGCCCAGCACCCTGGCGGGCGGGCCCTGTTCAAGACCGCCCCGTTCCACCCGCCGCACGAGGAACCCGACGAGGCCTACCCGCTCCGGTATACGACCGGGCGCACGGCGTACCACTTCCACACCCGCACCAAAACGGGCCGTTCGCGGCCCCTGTCCAAGGCAGCACCGCGGGCCTGGGTGGAACTGGCCAGGGAGGATGCGGACCGGCTCGGAATTTCCGAAGGCGATCTGGTCCGGGTCACCTCCCGCCGGGGCCGGATCGAGGTTCCCGCGCGAGTCAGTGGCATCGCGCCCGGCACGGTGTTCGCCCCATTCCATTACGGCTACTGGGACAGCGGCGGCCGCCCTGGGGCGCACCCGACAGCTGCGAACGAATTGACCCTGACCGAATGGGACCCCGTATCCAAACAGCCGATGTTCAAGAACGCGGCGGTGACCGTGGAGAGGATCGGCGATGCCACGGGACCGGCACCGGCCCCGACCACCGCAGCGTCCCGGCCCACCGCGGCACCTGGCACCCCTTCGATCCCGGCCACGACCGGCGGCGACGGGGCCCAAGCCACGGAAACAACGGGCACCGAATCTGCACCGCGATTCCCCGACGCGATCAGAACTGCAACGGAGGGTCGCCGGCCATGAACCTGAACATCTATCTGGGCATGCTTCGCCAGGCCGAGGACACGCTGGCCGAATCCTTCCGCCAAGTGGCGGATGGCCACGCGGCCGAGCCCGACGTCCACTTCCTCTGCCGCACCCTGGCAGAACAGTGCGACCGGCACAGGGAACTCCTCCACTCCGTCGTGCAGCGCTACGGCGAAAACCGCTCCGACAACGAGCCGGAACGTCTGCACGCCCAGGGGCTGAACACGACCCGGAACGGCCCGGTCGGTCTCCTGCGCGACCTGCAGGACCTCTACCTGCTGGCCAGCTTCGTCGACGTCACCTGGACCATGGTCAAACAGGCGGGCTCCGCGCTGCGCGATAAAGACTTGCTCGCCGTCGTGGAGCAATGCGACCGCGAAACGGCCACCCAGCTGCGCTGGCTGCAAACCCGGATGAAACAGGCCGCACCCCAGGCCCTCGTCGCGGCCCGCTGAGACCATCGAGAGAGCTCACACAGCAGCATCCGGTCCTCAGTCCAGGATTTGGTCGGCGAACGTCCGAATCTCACTGACCGGCGTCGGTGAACCGTTCCGCAGCGGTTTCCAAGAGAAGACCCTCGAGTTCGCGGAGCTGTGCCGTTGCCCGGTCCAGCAGATTCTCCATCCGCTCCTGTCCGATGCGCTGGTCCGTGCGGGACAGGACACCCAACGTCTTCCAGAGCAGCGACTTGCCCGTGACGGCGCTGATCAGCGCTTCGAGTTCCAACTGTTCGGCCGCACCGGTCCGGGCGTGAAGCGGATTGAGCGGACCAAGGGACGCCAGGTGCGCCCCTGTCCAGGCGAAGGGCTTTTTGTAGGCCGGGATGCCTAGGCCGAGCCCCTCGGTGATGCCTTCTAGGGTTGCCTTGTCGGCACTGACTTCCGTCGCGAGCCGCGCGATGGTGCTGCCGTGTGGCGAGTCCTTCCACGTCTTGGCCGCCTGTTCGAAGAGGCGCTCCCCCGCCGCCGCGGCTATCAGGTGACTGTGCAGGTACGCGGCCAAGGAGCTCTCCCCGGTTGCGTCCTTGCCATGCTGTCCGGCGTTCATGGTCATATACCTTTCGCAGCTGTGCCTGGGGCCGTCGTCACATTGTCGCTCACGCTGATAATTGATTGCCATGTAGTTAAGCGTCACCGCGCGGAAACCGTCCCTCGGGCTCCTCTACGGGAGCGGGTTCCACGTGACCTAGAACGAAGGGGCTCCGGGCTCGGCGAGCGGGCGCTCGCGCTGGAGCTGGGCGACCTTGGGATCGTTCTCGTCTGCGCCGTAGTCCGAGCTGCGAGTGATGTCCTTCCCGCAGGGGAGCTTCAGAGCGCGGAAGAGCAGAGTGAGTCCGGCGGCGACGATCAGGTTGATCGCAAAGGCAACGACGGCGATGTAGACCTGTATGTCGGTGCCGGGGATGGCCGCAATGGAACCGCCAAAGTTTGCTTTCGTGACAGGGTTGACCACGTTGTAGGCCGCGATAGTGCCGTAGATGATTCCGGCTGCCCAGCCGCCGAAAAGCGCCCACCTGTGGAACCAGCGCGTGTAGAGCCCGGCAACGATCGCCGGGAAGGTCTGGAGGATCCAGATGCCGCCGAGGAGCTGCATGTTGATTGCGGCCGACTGGTCCATGGCAATGACGAAGACCAGTGCACCGAATTTCACCACGAGCGAGGCGATCTTGGAGACTTTTGCTTCCTGCCGGGGGGTGGCGTCCGGCCTGATCAGATCGCGGTAGATGTTGCGGGTAAAGAGGTTCGCCGCGGCTATCGACATGATCGCAGCCGGGACCAGTGCTCCGATGGCAATTGCGGCCAGGGCGATGCCGGCAAACCATTCGGGGAAGCTATCCAGGAACAGCTGCGGCACCACCAGTTGGGGGTTGACGGAGCCGTTCAAGTCGATGGGATTGGTACCGGCGTAGATGGCCACGTAGCCCAGGAGCGCAAGGAACCCCAGCATCAGTGAGTACAGCGGCAGGACGGCGGCATTCTTGCGGATCGTATTCCTGCTCTTAGTCGCCAGGACACCCGTGATCGAGTGCGGGTACATGAACAGTGCCAAGGCCGAGCCCAGAGCCAGCGTCCAGTAGGCGGAGTAGCTTGCAGCACCAGGAATGAATATTCCATTGGGTTTTCCCGTGGCCGGGTTGGTCGCACCCATTTTCGCCTCAGCGGAATCGAAGATGGGGCCCCAGCCCCCGAACTTGATAGGCAGGTAGATTACCGCAACGATCACCGCCAGGTAGATCAGCAGATCCTTCACTACGGCGATCAGGGCCGGAGCCCGCAGGCCCGACGTGTAGGTGTAAGCGGCCAAGACCACGAACGCGATGATCAGCGGCAGGTCCGTCAGCAGCACGTTCTCTGTACTGCCCAAGCCCAGCACTGTGAGCACGGCTTTAATGCCGACTAGTTGCAGCGCGATGTAGGGCATGGTTGCGACGATGCCAGTGACGGCCACGGCAAGCGTGAGGGCCGTGCTGCCGTAGCGGCCGCCAATGAAGTCGGCCGGCGTGACGAACCCATGCCTATGCGAGACGGACCACAACCGGCTCATCAGGAGGAACACGATGGGGTACAAGACGATCGTGTAAGGCACCGCGAAGAAGCCGCTCACGGCTCCAGTGGCCCACATCGCAGCCGGAACGGCCACGAAGGTATAGGCCGTGTAAAGGTCGCCGCCGAGGAGGAACCAGGTGACCCAGGCCCCAAAACCGCGGCCGCCCAGGCCCCACTCGTCAAGGCTGTGCAGCCCGGTCCGCTCATTCCGGCGCCACCGCGCAGCAATGAAACCCAAGGCCGCCACCAGGACGAAGAGAATGATCACAATGGCGAGTGCCACGACGCTGATGGGCCGGTCCGGGACGGCCAGCGGCATGGTGGCCCCGCTCATTGCTCCTCCTCGGGGTTGGTTACGACGCGCACGGATTCGTGGCGGCGGCGGTCCTCCTTGCTGACCAGCCAGTACGAAATCCCGACCAGGCCTGAGGTGATCGGGATCCACATCATCTGATACCAGTAGAAGAACGGCATCCCGGCCAAGCGCGGCTCAGCGAACGAATACGTGGGCACTAACAACGGAACCACAACGGCGATAACCAACAGGATTCCTGTGATGATGTATGGACCGGGTCTGGCCGGCCCGCGTGTCGGCACATCAGGACTGGACATCGACGCCTCCTCATCGAGACGGCGCCGGAGCGGGAGGGCTTCCCGGGAGGTACCGGCGGCCTATAGACCGCGTGTCGCAGCGGTCTTTACACACAGAATAGACACTGGATTTATTCTCCAAAAGGGCATATGCGCCCGTCTCCGACAGCGGGGGGGCAGAGCCATCAGCGGCGCCGGTTTCCCCAATGCCGGTTAGTGGCCCAGACCATGTCCCCCACGCCAGACTTCAGGCAGTCGACACCCGCCGAACTCGATCCGCCAGCGGGTCGACGCTCAGCTATGGTTTTGGCCTTATCCGACGCAGTGCGGGACCGGCTGGCATAGACGCGGCCCGGCGGAGTTCCAGCAGATCCAGCCTGATCTGTGAGGCCGTTCGCGGCGGTTGATGAGCACTGACGGGCCACGGACCATGAGGTATTGCGTGCTAGTAAGCATGCTGATTAGATCGTGATAACGGCCGCATTCCACGACCGGCAACCGAAAGGACGGACAGTCATGGGAATTCTTGCATTCCTCATTCTCGGCCTGATCGCGGGAGCTATCGCCAAGGCGCTCCTTCCCGGCCGGCAGGGAGGCGGCTGGGTGATCACACTCGTTATTGGCGTCGTAGGCGCCATCCTCGGAGGCTGGATAGGTTCGCTGATTTTCGGCGGAGGCCTCGCCGACTTCTTCGACTTGCGGACCTGGCTGCTCTCCATCCTCGGGGCCGTTATTGTGCTTCTGATCTATGGCGCCGTTGTCAGTCGCAGAAGCAGGGCTTAGGAGCCGCAGTCCCATGTCTGCCCCGGGGGCGTTCGGGGATTTGCTGGTGGGCTGCATGAGAACCCGGCAGAGGGCCCGATGCTCCGTTCCGGGGCGGCCCTTTCACGCCGGGCAACTTCTTAGCGCCGCAGGCGCCTTCTAAGCACTGGTCAGCATCGAAGGACTCTGCCCAGCATCGGTCAGGTACTCCATCCAGGGTTCCCAACCAAACGCACCATTCCAACCTATGAGATCCAAGGAAACGTCATGTTCACCGCCGAACAAATTGATCGTCTGCTCAACCAAGGCGCAAATGTTCTTTCAGAGGACGGAGAAAAAATCGGCTCCATCGGCCAGGTCTTCGTGGACAACGAAGGCGGACAGCCGAGCTGGGTGACTGTCAGGACAGGCCTGTTCGGAATGTCCGAATCCTTTGTGCCCCTAGAGGGAGCCCGAACAGAGGGAAATGACATCGTGGTCCCCTACAGCAAGGACCAAGTTAAGGATGCGCCAAGGATCGACGCCGATCGGCCCCTGGAGCCTGCTGAGGAAGACCGGCTCTACCAGCACTATCAGCTCGACACTGGACGCACCTACGCAGACGCAACTACAGATGCGCGGGATTCCGGGCCCGGAACAGAGCGCGCCGGCGCACCCGTCGCCACCGGCGACGCCGCAGCCCCGACAGCACAACGAGACACCACCGCAGAGCGCGCCGTAGCACCCGCCGCCGGATACGACACCACCGCTCCCGCCGAACAACGAGACACCACAACAGACCGCACCCAGGCACCCGCCGCCGGATACGACACCACCGCTCCCGCCGCACAACGAGACACCACCGCAGGCCGTAGCCAAGCACCCGCCGCCGGATACGACACCACCGCTCCCGCCGGACAACGAGACACTGCACCAGACCGCACGGCAGCACCCACAGTCGCCGCCAGCGCCGCCGCCACCCCCGGATACGGCACCACCGCTCCCGCCAAACAACGAGGCACGGAACAACGAGACACCGCACAAGGAGACACCGCACAAGGAGACGCCGGCGCACCCGCTGCCCCAGGCCGGGGACGCCTGCGCAAATACGTCACCACGGAACAGGTCACCAAGACGGTGCCAGTGCAGCGCGAAGAAGTCCGACTCGAGCGGGAACCGATCACGGAGGAGAACCGTGACGAGGCGTCGAACCGTCCGGACCAAGGCGACGAGCGCGACGTCATCCTCCACGAGGAACGACTCATCGTCACCAAGGAGACCGTTCCGGTCGAACGGGTCCACATCGGCACCGAAACGGTCACCGATGAGGTCACCATCAATGAGGAAGTCCGCAAGGAACACATCGACACCGAGGGACCTGAAAAGGGCCGCGGCTGAAATCGCCGAACCATACGCCGGGGCAAGGGGTTTGTCGCCTTGCCCCGGCGTCTGCACGCGCGAAGGCCATGGAACCGCCGCCCGCCCAGCACCCCTGCAGGCGCATCCTCACCGTTTAGGCGTGAAGGGACTCGTCCCAACCTCGACGCGCTGGACCCAGGGATCCCCCCGGGATGGACTCATCTCGGGCCGGTGCCCGGTGGCCCGCTGAGCACGGTGGGAGCGTACTCAAGCAGCTGGAGCCGACCGTCGAAGGTCCTGCTGTCCACCATCTCGAGCGATACGTCGGGGTAGCCGTCGTAGATCCGCTCCCGCCCGGTGCGGCCCGTGATCACCGGGAAGACGACTACCCTGAACCTGTCCACAAGGCCGGCGGTCAGCAGCGACCGGCAGAGGCTGAGGCTGCCTAGGGTGCTCAAAGGCCCGGCCCCGGCCCGTTTCATTTCCCTCACGGCCTCCACCGCGTCACCAGTGACCAGTTCTGAGTTGGGCCACGTCAGGGGCGCCCGCATGGTGGACGAGAAGACGACCTTCGGCACTGCGGCAAGGCCGGTCAGACTGTCGCCCTCATCCTGGGAGAACCCCGAGCCCCCGGCAGCCGCCTCCTCTGACATGCTGGACATCAGCCGGTATGTGTTCGCCCCCAGAAGGAAGGTGTAGCCCTTCTCCCCCTCCTGCTCCAGCCAAGCCAGGTATTCCGGCCCCTCCAGACCCCACCAGCCCGGCCATCCCTCGGCCGAGGCATACCCGTCCAGGGAGATGATCAGGTCGACCATCAGGTCCGCTGATGATGCCCCTGCAGTTGATTCAGCCATGGCCGTCTCCTCGGTCCGAAAGGCACCAGTTTCTAAAAAACGCCAACGTCCGCTGGGCGCCAGGTCCGGGACAGCCGGTTCTCTTCCCGGGTCTAACCAAGCAATGCCCCACCGCAAAGTCCCTGACGGGCACCACGCCGCAAGGGAGTCCCCGACGTCCGTGCCGGCAATGCTAGCCCTTGAGCAATCGGACGTTCAAGGGCGGCGAGGACTCCGGCGGCCGCCACTGCCGGAAGCAGCGCCGACGCGGCAAGTCCTTGGCGCGTGCATCCCTACGCCTGAATTGCGGTCTGCCATGCCCTCCCGGCTGGTCAGATGTTCCGGGATTTCCCCACCATAGGATGAGGCATGGACTTCGTGGATGCGCTTTGGACTGCTGTAGGGGCCGGGCTGATCTTGATGATGCTCGCCGACGTCTTCCACACCCTTCTCTATCCGCACGGTTCCGGCCCAGTTTGTAGAACAATAATGCGGGCATCCTGGTTGCTAACGAGGAACTTTAGAGGCAGAGCCAGGACATTGTCGGCCCCCGTGTCCTTGGTCGCCGTTATCGCAGCCTGGACAGGGCTCGCAATTCTGGGATGGGCTTTGCTTTACCTGCCCCATCTGCCGGGTGGGTTCGTCTACGGGGAAGGGGTGCCGCAGCAGGGGGATTTCGCCGAAGCCGTCTACATTTCAATGGGCAGTCTTTCGACCGTTGGCTACGGTGAGATAGTGGCCGGACCTCCGCTCCTCCGGTTATTGGCCGGCCTGCAGTCCATTACCGGATTCGCGCTGCTGACAGCCACGGTGTCATGGTTCCTGCAACTTTTCCCTGCCCTGACCCGCCGTCGGACCCTTGCTCACCAGCTCAATCTGATGAGGGAAGCGGGCGGACGAGACGGCATAGCCGGACTGGACCCGACTCACTCTGCGGCGCTGATCGAATCGCTGGCAGGCAGCGTCGCTATGGTCAGTGTCGACTTGAGTTCCTTTCGTGAAAGCTACTATTTCCGGGAAGTGGAACAGAGGAGTTCGCTGGCAGCGACAGTTGCTTATGCACAGGACCTGGCATCCGAGGCGAAGCTAAGTGACAACACCGAACTCCGTTTCGCCGGGCGAATGCTGCACGCGTCCTTGGAGGACCTGGCTGCAGTCCTTCGCGGTAAGTTCGGTCACTCCGGCGAAACGTCGTCGGCAGTGTTTGACAGTTACGCATTGCACCACAGGCACCGTCAGGAACATGCACGGAACGGGCAATAACCCACCCGGAAAGGCCTTTCCGATACTCAGCTGCGTTTTCCGCGCGTGCTCGGCCGACGACGCCGACTCCGCCCTATCGGGGTGCAGAGGCTCTGACTAGACTTGAATTGCGCCAGAGCAGACGCATGAATTCGTCTCGGAGGGCAGGATCATGACAGACCACAACGACTCTGAATTGCCCGCGGACCAGGCGCCCACGGAAGAAAAACCAGAAGAACGGGAGCTCCGGGGCCGGTATGTCGAAGGCACCTATGGCAAGGCCGGCGTGCAGAGAGGTCGCCGCGCGGAGGACGAGGAAGGCCAATACATCCAAGGTGACTACGGTGCGGCCGGCACGGAGGGCGGCCTGCCCGAACCCTTGGGAGACCGGGCCAAGGAATCCGGACGCTACGTGGCGGCCGACTATGGCGACGCTGGTGCGGCTCCGGGACGTACGGCCGGGTCGGAAATCGGTCAGTACACCGCGGGTGACTATGGTGCGGAAGGCACTGTGGATCCCCTGCGCAAGGCCGGAACGGGCACGCGAAACGAAGAGCCGATGACCGAGAGTCCGCGCGTCGGCCAAGGGACTGCATCGCAGGACCGGCACTCCTCGCCGGGTGCCGATGCCCAGGCCGATGACTCCCGCAGCGGTGCAGACGTGGGAGAGTCGATCGACATCGCGGAGCGGGGCACCGAGGCGCAGGGGGATCACTCGCATCCGGAAGGTGCCAAGACAGGCGAGGCGCCCGTGGAGCAGGTGTTCAACGACCCCGCCATGACCGAGGGGCAGCGGACCGGGACCGGCTCCGCTAAGACAACCGGTGCCGTGCCCGGCGCCGTGCCGCCTGGGCCTTCACCGGCCGAAGCCGGATCCGGCGGAGCCCAGTCAGTCGTTGGGGCGCGGGAGTCGGACCGTCTGGCGGCGGGCGAGCCGCCGGCCGCGGGCAAGCCCTTCGATACCGGCACGAAGGAAGACCAAGCAAAGCCGCAAGGCGACTCCTCCTAGCGTTCGGGCTTGCAGCGTGCCCGTGTTGCCCCGGCCGCAGCGCCGGAGTGCTCTAATGCTTGCCGTCGCTCCCCCATGTGCCGCGGCCGAGGGCTGCGTCCTTCGCGGTAGCGGAGATGACGTCAGGTTCTGATGGGGCCTGCCCCAGGGCTGGCGCCGGAGCAGAAATGTTCACCAGTTGGTTCCAGGCTGATAGGTGCCGGCGCTCCATTCCTGGCCTTGGGGGTCGAGCACTCGGCTGCGCCGGGTGCCCCATGGGGTGTCTTCGGGCTCGATCACGGAGGTTCCGCCCGCGGCGAGGGCCTTCTGATGAAATGCGTCGACGTCGTCGACCAGAAGATACAGTCCCTGGCCGGTTGATCGACCGATAAGGGGCGGCCGCTGGTAGGCGGCGTCGTTACTTGCCACCATTAGCACCGCCTCCCCCATCCGAACCTCGGCGTGCAGCACTGTCCCTGCGGTGCCGTCTTGCCGGTGAACGACGTCAAATCCCACTGCCTGGAGCCACGTCAGGGCGGCGGGCGCGTCACTGTAGCTGAGATAGGCGAAGAGCTTGGCGTCCATGCGGGAATGTTATTCCCCGGCACCGCCGACCGGAATAGCCCTGGCGGGATGGTGGTGCGCCAATTGGCCACGTTGCCTTCAAGAGGCGCGGCGGGACGTGGTCCGGCTTCCACCAAAGCGGCCAAGGACTCCGGAATCTTGGCGCGGGATCCAGCCGCGGCGCCTGCCCTGTCCGGTCCGGTCGCTGGCCTCTTCCGCGGCGTGCCCATGGGGCCTACACTCGTCAAATCACATCGAGTGCAGGCCCCGTTCCGCGGTCCGGATTAGAGGGATCGGAACGTCTGACAGGCCCGGGGCGGCCCGGTTGGATCGGAAGATGCGCCGACGGGTTGGCGGACGGCCGGCGCCAGCCCGCTAGAGGGAGAAAAGCGGCATGAGGATCCTCGTCGATCTCACTAAATGCCAGGGCTATGCCCAGTGCGCCTTCCTCGCCCCGGACGTCTTCACGATTCAGGGGGACGAGGCACTGACCTACAACCCGCACCCTGACGGGGCGCATCTGACCGGGATCAGGCGGGCCGCCGCTGCGTGTCCGGTTCAGGCCATCCGGCTCGAACAGCCAGACGGGCAGGACGGGTCGCCGCATCCGGCCACACCACCGGCGGCGGCTGTTCCGGTCGAAGACAGCGCGAGCACTTTCAAAAGAACTGGACGGATCGTCATCGTGGGGGCATCGATGGCTGGGCTGCGAGCGGCTGAGCGGCTGCGCGAGGAAGGGTTCACCGGATCGCTGACCTTGGTCGGCGAGGAGCCCCACGAGCCCTACGACCGGCCTCCGCTGTCCAAACAAGTCCTGGCCGGGTCGGCGCCCTTGGAAGACACCTCACTGCCCCGCCACCGGGACATCCGCGCCACGTGGCGGCTGGGGATGGCGGCCACCGGGCTGGATCTGGCTGCCAAGCAGCTCCACCTTGCCGACGGCACCCGGATCGGCTTCGACAAACTGTTGATCGCCACCGGGCTGCGTGCCCGCCCCTGGCCTAACCCTGCGGAGGCGGCCCTTGCCGGGGTGATGACATTGCGCACGCGCGAGGACGCCGCAACTCTGCGACAGCACCTCGCGGGCCGCCCGCGTCGGGTACTGGTTATCGGGGCGGGGTTCATCGGGTGCGAGGTCGCGTCCGTGTGCCGGGAGCTCGGCCTGAGGGTCACGGTGGCAGAAGCTGGGCCGGCTCCGCTCGTCGCCGCCCTTGGCGGGGTGATCGGCGCAGTCGCCGGTGAGCTGCAGATCGAGAATGGCGTGGACCTGCGATGCGGCGTCCGTGTCCTGTCCCTTGAGGGTGATGCCACCGGACAGCTGCGCCGCGCCGTTCTGTCCGACGGCACAACTCTCGAGGTGGATGTGGCAGTTGCCGCGCTGGGCTCCGTCCGCAATGTCGAATGGCTCGCAGATTCCGGCCTTGCTTGCGGCGTGTGGGGCGTTGCGTGCGACGCCGGCTGCCGCGCGTTCGACGCTAACGGGCTGGTCACCGATGACGTGTTTGTCGCCGGCGACATAGCGCGCGCTCCGCAACCGATGTACGGCTATCAATACCTCGCCGTCGAGCACTGGGGAAACGCCTTCACCCAGGCCGAGGTCGCGGCACACAACATGGTCAGCGGCGAGACCGAACGGTGGCCGCACCTGGAGGTGCCGAAATTCTGGTCAGTCCAGTTCGGCACCGAAATAAAGAGTGTCGGGGTACCCTCCGTGGCCGATGAGGTAGCCATCGTCCAAGGATCGGTGGAGACGCGGCGGTTCCTGGCCGTCTACGGCTATAAGGGCCGCATCGTGGCGGCGGTCGCCTTCAACCAGAACAAGTGGCTCGACTTCTACGAACCGCTGATCGAGCAGGCCGCGCCCTTCCCGCCGGCATTCCACCACATCGATGAGTCAGACGAGGCCCGGCCCTTGCCGGCCGGGTTCAAGCCCGCTGTCAGCCCCACCCAGGACGCCACCGTCGTTGTGACCGGCCATGATCCCAATGAACGCCGCGCCAGACTGACGAACACCGCGGCCGGTGAAACGCCGTCGCGGAGACCCACAGAAACCGGCCCCCGATTGAAAGAGCCTTCGCCATGACCCGGGCCAGCACGTGGGAGCAGATCCTCGACTTCTCCAACCGGGCTAACCCCTACCCGTTTTACGACGAGCTCCGCAGGACCCCCGTGACCCGGCTTGAGGACGGAAGCTACCTCGTCAGCACCTACGCGGAGATCGCCGCCCTGTTGCACGACCCGAGGGTCAGTTCCGACATCACCCGCAACCCGGCTGCCGCTGCTGCGGGCGCCACGGCCGGAGACGACGGCGACGGCCCGGGCATGACTCCGACTTTCCTGAGCATGGATCCTCCCGACCACGACAAGTTTCGACGGATCACCATGCGCCACTTCGGACCGCCTACCACGCCGGGCAGGATCGCCGGGATGGAGGCGAGGATGGCCGACATTGTCACCGACTTGGTCGACAACATGACGGCCCGATCCCGGATCGACGTCGTCGATGACTTGGCGTACCCTCTGCCCGTCACGGTGATCTGCGAATTACTTGGGGTGCCCCCGGGCGACGAACAGCGTTTCCGGATCTGGGTGGACGTCGCCCTGCAATCCACGGATCCCGGACTCGATCCCGAAACACAGCAGGAGAAGAGGGCCGAGGCCGGCAAGGA
This sequence comes from Actinomycetota bacterium, assembly GCA_046727115.1. Taxonomy (GTDB): domain Bacteria; phylum Actinomycetota; class Actinomycetes; order Actinomycetales; family Micrococcaceae; genus Arthrobacter. The sequence goes on along the minus strand of JBKPBZ010000230.1, from coordinate 4,467 downwards.
ACTGCGCGCTTTCATGGAAGAACTGGTCGAAGCCCACCGGCGGACACCGGGCCCGGACCTGCTCTCCGCGATGGCCACCGACGACGGCCCGGAAGGCCGCATGCCGGAGGACCAACTGGTGAGCACGGGGCTTCTCCTGCTCATCGCCGGACATGAAACCACGGTCAACCTCATCTCCAACGGCGCACTGACGTTGCTCCGCCACCCGGCCGAACTCCAACGGCTACGAAACGATCCCGGCCTCGCCATCGCGATGGTCGAGGAATTGCTCCGCTACGAGCCGCCGGTCCATTTCGTCCCTTTCCGCACAGCCCTCGACGACATCGACGTCGCCGGCACCACCATCCCCGCCGGCGCTTCCCTCACTTTGGTCCTGGCCTCGGGGAACCGCGACCCCGCCCACGTCATCGACCCCGACCGCTTCATCCCGGACCGGCGCAACAACCAACACCTCGGCTTCGGCGGCGGCATCCATCTCTGCTTCGGCGCACCCCTGGCCCGGCTCGAAGCCCAGATCGCCCTCACCGCGTTCGCCACCAGGCTGGAGAACCCCCGGCTGGTCGCCGATCCGCCCCCGTACCGGCCGAGCCCGTTCCTCCGCGGCCCCTCGCATCTCCTGGTCGACGTCGACGGCATCACCGCTCACCACTAGTCAACAGCGAACGATGGAACATGCTGTCGAGGAGCGAGGGGTGCGTGGAAGTGCACGCGGGTTTAGGGATCCCGTGGCGGTTCGCCAGGGACAACGATTCCGAGCTGGTTCCTGATGGCGTCGGCCACGGCCATGGTCCGGATCGATTCGGCCAGCGGCCGCTGCGGGACTTCCAGCTGCCCTGCCGAATGGCTCGCGCGACGGCGGCAGCCTCGTAGTGCAGGCCCTCAAAGTGCGCTCCGGCCGGCTCCTCATAGGCCAGCCGCGTGCCGTCCGGGAAACGGACGCTGAAATTCCCCGGCATGTTGAAGGGACCGTCAATGGTCAGTGCGGCCTCCGTGCCCACGATGGTGGACCAGGTGGGCATGAAATTGTGCAATTGCGTGTTCATCATGGCCTGGCGTCCACCGCTCGCGCTACCTGCATCTAGAGCCCCGTAGAATTCACCAAGTGGTGTCACAGTCTATCGCCGGCCAGGCGGCGGCCCGACGTCGGCACATCGGGCTGGCCGCCATGGCCGGCATGAGCGCGGCGGTCCTTTTCGTGTCCGTCTTCACGGTGGCGGGGTGGCTGTACCCCGGCTACTCCCCGACGCGAATGTTCGTCAGCGAGCTGTCCCTGGGCCCCTACGGGTGGGTTCAGATCCTGAACTTTGTCCTCACCGGCGCCTTGATGCTGGTGTTCGGACTGGGGCTCGCGGCGTACTTCAGCATCGGCGCCGCGTTCCGCGCCGGCCCCGCGCTGATACAGGGCATCGGAGTCAGCCTGATGGCCTCCGGGCCGTTCACGACCGACCCGTCTACGATGTTCCAGCAAGCCAGTATTCACGGTGTCGTGCACGGCATCTTCGGTGCGCTGGTCTTCACGTTCGCGCCGATCAGTTGTTTCCTCTTCTACCGGCGTTTCCGCCGTGACACCGGATGGCGCCCCCTGGCGGTCTGGACACTGGCCAGCGGTGTTGTTCTAACAATCGGAGTCGTCCTGCTCAAGATCAGCCAACAGCCCGGGAGCGGACTGTTCGAGTGGAAGGGCCTCGTGCAGCGCGCCATCCTGTACACGTTCATGGCCTGGATCTTCGCAGTCGCATTCCGCATTCGCCGCCAATGCCGGAGCGTGGAAGGCACCCCGCCAAGGGAGCTGTGATACTCAGGTTCCGCAGAAGGTCCGGTAAGGGCCGAAGCTCTCCGGGGCGGCAGCGGCGTAGCGCTCGAGACCCGGCCGCTCGTCGAAGGGTGAGGCAACCGCATCCATCAACTGTTCCAGCGGCCCCATATCCCCGCCGGTACCCGCGGCCAGGGCCTCCTCCACCAGATGGTTCCGCGGAATGTAGACGGGGTTGACCCCATCCATGGCGTCAGCATCCGGAGCCAGGGCGCGCCAGCGCGTTACCCAGGCATCGAACCGTGCCGGATCCAGACCCTGGCCCCGCGCAGGCTCAGCGTGGCCGCGGGCGGCTTTGCCGAGGTGCCGGAAAAACGATGTGTAGTCCGCCCGTGACTCCTGAAGCAGGGCCACAAGTTCGTCCACAAGAGGCGAGGTCACGTCGTCGTCGAGCCCTTCACGGAACCCCAGTTTGGCCTTCATGCCTGCCGACCAGGCTTCGCTGTACTGCGGGCGGAACGCGCCGAGTGCCTCCACCGCGAGGTCCACCGCCTGCCCCTGGTCATCGTGGAGCAGAGGCAGGAGAGATTCCGCGAGCCGGGCAAGGTTCCACTCCGCCACCACCGGCTGATTGCGGTAGGCGTACCGTCCCGTCTCGTCGATCGAACTGTAGACGGCGGCGGGGTCGAAGCCTTCCATGAAGGCACACGGCCCGTAGTCGAGGGTTTCGCCCGAGATCGTCATGTTGTCGGTGTTCATGACCCCGTGAACGAACCCAACGAGCATCCACCGGGCCACCAGTGCAGCCTGGGCCGATATGACCGCTTGGAGTAGTGCGAGATAGCGGTTCCCGGCCTCCGCGGCGCCCCGGTGGTGGCGGGCTATTGCGTATTCGGCGAGGCGGCGAAGGAGGCCGATGTCGCCCGTGGACCGGGCGTACTGGAAGCTGCCCACACGCAGGTGGCTGCTGGCAACCCGGGTAAGAACGGCGCCGGGCAGGAGCGTCTCGCGCTGCACCGGACGCCCCGTCGCGACGACGGCGAGGGATCGTGTGGTGGGGATATTCAGCGCATGCATCGACTCGCTCACGATGTATTCGCGCAGCATAGGACCGACCACTGCCTGGCCGTCGCCGTTTCGCGCGAACGGCGTCCGCCCCGAGCCCTTGAGATGGATGTCGCGGAGTTGCCCGTCGGCGTGCCCGATCTCCCCGAGCAGGAGAGCGCGCCCATCGCCGAGACGGGGTGCGTACCAGCCAAACTGGTGGCCGGCGTAGGCCTGTGCCACCGGGCTCGCCTCCGCAGGGATGGCGTTGCCGATCAGCAGGCGCAGACCCTCAGGGCTCCGGAGAAAGGCCGGATCGAGACCTAGCTCGGTGGCGAGGTGCTCGTTAAGTACCAGCAGTTGCGGGTCGGGTGCTTCCTCCGCGCGCCACGGAATGGCCATCTCCTTGAACTCCCGGGCGAAGCGGTCATCAAATGTGACGGTTGAATGCGCGATGTCACTCATCTATCAAGGATACGGTCGACGTTGGAGATCAGTTGGCATTCCCCAGTACGGGCAGGGCCCTGGCGGCCCTTCCCGCGCCGGGGCTATTTTTTCGCGGGTTCTTTCTTGGGTCCTTTGGTGGGTTCCTTGGGATTGTCGGCGTCCTTGAGTTCCGCTTCTGCTGTGGCCTGGATCAGTGCCAGCAAGTCAGCATCGAGCCCGGGCGCGAACTCCTCGCGGCGTTCTGGCGACATGGTCATCGGGAAGCCGTCCGGCGCGACGTCGGTGCTCAGCTCGGTGCCGTCGTTGGAGGGTGATGCGCCCCGGTACAGCTTGCCTGCTTCGCTGAGGTTGTCGGCGCTGAAGGTGTACTGGATGCTCTGCAGGCCTTTGTCCAAAAGCTTCTTCACCTCGGGGAACTGCTCGGCGTTGGTCTTCGGAATCGGAAGCACTTTGCCCCAGTTCACGCCGAGGCTTTCCAGGGCCTTCGCGAACGCATTCTCGTGCGCCTGGTCCCGGACGATGAGGTAGGCGATCGTGGACCGCGCAGCCTTGTTCTCGGTCATTTCGTAGATCCGGCACTTCTGCAGCCGGCCGGTGGACTCGAGCATCAGGTTGTAAAGCAGGTCCAGAACAAGGTTGCCGCTGTTGTACACGTAGGACCCGCTCCACGGGTTGCCGGCAGCATCCACGGGCAATGCCCCCTGCGCGCCGACCAGGTAGTGGTGGATGTTGCCCGTGTCCAGCGCGATCTTCAGCGGCGTGGCGCCTTTGGCGCCGGGCTGGTCCACGGGATCGGTCTTCTTGCCCTGGTACTCGGGGGACCCGTCCAGAAGCCTGGCGATGGTGGTGCCGATCAGCTCGACGTGACTAATCTCCTCGGTACCCACGCCCTGAAGCAGGTCGTTGTAGGGCTTCGCGGCTGCGTCGCCGCGGAAGTTCATGCTCTGGAACAGGTACTGCATCATGGTGCGCATCTCGCCGAACTGCCCGCCCAGACCCTCCTGCAGGGCGTTGGCTGCGGCGGGATCGGGCTCGTCGACGGCGATTTCGTTGATCAGTTGCTGGGTATGCAGGTACATTCGGTAGTTCCTCACTCTGTGGTCTGATGCTCGTCGTCTTCAACCCCGGCTTCCGAATACCTCATGGCCGGATCGGTACTTCCCACGGTATGGCAGCCGCAGGATCCAACCATAAGCATGCTTAGTATCCTTGGCAAGGAAATT
>JBKPBZ010000229.1:0-7071 GCA_046727115.1 Actinomycetota bacterium | reverse complement strand
GAAGTCCTCCGCCCGGGCCGTGACCATCTCGAAGGCCCGGCGCAGGATCTCCCCGCGTTCCCGGGCCGGGACCTTCGCCCAGGACTCCTGCGCGGCCGCGGCCGCATCCAGGGCCGCCATGCCGTCCTCGGGACCGGCGTCCGCGATGCTGAGCAGCACCTTCCCCGTGGCCGGGTCCTCGACGTCGAAGGTCTTCCCGGACGCGGCCGGACGCCACTCACCGTTGATCAGCAGGCCCGTCGGCACGGACGCCAGCAGGGCGGCTTCACGCTGGGCGTTTATAGACATCGTTCTATCTCCAAGGGGTTTTAAGGAAGTCGTAGCGGCGTGCAGCCCGACCTTCAGCAGTTTGGTGCGGTCCGCCTGCCAGAGGCAGGGCATGAGGAGGTTGAATCTTATGTGTGTCTTTCACCATTGAGGTGGCAGGGTCGGTGCCGACCCGCTGGGGTCGGAACCGACGCCTTAGGTGAGAATCGGCTAGGCTCCGACGCTGGTCTTGGTACGGATCAGGTCCAGGGCCTGAACGAGGTATCCCTTGAAGACCGGGTAGTTCTCGCTCATCGGGAAGTGCCCGATGGCCTTCATCTCGATGAACTCGGCACCCGGGATCTGGCTGGCCGTGCGGGCTCCGTCTTCAGGCGTGGTGAGGTAGTCGTACTCGCCGGTCATCAGGACCACCGCACATTTGTTCGTCTGGATTTCGCCCAGTTTGCCGCGCAGATCGTGGTCCACCGAGTAGAAGTACAGATCACCCTTGAACGCCTCGGAACCCTGCGTGTAGTAGAACCAGGTCTTCCAACGGTCAGCCTCCGGCGATTGCGGGGCCATAAGATCCCAGGTGCCGCTGCCGCACACCTGAGCAGCATTGGCATGGGGGTGCTGCCACCAGTCGAGGTAGAACCCTGGTGAGTAGTCCGCCCCCTCTACCGGGATGACGGCGTCGAACCTCTCCGGGAAGCGGTGGGCGAGCTGCAGCGCTACGTTCCCGCCGAAGGAGGATCCCATGAAGATGGGGTCGACCAGTTCCAGTGCATCGACGAGGGCGACGATGAAGTTGGCGAAGTGGTCCGCGCTGAGCTGGTACTCCTCGGTCCACCACTCGGTGTTTTCAGGCGGGTCTGATTTGCCGTGGCGGGGCAGGTCGTAGGCGATGACGCGGTAGTTGGCGGTGATCTCCGGGTCCTCCAGCAGGCCGCGCCACTGGTGGTTGTGGGCTCCGGCGGTGTGCTGGCAGACCAGGGGCTGGCCCTGGCCGTTTTCGAGGTAGAAAACCTTGTATTCGAGGCCGTCCACGTCGACGGTGACGTAGTGGCCGGTGACGGGGGAAATTTTGCTCATGTCAGGAACTCCTATGGTCTAGACGGGTGCGCCGGTGGAGCGCAGCAGTTCGATCTGGCGGGTGAGGCAGCGCAGGTTCTGCATCAGGACCAGGACATCGCCCTCCAGCTTCATGTCGCGCTGGAAAGTGGCGGCCCAGATGCCGTGGTACATGGGAGCCGGGACGGGCTTGCCGAATTCACCCCAGGTGTGGGCGCTGGCCCGGATGGCGAACTGGTAGGGCACCTCGATGGGTCCCGGGTCCACGGAAATCTGGGCGATGGTGCCGGACACCACCCGGACAACAAAGGTGTGCGCCTCCATGTCCAGCAGGTAGGAGCAGGTGAAGTACTTTCCGTGCGCCTGAATTTCCGGGTCCTGGTTGTTGGCCTCGGTGAAGCTCTGAACCCAGGATTCTACAGAAGGGGCACGTGTTGCGACCGTCATTTCGTTGTTCCTCTCGTTGGACTCGCGGAGGGCCGGACTTCTCTGTCCGAGCCTCGAAAGCGGGGTTTCTGGAGTGCCTTTGCGGCCGTCTCCGTTGCCAACCCTTCGCTGTTTCCATTGCAGCCCCCGTGACCCCGAACGGTCCAATACCTGTCCCCTATCCACCGATAGCCTGAAACTATTGGACCCCGATTGTGGCGGAGCTTACAGTTGAACGATGCAGCAGCCACAGCTAGACCTGCGCGTCCTGCAGTACTTCGTCGCCGTCGCGGAAGAGCTGCATTTCGGGCGAGCCGCTGCCCGACTTCATATCGCGCAGCCATCCCTCAGCGTCCAAATACGGAAGCTTGAACACTCTCTGGGCACTCCCCTGCTGATCCGGACCAGCCGCAGCGTCTCCCTGACCAGCGCAGGGGATGTCCTGCTGGGTGAAGCTAAGCGCCTTTTATCCGCCGCGGAGCGCGCCGTTTCGCTGACGCGTGAGGTCGCGAGCGGCGTGCGGGGCACCCTGATTGTCGGCTTCCAGGCGAACGCGGCTGCTGAGCTGACCCCGCGAATCCTCGCCGCGTTCAAGAACAACCACCCGGAAATCCACGTCCAGATGCGGTCCTTCGATTTCGCCGACCCCACAGCGGGTCTTGCCGATGGAAGCGCTGACGTGGCATTTGTGCGGCCGCCCCTGCCGGCGGCTGACTGGCTCGCCATGGAGACACTGTTCATTGAGCCGCGGGTCCTCGTAGTTGCCAGCAGTTCCCGCTTTGCCGGGCTGTCCGAGGTCTCGGTGGAACAGGTCGTTGATGAGTCCTTCGTCGCCCGCAAGGCTCCGGATAAGTGGAGGGATTTCTGGCTCGCAACCCAGGCCCGCGGCGGGCAGCCGGTCCGTCTGGGCACTCAGGTAGCCACCGTCGACGAGTGTTTCGAAGCCATCATGGGTGAGCGGGGCATTGCGTTCACCCAAGCCTCCACCCAGCGTTTCTATGACCGTCCGGGGCTATCTTTCATCCCGGTCCGCGACGTCCCGCCCTCTCCGCTGTCGATCGCATGGCGCACTGACGTCAACGACGGGCTGGCACGCGAGTTCGTGGAGACCGCCCGGACCTTGGCCTCGTTCGGAGGCGTCCCGAATCTCGTCGACTCCCGTCTGACTGCCTAGCTATCCGCTTCGCTCCAGTCTAATTAGCGCCACTGACGATCGCAGTGCAACAACCGCCCGCCGTCGTCCGCTGTCCCTGCGCTACTTCTTCAGTGCCCCCTCCAACCAGGACCTCAGCACCGGCGCGGGAGCTGCGCCGGCCTGCCTCGCGACAATCTTGCCGTCGACGATGACCATCAACGTTGGCACTGCCTGAATGGCGAACCTGGCGGAGAGCTGCGGCGAGTGGTCCACATCGACCTTCACAAGTTTGATCTGCCCCGCTCGTTCGTGTGCCAACTCGTCCAGCACGGGGCTCACCATCCGGCAGGGTCCGCACCACACCGCCCAAAAGTCCACCAGTACCGGAACGCCGGACCGTTCGGCGATCTCGCCGAAGTCGTCGTCGCCCGCTTCAACCACCCAGGGAAGCTCCCGGTGGCAACTTCCGCACCGCGGCCGGCCATCGGCGACAGCCGGAACGCGATTGGATTTGCCGCAATGGGGACATTTGATGATGGCCTTGTTCATACCGTTCCAGCCTCTTCCAGCTCCATCGTGCTGTAGTCAACCACTAGTTCCCCTCCGGATGCAGTCACCGTGACCACTCCGCCTTCCGCGATGCTGCCACGCAGCAGGGCCCGGCCCACCTGCGTCTCCACCACATGGGAAATATAGCGGCGCAGGGGGCGGGCTCCGTAGACCGGATCGAAGCCGCGTTCGGCTATCAGAAGGCGCGCATCCTCGGTCAGGTGCAGCTCTATTTGCTGCTCGGCCAGCCGCTGCCGCAGCTGTTCGAACTGCAGATCAACGATGCGTTCGATTTGCGGCAGTCCCAGGGGCGCGAACAGGACCGTATCGTCCACGCGGTTGAGGAACTCGGGTCGGAAATGCGCCCGGAGCTCACCCATCACCATGCCGCGCGCCTCCTCGGTGATCGCCCCGCCTTCGGCCGAACCCTCCAGAAGATACTGGGAGCCGATATTGGAGGTCATGATGATGACGGTATTGCGGAAATCGACGGTCCGGCCCTGCGAGTCCGTAATCCTTCCATCGTCGAGCACCTGCAGCAAGGTGTTGAAAATGTCCGGATGGGCCTTTTCCACCTCATCGAACAGCACCACCGAGTACGTCTTCCGGCGTACCGCTTCAGTGAGCTGTCCTCCTTCGTCGTAACCGATGTAGCCAGGAGGCGCCCCCAGCAGGCGGCTCACGGTGTGACGCTCCTGGTACTCGCTCATGTCCAGCCGGATCATAGCGTTCTCGCTGTCGAAGAGCGCCGCAGCCAGAGCCTTTGCAAGCTCGGTCTTCCCTACGCCGGTCGGGCCGAGGAAGATGAAGGAGCCGATGGGCCGGCGGGGATCCCGGATACCGGAGCGGGCGCGGATGATGGCGTCCGACACAGCGCTGATCGCTTCTTCCTGCCCCACAACGCGGGCGCGCAGGATTTCGTCCAGGTGCAGGACTTTCTCACGTTCGCCCTGCTTCAGCCGTGCGACCGGTATGCCTGTCCAGGCCGCGACGATGTCGGCGATCTCGTCCTCCGTCACCACCTCGCGGAGCAGGCGTTGTTCACCCTGTTTCGCGGTCAGCCGTTCCTCCTCGGCGGCCAGCCGCCGTTCGAGGTCGGCAAGTCTGCCGTAGCGCAGCTCCGCCGCCCGATTGAGGTCGTAGTTCCGCTCGGCTTCCTCAGCCTCCTGCCGCCCCCGCTCCAGTTCACTGCGGATTTCCTGCAGTTTGTGGATCGCCTGGCGCTCGGCTTCCCATTGGGCCCTCTTCGCGTCGGCCTCGGCGCGCAGGTCTGCCAATTCACGCCTCAGCTCCTCGAGCCGTGTCTTGCTGGCCGGATCGGTCTCCTTGGAGAGTGCCGCCTCTTCTATTTCGAGCCGCGTGACCTTCCGCGTGAGCTCATCCAGTTCGGCCGGCATCGAATCAATTTCCGTCCGCAGCCGGGCGCACGCCTCATCCACGAGATCAATGGCCTTGTCCGGAAGGAACCGGTCAGTGATGTACCGGTGGGAAAGGGCGGCCGCAGCCACCAGAGCACTATCCTGGATCCGTACGCCGTGGAAGACCTCAAGCCGCTCCCGCAGGCCGCGAAGAATGGAAATGGCGTCCTCGACGTCGGGTTCCTCAACCAGGACCGGCTGGAATCGGCGTTCCAAAGCCGCATCCGACTCAATGTGTTTGCGGTATTCGTCGAGGGTGGTGGCGCCGATCATGTGCAGCTCCCCGCGCGCCAGCATTGGCTTGAGCATATTCCCGGCGTCCATCGACCCCTCGGACGCGCCTGCCCCGACGACGGTGTGCAGTTCGTCTACGAACAGCAGGATCCTGCCCTCTGCCGCCAGCACCTCGGCCAGCACCGCCTTCAGCCGCTCCTCGAACTCGCCGCGGTACTTGGCACCGGCCACGAGCGAGCTCATGTCAAGCGAGAAGATGGTCTTGTTCTTCAGCCCTTCCGGCACATCCTGCCGGACGATCCGCTGGGCCAGTCCCTCCACAATTGCGGTCTTGCCGACTCCGGGCTCGCCGATCAGCACCGGATTGTTTTTGGTCTTGCGTGAAAGTATCTGCACGACCCGCCGGATTTCCGCGTCGCGGCCGATGACCGGATCCAGCTTTCCGGTGCGGGCGTCCGCCACCAGATCGCGGCCGTACTTCTCCAGCGCCTCGTAGGTCTGCTCCGGTGTTGCCGAGGTGACGCGCTGATTTCCGCGCACTTGGGTCAGGACCGACAGGAATGACTCACGGGTGACCCTGTGATCAGCCAGCACCCTTCCGGCCGCAGTGGACCGTCCTTCCTCCGCCAGGGCCACCAGCAGGTGCTCCACCGAGACATACTCGTCCTTGAGCCGTTTGGCTTCACGTTCCGCGGCATCGAGGAGTGTGCCCAGCCTGCGGCTCACATACACCTGGCCCGGTGCCGCTCCCGGGCCCGTGACTTTTGGCTTGCGCCTCAGCTCGGCTTCGACGGCCCCCCTCAGCTCATCCACATCCACCTGCATGCCCACGAGCAGGCGCGGGACAAGGCCACTTTCCTGCTCCAGCAGGGCCAGCAGCAGGTGTTCGCCGTCGGTCTCAGTGTGCCCATTGCGTTGGGCTATCCGTTGAGCCTCTGCCAACGCCTCCTGCGACTTTTGCGTCAAACTCTCCATGTTCATCGTGACGTAGTCCCTTCCACCTGCGTGATTTCAACCAGTCGTCGTTCAAGCGAGTCGATCCGCACCAGCAGATCGAGTACCAACGGGATTGCCGCGTAGTTCAGCGACAGCTCCGAATGGAGCCTCATGACCCGCGATATGAGTTCCGGGGCCCGCGGACTGAACCAGGGCCCGCCCGGCGCGTCGCCCAGCGGCCGGATCAGATCCAGATCTACGAACCGCATGACGACGTCGGGGTGGACGCCGCTGCGCCGGGCCACCGCCTCGAGATTCAGGCGCCACGGATAGGCCAGCGGATATTCTCGGCTCATAGAAGCCCCTCCCTCGGGTGAAAGTCGGACACAGCGGCAAGCTCCTCGTATAGCTTGCGCACTGCAGTGCTCAGCCGCGGTGGCACCATGACGCGGATCTCCGCGTAGAGGTTCCCCGCCTGGCCCTTCGGGCCGGGCAGGCCCTGCCCGCGAAGCCGAAGTCTGCGGCCGCTGGAAGACCCTTCGGGTACGGTGATGGTGACCGGGCCCGCTGGCGCGTTGACCTTGATCTTGGCCCCGAGAGCGGCCTCCGACGGCGTGACGGGAAGGTCGAAGTGAATGTCCCGGCCCTTGAGCCTGTATCGGGGGTCCGGCTGGATGCGTACGGTCAGGAACAGATCCCCCGACGGACCCCCGTCGCGGCCCTCGGCGCCCTCCCCGGCGAGGCGGATGCGCTGACCGTCCAGCACACCGGCGGGTACGTCGACGTCATAGTTCCGGGTTTCGCCACCCGGCTGGGACAGGCGGACGGTGCGCCGTCCGCCACGGATCGCTTCTTCGAGGGTCAGCCGAATCTCGGCTTCGTGGTCCGCCCCCTGGGCCGGGCCTGCTCCCTGCTGTCGGAACCAGCCACCGAGCAGGTCCTCCCAATCGACGTCGCCACCCCTATTGACGCCGACGTCGCCGTACCCGCCGCGCCCCGGCCGCGGGCCTGGCCGGGGGCCGCCGGACCCCCATCGCGGAGTGCCTCCAGCCGGAC
>JBKPBZ010000228.1:0-2112 GCA_046727115.1 Actinomycetota bacterium | reverse complement strand
CGTGAGATAATCGACCAGTGGCACGCGGCGATGGAAAACTTTCTCATGATCTTCTCCCAGGCGAAAAAGGCCCTCAGGACGCATGCGGCGTCTTCGGGGTCTGGGCACCCGGTGAAGAAGTAGCAAAACTCACCTACTACGGGCTGTATGCACTGCAGCACCGCGGCCAGGAGTCGGCTGGTATTGCAACCAGCGACGGCAAGCGGATTAACGTCTACAAGGACATGGGCCTCGTTTCCCAGGTCTTCGACGAGACGACCCTGAACACCCTGACCGGGCACCTGGCCGTCGGCCACTGCCGCTATTCCACTACTGGCGCCAGCCACTGGGCCAATGCCCAACCCACCCTTGGCGCGACCGCCACGGGCACCGTGGCCCTGGCCCACAACGGCAACCTGACCAACACTGCCGAGCTCAAGACGATGATCGAGGACCGCAATGGCGGAAACCTCAGCGGCGAGATGAAGCAGGGCAACACCTCTGACACTGCCCTGGTCACCGCGCTCCTCGAGGGCGAAGAGGGCAAGTCCCTGGAGCAGACCGCCATGGAGCTGCTGCCCAAGATCAAGGGCGGCTTCTGCTTCGTCTTCATGGATGAGGGCACCCTCTACGCAGCCCGCGACACCTACGGCATCCGCCCGCTCTGCCTGGGCCGGCTGGAACGCGGTTGGGTGGTGGCCTCCGAGCAGTCGGCCCTCGCCACCGTCGGCGCCAGCTTCATCCGCGAAATCGAACCCGGCGAGTTCATCGCGATCGACGAGGACGGCGTCCGCTCGCAGCGCTTCGCCGAGGCGACGCCGGCCGGCTGCGTTTTCGAATACGTTTACCTCGCCCGCCCGGACGCGTCCATTGCGGGCCGCTCGGTGTACGAATCCCGTGTGGAAATGGGCCGCCAGCTGGCCCGCGAAAACACCCAGGAAGCGGACATCGTCATCCCGGTGCCGGAATCGGGCACCCCCGCGGCGGTGGGCTACGCCGAGGAATCCGGCATCCCCTTCGCGCACGGCTTCGTTAAGAACTCCTACGTGGGCCGCACATTCATCCAGCCCTCGCAGACCCTGCGGCAGCTCGGCATCCGGCTCAAGCTCAACGCCCTCGAATCCGTAATCCGCGGCAAGCGGGTCGTGGTGGTGGATGACTCGATCGTTCGCGGCAACACCCAGCGCGCCATCGTGCGGATGCTCCGGGAAGCCGGCGCCGCCAGCGTCCACATCAAGATTTCCTCCCCGCCGGTGAAATGGCCGTGCTTCTACGGTATCGATTTCGCCTCCCGGGCGGAGCTGATCGCCAACGGCGCCACCGTCGAAGAGATCACCCAGGCCATCGGCGCCGATTCCCTGGCGTACATTTCCGAAGACGGCATGATCGGCGCCACCCAGCAGCCCCGCGAACGCCTCTGCACCGCCTGCTTCACCGGCAAGTACCCCATCGAGCTCCCGGGTGCGGACAAGCTCGGCAAGAACCTGCTCGAACGCACGGATCTGGGCGGCCTGCCCGCCGCCGGAGATGCCGCCCTCGGCGCGGCCTCCGCCGCCGACGCCAGCATCCCCGCCACCGCGGATCCGGCCGAGAAGGCCGGTGCCACTGGCTGCGATCCGGGGCCGGACTCCGAATTCGAAGAACTGCTCACCGATGCCGACCGCGTCACCACAGCCGACAAGAAAGAGCCAGTATGACTTCCGCCTCCCCGGCCGCTGACATGAACGCCGCCCAGAACACCGGCATCACCTACGCCTCCGCCGGCGTCGACGTCGAAGCGGGAGACCGCGCCGTCGAACTCATGAAGGGCGCCGTCAAGGCAACCCACAACGCCTCGGTGATCGGCGGCGTCGGCGGGTTCGCTGGCCTCTATGACGTCTCCCGGCTGCTCACCTACAAGCGCCCGCTGCTGGCCACCTCCACCGACGGCGTCGGCACCAAGGTGGCAATCGCCCAGGCCATGGACATCCACGACACCATTGGCTTCGACCTCGTCGGCATGGTGGTGGACGACATCGTCGTCGTGGGCGCCGAGCCGCTCTACATGACCGACTACATCGCCTGCGGCAAGGTGGTCCCGGAGCGCATCGCCGACATCGTCCGCGGCATCGCGGCCGCTTGCTCGGTCGCCGG
>JBKPBZ010000227.1:0-4583 GCA_046727115.1 Actinomycetota bacterium | reverse complement strand
CCACGCCCCAGGCGACCGTCGAGTACAAGGCCGGAAACCCTGAGACAGGACACCCCGGCGCTGGACCCTACGACGCTGGGCCGTACGACGCTGGGCAGTACGACGCTGGGCAGTACGACGCCGGGCAGCCGTCAGCCGGCTCTGCCTCCGGCGTGGGCGCGCCCGCGGTTTCGACAGCGCCGGCGTCGGCAACCGCTTGGGGCATGCCCCGGCAGGAGTCGCAAGCTACAACGGCCCCCGCAGGCTGGGGAGCGCCGGGAGGCGCCGCCAGGACCGGCTCGACGGCAAAGCCTTGGACCCTCACCCGGGGGCTCGCCGTCGCCGGGGCCGCAGCTGTGCTGGCAATCGGCGCCGGGGCCGGAGTCTATGCCCTTACCTCAAGTTCGGCGGCCGCCAGTGGTGCTGCCGGCACGGCCGCCGGTGGGGCGGCGGGCGGAGGGGTGGGCGGCCAGGGCGTTGCCCCGGGCATGCCCGGTTCTGCACAGGGCGGTTTCTCCGGAGGCGGCATGTCGGGCCAGGGCGGTCCCGGCGACTTTGCTGCCGGTGGGATGGGCGGCGGGCTTTCCGCGGCAGTGCACGCCGAGTACGTGGTGCTGCAAGGATCCGGATACACCACCATGGCCGAGCAACTGGGCACAGTGAGCGAGATCAGTTCGTCTTCAGTCACGGTCAAAAGCAGTGACGGGTTCACGCGCAGCTATGCCTTGGGCACCGATGTGGTGGTGAGTAATCTGCAACAGAGGCGCCAGCAGGCCGGCGGTACGGCCACCCAGTTGAGCGTCGCGGATATCGTCGCGGGCGGGACAGTGCGGATCGTGGCGGCCAAGGAGGGGTCCGGCTACACGGCGTCGTCGGTCATGGTGGTGGCGGCGACCGCCACGGGCCAGTCCAACTGACACCGCCGCAGCCGCCATTGCCGCCGAGCCAGGCCGCAATGGCGGCTGCCCACTCCTTGGACGGCCTCGCCGGGAACGGCGCAAAGGCCGGGTTTTGCCTGTTTGCCATGCTGTGAACGATTTCATGCGGAAGGAAGGGTTGCCCGAATAATGTTCGGCCAAAGCCACTTCCCGACCTTCCGGTCGGCAAAACACTTGTTATTTTTTTCTGGACTTAGAATTGTGACGTGCGCTACAATTCCCGGATCTGTCTCACTATGTGGAACTCGGGATCCTTTGTTACTTGCACGTTCGCATTGTTACGTTGCACACTTCAATTGTGAACAAGAACTCAACAGCACCTGCAGCCGCAGCTTCCTGGATCAGCACACCCGCTGGTACCGAGATGCGCTGTTGTCGAATGCACGCCTAACTTTTACACCCCTGAGAGTTTCTAGGCATTCGCCCCCCAGCCCAGAGTCGGGCGCCCCTCCCCAATTTCATTGCGGGGAAAGAAGCATTCGAGCCGCGATGACGGCCATTTCACATTGAGGTAAGCATTCCATGTCAGTTGCATCCGGATACGTCCACATCTCCGTCCGTAACGCCAGCAAGGCCGGCCAGGCCTCCGGTATCCGCCAGGGCTTTGGCGGCCGCTCCGCGTTCGCACCCGCCGGCTCCACCGGCAGCTTCCCCGCCCCCGGATATGCAGCGCAGGGCTACAACCCTGACTCCTACGGCCAGCTCCGTGCCGTTCCGCCCGCCCCCGCCACGGCGCCCACCCCCGTAATTGCCCCCGGTGCCGGCAACCCGGTCCGTCCGGCCCCCAGCGACAACGTGGCCCGCGGCTTCGTGCTGTACATGGGGATCGACGAGGAAACCGCAGCTGCGGCCGGCACGTCCATCGCCAAGCTGGCCCAGGAAATCCGGGCGTACGCACAGTCGCTCGTTGCCGGCGCGGAAAGCTATGCCGCCGTCGCCGTCGCGCCGGCCAGTGCCCCGGGTTCCGCGCTCGACGTCGTCCGCTCGACTTTCGGTGACCCCACCGCAGGGGCCCGCCAGCGCACCGAAACATCGCGCCTGCAGCAGCCGCAGGATCCGCGGCCTTCCGGCGTGCTGATCGACCTCGCCCGCCGTGAGGTGCACCTCGACGGCGAATCCCTGAACCTGACATTCAAGGAGTTCGAGCTCCTGAACTACCTCGTGGAGAACGGCACCCGCACCGTGGGCCGCGACGAGCTCCTTGAAGGCCTGTGGCGGAACGCCGAAGAGGTCCCGAACGAGCGGACCATCGACGTCCACATCCGCCGCCTGCGTTCCAAGCTCGGCCGCCTCGCCAACACCGTGCGCACCGTGCGCGGCCAGGGTTACCGGTTCTACGAGCACCCCGAAGTAGTGGTCTGGGCCGCTCCGGAATACTCGATCTAGCTCTCCAGCCCACGCAAAGCGTCCGTCCCCTGAACTGGGGCGGGCGCTTTCGCGTTTCCTGAAGCTTCAGCGACTTTCCGCCGTGCCTTAGACACCTCCTTCGTTCCTCAGTCGGCGATGCGGCACTACGCGGAAACCCGCTTCGCTTCCGGCCGACGGTTAAGCTCGCCCACCTGCGCGTTGGGCGCTTTGGGTGGGCCGGCTGACGGGCATGTGCCTCCGCGGCTGGGTTGTCTTGTAGGTGCCTCCATAGCTGCGGCGGCGAGCCGGATTTTGGGGCCGCGGCGTGGCGGGCACCGCGGGGGCCCACTGCCGCGAGGGCCCCGACTCGAGCTTGCGAGAGTTGGGAGCGGCTGGGGACGGGCACGGCCCCAAATCCGGCGAAGCCGCCCTTGGTGAGTCGCGGTTGGGCTCTGTTGTGTTTCGTGGGTGCGGCGTAGTCTCGGACCGTTGAGCCGACAATTGGGAGGAAGACATGTCTGTTGCACGGATTACTACCCTGAGCGCGAACTCCAAGACCTCGTTTGATGCCGCTATTAAGGAGGGCGTCGACCGGGCCAACAAGACCCTGCGCAATGTCACGGGGGCGTGGGTGAAGGAACAAAAGGTTGAAATCAGCGACGGCGCCGTGGTTGCCTGGCACGTTGTGCTGGAAGTGACCTTTGTCCTTGAAGACTGAGCGGCTGCTGGTGGCGTGGGCGTCTGGGGAGAACCGCCGCACTAGGATTGGGGCATGAGCGCGCATCACATCAAACGGCTGGTGATTATGCGGCACGCCAAGTCCGACTGGCCCGGCGGGGTTGCTGACCATGAAAGGCCGCTCGAAGAGCGTGGCCACAAAGATGCGCCCGTCGCCGGAAAGTGGCTGTTGAAGCACGGCGTGGTCCCTGATTTCATCCTCTGCTCCAGCGCGCTGCGGACCCGCCAGACCTGCACCTGGGTGTGCCACGCCCTGGGGGACAAAGCGCCGACGCCTAAGCTCGAGGATGGCCTGTACGCCGCGTCCGCCTCGCGCATGCTGGCGGTGATCAATCACGTCCCGGACACCGTGACCACGCTTATGGTGATTTCGCACATGCCCGGGGTGCAGGACCTCGCCATGCATCTCGCGTCCCGCGATTCCGACCACGACGCCTATATGGATGCTGCCACGCGCTTTCCGACCAGCGCCCTGACCATCCTGGAAACTGAAAAGTCCTGGTCCGAGCTGGACGGGCAGGACGCCAAACTGACCCGCTTCAAGGTTCCGCGCGCCAAATAGCCGCAGGTCCGCCCGGACATCGGTTGCCGAGACCATAGCTACCGGCCCAGTTCTGCGGTTTACTGTTGCTGTTTGCTGATGTGGTTTTTCCAGTGGTTTTTGGGGCAGGTTAAGCAACCTAAGAGAAAAGGCGGATCACCGTGGATTCAGGGCAGCTCATAGGAATTATCGTCGGCATCGTTGTGGTGCTCGCGATCGTGGCAGTCGCAGTCATGGTCAGCCGCAAGCGCAAGGTGGCGGCGGACCGGAACCGCGCCGCCGAGATGCGTGAACAGGCCAAGGCCGACGAATTCGCTGCGCGGGAACGTGATGCCAAAGCGGTGCGTGCCGAGGCCGACGCGCAGGAGGCCGATCTGGAAGCCGAGCGCCTGCGGCAGGAAGCCCGCAGCCGTAAAGAAGAGGCAGAAAGCGTCCGCTCCGGCGCGCAGGAGCAACTGCGCAAAGCCGACGAGGTGGACCCTGACGTGGTGACGTCCGAACGAGAAGGCGAAACCAAGGAAATGCCGACCCGCGCGGATTTGCGCTCCGAGAGGGCCGCCGGCCAGCCAGCGACGGGCACGCCTGCCTCCGGCGACCAAGTGTCCGGCGACCAGCGCCGCCGGGATGACGCGACCCGGGCCGACACCGCGCAGCGGCCGGAGACCGCCCAGGGCCCGGATACCGCACAGGGACCCGACAGCACGCCCCGGGAAGACAGGCCTCGAAACCTCTGACTCGAATCCCCTAAACCGAATCCCCTGAGCTGAATCCACCGAGTCGTGAACCTCTAACTCGAACCTCTGAGACAGCAGGGGCCGGTGCGCCGGCTTCAGCGGCGGGCGGTGGTCCGGGCAGGTGACTTGGCAGCGGGCGCCTTTACCGGCGCCTTTACCGGTGGCTTGACCGGTGCATTAGCGGGTGATTTTGCCGCGGGCCGGGCCAGCTCGCGCTGAGCCGCCGGGCGCGGTGCGGTTCCCCTCGGCGTCGAACGTGGGGCCGGCGGCCGCGGGCTCGCTGACCTGGTCCCCGCGCCCCGGGTG